>NZ_VULV01000002.1:0-320089 GCF_009696495.1 Bifidobacterium sp. WCA-178-WT-4B | reverse complement strand
CGATGACCGACGAACGACTCGAGCGCCTCTACCGGCAGGCATGGGAAAGGAGCCCGCAAGGCCAGTACGAGACGTTCGGCATCCCCGCAAGATACGGCACCGGCATCGACTGGAACGAGTTCCACACCAGGGTCGAATGGCAGTCGAACGACTAGACCACCAGACACACATTTTGGCCTATAACCCTCCGTCGTCATGTTGTCTCATGTTGTTTGAAAACGGAAAAGCCCCGGAAGACAACCACTCAAAAGTGGCGGAATTCCGGGGCTAATCGGTCGGGCCGGCGGGATTTGAACCCGCGACCCCTTGACCCCCAGTCAAGTGCGCTACCAAACTGCGCTACGGCCCGATGGTGCAAAAGCACCGAGTAGATAATCTACCAGATATATGAAATCTGGCAAATTACGCGCGTGTCACTTCCGCTTCTTCTTCTCGCGGATGTTCACGGAGATCTGAATCGGTGTGCCTTCGAAGCCGAATTCCTCGCGCAGGGAACGCTCGATGTAGCGGCGGTAGCCGTGCTCGAGGAAGCCGGTGGCGAAGATCACGAAACGCGGCGGGCGCGTGGATGCCTGCGTGGCGAAGAGGATTCGCGGCTGCTTGCCACCACGCAACGGGTGCGGGTGGGCGGCCTGAATTTTGCCGAGGAAGGCGTTGAGCTTGCCTGTAGGAATACGCTGATCCCAGGATTCCAAGGCCTTATCCATGGCTCGCGTCAGACGGTTGGTGTGCCAGCCGGTCTTGGCGGACAGGTTCACACGCTCGGCCCACATCACACGGTCGAATTCGGTGTTCCACAGGCGTTCGAGACGCTGCTTGTCGAACTCGTCCATCGCATCCCACTTGTTGAATACGAGCACGATTGCACGGCCCGCATCCACGGCGGTGGACATGACCTTCAAATCCTGATCGGATACCGGCTGCGATGCATCAAACAGGATCAGCGCCAATTCACAGCGCTCGATGGCGGCCTGCGTGCGCAGAGAGGAATAATATTCCGCGCCTGTGAGCTTGTGCTGGCGTCGCTTGATGCCGGCGGTGTCGATGAACAACCAGTCCTCGCCATCGATGTTGACGATTTCGTCGACGGGGTCGCGCGTAGTGCCGGCCAAATCGTTGACAACGGCACGTTCTTCGCGCGCCAGCTGATTGAGCAGAGACGACTTGCCCACGTTCGGACGGCCCACCAGAGCCACGCGGCGCAGGCCGGAAGGCGTGAGGTAGCCGGAAGTCTTCTCGGCCTGCTTGAGCTTGTCGAGCGCAACGTCCAGCAGGTCGCCCACTCCCCTGCCGTGCATGGCGGAAATCGAGTATGGTTCGCCGAGGCCGAGCTTCCAGAATTCGGCGGCAAGGTATTCGCTGGCCTGGTCGTCGATCTTGTTGACGGCCAGCACGATCGGCTTGCCGGCGGCACGCAGCATCTTGACGATGCGCTCATCGGTGGTGGTCATGCCCACTTGACCATCGACAACGAATACCACAGCATCGGCCAAGGTCACGGCAACCTGTGCCTGTGAGGCGATGGCGGATTCAATGCCTTCCACGTCGGCTTCCCAGCCGCCCGTGTCCACCAGCTTGAAGTCGGTGCCGGCCCATTCCGCGTCATAGCTCACACGGTCTCGCGTAACGCCCGGCGTGTCTTCCACAACGGCGGCACGGCGGCCGAGGATACGGTTGACCAAGGATGATTTGCCCACGTTCGGACGGCCTACAACAGCCAGCACGCCCACCGGCTTGGGGCCGGCCTTGCGCGCACCTTCCGTGAAACCACGGCCGGAAATCAGATCCTCATCGCCCTCGTCCAACTCATAGCCTTCGAGATTGGCGGCATACTGCTCGTATTCCTGGTTCTCGATGGCGTCCTCGACCAGACCGATGAGCAGATCGAGCGTGTGGGCGAAGTCCAGATCGGAATTGTCGATGGTGGTAACGCCATCGGCGGCGGTCAGGAAGCTGGTGACCTTGGAATCGGCCTTGTCGCGCGCGGCCACATCCTCAGCACCCACGCCCTTGACGGCTTGGCCGGTGCGACGGGCCTGACGGACCTCCTCACGGGCGGTCAGCAGCACGCGCACCTCGGCGTCCGGGGACACCACAGTGGTGATATCGCGGCCCTCGGCCACGATGCCCAAACCCCCGGAGAAGGAGTCGGCCGACGCCTCGCGGGCGATGTAGGCGCGCTGGGCGGCGATGAGCACGTTGCGCACCGGGATGACGTTCGACACCTTGGAGACATGGCTGGAGACTTCGGAGGAACGAATGGCCTCGGAGATGTCCTCGTCGTCGGCGAATACGCGGGGGTTGTCCGGGTCCACGGAGATATCGAAATGGTCGCCGGTGAAGAACTCGCCCACCGCTTCGGTGATGACACGCTCATCCACGGTTTCGGCGTCAAGATCGATGCCCTGCTTCAAGCACCACCAAGCGCAGGCACGATACATCGCGCCCGTGTCAAGGTAGGCGTATCCGAAATACTTGGCCAGCGCCTTGGACGTGGACGACTTGCCCACGCCGGCGGGGCCGTCGATGGCAACGCGAATCACAGGCCAACCTCCTTGGACAGCGAACGGACTTCCGTCTGGGACAGCACGCGGTAGGAACCGGGCTTCAGATCACCGAGTTTGATCGGGCCGATCTGGGTGCGCACCAGACGCTTGACCGGGAAGCCGATCGAACCGAAGATGCGGCGCACGATGCGGTTCTTGCCGGAGTGCAGCACGACCTTGACCATCGTGTAATCACGGGAGGCGTCGATGATGGCGCAGTGGTCGAGTTTGATCCAACCGTCATCGAGCTGCACGCCGGTGGTCACGAGTCGGCGGCACACGGTACCGGAGATCTTGCCCTCCAGCGTGGCGACGTAGGTCTTTTCGACCTCGTACTTGGGGTGCATGACGTGCTGCGAGAGTTCGCCATCGTTCGTCATGAGAATCAGACCCTCGGAATCGTAGTCGAGACGGCCCATGTGGAAGATGCGCTCGTACTTGTCGCCCACGATGTCACGCAACGTGTAGCGGCCCTTCGGATCGTCCATGGCGGAGAGCACCTTGCGGGGCTTGTTCAGTGCCAGAGTGACGTGGTTCGGATTGACGCGTACGCGCGAACCGTCTACTCGCACCTGCTGCTTATGAGGGTCAACGCGAGTTCCGAGCTCGGTGACCAGTTCACCGTCGACCTCGACACGGCCTTCGGTGATCATGTCCTCGCACTTGCGGCGGGAACCGAATCCCGCTTGGGCAAGCAGCTTCTGGAGTCGAATGGAATTGGAATCGTCTTGCGCTTTCGCAGCGCGGGAATATGCGTTTGGCATCGTTCTCCCAACGTGGCCGGACAGATTCTGTCATCGCAGAGACTGTCGATTTGTATACATACTTTAGAGTTGGCGGACTGGAATCCCAGCCAATTCCAACCCATATATCATACCGCAACGTAGGACTGCTGCTAGACTGGCAACCGTTTGTGCGGGTTCGCCCGTCTTCCAACAGATGAAAAGGAATGAACAATCATGGAAGAAACCAAGCAACAGCCGCTGGCTCTGCGCGTGTGCGCCGAATCGGCCGGCAGCTTCCTGCTGTGCTTTGCGATTTACGCCTTCTCCACATGGGGTTCGGCCGTATATGGCATCAATATCGTGTTCTTCGCGTTGGCTACCGGCTTGGCATATGCCGCAGTCACCGCCATCTTCTCCCGCGTGTCCGGTGGTCAGCTGAATCCGGCCATCACCGTAGCCTCCGTGCTGGTTTCCAAGACGAAAATCCTGGATGGCATCCTCTATGTGATCGCTCAGGTCATCGGTGCCATCGCCGCCGGCTTCGCCGTGGTCAAGCTGCTGCCCACATCCGAGCAGGTAGCTGCCAAAGTGTGGCTGACTCCGGCCGTTAACGGTTTCGAAAACGGCTCCGTGTCTTACTCGCTGCTGACCCAGTATGGCATTACGTTCTCGATTACGTTGGCGATTGTCGTCGAGGTCGTTGCCTCTCTGATTGTCGTTGCCACCGCCATGTCTTCTCTGGGTGATCACGGCGAGTCCTCGGACCGTCATATCATTGCCATGGGTCTTGCCTATGGTCTGGCCGCCGCCATCAGCTACCCGGTTACCGGTGCCGGTCTCAATCCCGCCCGTTCCACCGGTATCGCACTGGCCGCGATGAATGAGGGCCTTACGCAAAATCCGCTGCAGCAGCTGTGGGTATTCTGGATTAGCCCGGTCTTGGCCGCCTCTGTGGTGGCGTTGGTCATGATCATCGCGCAGATGATGACCACTCCCAAAGTGCCGGCTGCCGCCGATCTTCCGCAGATGGATGCCGATGCAAACGCGGACACGCTCGACGATGGCGAATTCTTCGATCAGGCCACCTCGTCTGATGGCGATTCAGCGGAAAAAGATGTTGCCGAAGAGTCCAAAGAAGCTGAAGTAGGTAATCAGCAGGCCGATTCCCAAGGCGATGCCGATGAAGGAGTCGAACGCCACTGAGCGCACTTTCCATGGGCTTTTGTCCTGAAGAATCAGACGAACAAGCCCGGTGATGATGGCCGTCACGGCAAGTATGACCGTGGCGGCCATCGTATATCCGAAAGCAACCAGCAGTGTGATGACGGCGACGACGCCGAGTACGCACCATTCAAACCATGGCTTGCCCTCATGTGCTTCGGATACATAGGGATGGTTGTGCATGTTGCGATTCCTTCTGTCGAACGGTTACGTGACCACAATAGCAGCCAAAACGCACAAAGGTGGATTCCGCCTGGACCCGTTGACGGGTCCAGGCGGAATCCACCTTTGTGCGTTTTGGCTGAGCTGCTCTCCTCAGAGAGTCCCGATCAGTGGAAGAAGTGGCGGGTGCCGGTGAGGTACATGGTCACGCCAGCCTTATTGGCCGCTTCGATGACCTCCTCATCGCGGATGGAGCCGCCAGGCTGCACGATTGCCTTGACGCCCGCGTCGATAAGCACCTGGGCACCATCGGCGAACGGGAAGAACGCATCAGATGCCGCGACCGCACCGGTGGCGCGATCGGCACCATCGGCCAGTGTGTTGGCGCGCTCGACGGCCAGATGGCAGGAGTCCACGCGGTTGACTTGGCCCATGCCGATGCCAACCGTGGCCTGGTCGTGGGCCAGCAGGATGGCGTTGGACTTCACGCAGCGGATTGCACGCCATGCGAACACGAGGTCCTTCAGCGTGTCGGCGTCGGCGGCCTCGCCGGCCACGAGCTTCCAGGCGTCCGGATCGTCGCCGACGGCGTTGATCAGATCAGTGTCCTGCACAAGCGGGCCGCCATCGATCTGGCGGATGGCCTCGTGGCCCTTCGGCGGCTCGGCCACTTTGAGGATGCGCAGGTTCTTCTTCTTGGTCTGCAGCAGTTCGAGCGCCGCCGGTTCGTAATCGGGCGCGACGATGACCTCGGTGAAGATGGGACGCACGCTTTCGGCCATTTCAAGGGTGACTGTGGAGTTGCAGGCGATCACGCCACCGTAGGCGCTCATCGGATCGCAGGCGTGGGCCTTCTTGTGGGCTTCGGCCGCGGTCTTGCCAATGGCCAGACCGCACGGATTGTTGTGCTTGACTACGGCCACGGCAATGGCGGGAGCCATATCCCATACGGTGCGCCAGGCGGCGTCCGCGTCCACGTAGTTGTTGTAGCTCATCGGCTTGCCGCCGAGCTGCTCGGCGTGGGCGAAACCGGTCTGGTTGAGCGGGTCAATGTAGAGGGCGGCCTGCTGGTGGGAGTTCTCGCCGTAGCGCAGGGTGTGCGCACGATCCCAGGTGCGGGTGAACTGGGCCGGGAACTTGGCGGAATCGATTTCAGTGTCCTGATCGTCTTTGTCCACTTCGGCGGTGTCCAGCGAAGCCGGCTTCGGCCAGTGCTTGGCGGTCCATTCGTTGATGGTGGCGTCATAGGCGGCGGTGTGGGCGAAGGCCTTGGCGGCAAGCCACTTGCGCTCGTCGAGGGAGAAACCGGTGCCGTCGGCCACACGCTCGGCGACCAAGGCGTAATCGGCCGGATCGGTGACGATGGCCACGGTGGCGTGGTTCTTGGCTGCGCCACGCACCATGGAGGGGCCGCCGATGTCGATCTTCTCGATGGTGTCGGCTTCGTTGGCACCGGAGCGCACGGTGTCGGCGAACGGGTACAGGTTGACGACCACCAGATCAAACGGCTTGATGCCGAAGCCGTCAAGCTGCTTGGCGTGTTCGGGGTTGGTCATATCAGCCAGAATGCCGGCGTGAATGTACGGATGCAGCGTCTTGACGCGGCCGTCGAGGCATTCGGGGAATCCGGTGACATCGGACACCTCGGTTACCTTGACGCCCAGCTCGGCGAGCTTCCTGGCGGTCGAACCGGTGGAAACGACTTCGGTGCCGGCCTTCACGAACGCTTCCGCGAGTACTTCGATGCCTTCCTTATGAAAGACCGAGACCAGTGCCCGACGGATCGGTCGGTTCGTGTTTGTCATCCTGTTCCTCCTTGGATTCTTGTGGTTGTGACGCCAGGGACCGCGCCTGACGGACGATGACGGTCTTCGGGGTCGCGGCGGTGGTGCGGGAATCATTGATCCTCCCAACCAACCAGCCTATCGAAAAAACGAGCGCTGTGCCAATCAGCGCGAGTAGCCATGCCGCGGTAAATCCCAATGCGGTCGAATGACCGACGACTCTGGTGGAGGCCATGACGTCGACGCCAATGTGAGCGAGACGATGATCGCCAAGCGATCCATTGGACAGAGCGAACAGCAATGTGGATGCCAGTGAGATCAGCATCGCGCTCAGGCAGAATGACCCGGCGGAGTAGATCAGCGAAACCAGTACTGGGCCGCGGGTGGACGCATTCCGTATATTCAACGGTCTGCAGGCGAATCCTTGCGGCAGGAATACAGCCAGCAGGCCCACGAGCGCAGCGATGGCGAGAGGCGCGTTCAAGGCAACGGTACGCCATAGTTCGCTGCTGACCGGTTCGGGCAGAATACCGAATACCGGTATTGCAGGAAGCTCTTTGGATTGGCCGAGCCATAACGTGAAACTGGCCAAATCACCGATGGCGAATCCGCCGCCGAAGAGCCAGGAAACAGCCCAGAGCATGACGTTGGGTAGCCAGATCAGCATGGCGACGGTGGTGAGAATTCGTGAACCGGTTTCCATCCCGGACAATCCGAACAACGATACGACAGCGGCATGGTTGCGTACCGCCCATACGATGACGGTAATCAATCCAATTGCCAGGTATATGCCCAGTATCGCGACGGCCAAGGCAACGCCGATTTTCAGGCAGTGGCGTATGTCCGCCGGCACCTGCTTGCGAGTCCAGTCCCTGAATGCTCGCATCTTGGCTGATTCCGGTACGGCTGCGCATAGGAAACCGATCGAGAATACGATGGCTGCTTTCAGCAACACAAGCCATTGGTCATCGACAAGACCTAGGTGTACGGATTGCCGAAATACCTCGTTCAACCCGAGCCAAACAACCAATCCGGCAACATACGCATGCGGCCCGTATGCTTTGATTCGCATGGTGAGTGCATTGATCAGCCATATCAGCAGTATAGTCAACATCAATGGCGTGATGGTGAGGGTGAACGAATCGGTTCTAAAGCCCGATCCCTCACTCAGAAGCACAACGGCCTGTGTCAGCGAGGTTGTGCCGACGGTGAGATTGTCGGCGCCCTCTTCCATGGAGACGACCAATAACATCAGCGCTGTATAGCAGCCTAATGCAATGGCATAGATGGCCATGGATGCGAGGGCGACTATGGCTCCCCGCACCCATTGGCGAATCACGGCTTTCATCACGATTGGTCGGAACCGATCAGCCGATGTCGGCCTTGGCGAGTATGTCGCGCATGATTTCGGCGGCCTGTCCCGGGGTCTTGCCCACGGGGATACCCGCCGCTTCGAGCGCGTTCTTCTTGTCCTGGGCGGTGCCCTTGCCGCCGGAGACGATGGCGCCGGCGTGGCCCATCTGCTTGCCTTCGGGGGCGGTGAAGCCCGCGATGTATGCGACGACCGGCTTGGTCATGTGCTCCTTGGCCCATGCGGCGGCGTCCTGTTCGGCGAAGCCGCCGATTTCGCCGATCATCATGACAGCCTTGGTGTCGGGGTCGGCTTCGAATGCCTGCAGGGCTTCCAGCAGCGTCGTGCCGACGATCGGATCGCCGCCGGCCCCGAGGCACGCGGTGAACCCGATGTCGGACAGCTCGCCCATGAGCTGGTAGGTGAGGGTGCCGGACTTGGAAACCAATCCAAGCGGACCGCGCCCGACGATGCCGTCGGGGATGATGCCCAGATTGACGCCTGGGTTGCCGAGGGTGATGAGGCCGGGGCAATTCGGTCCGATGATGCGCACGCCCCTGGTGAGCGCGAGTTCGACGAAATACGCGGAATCGGCCACTGGAATGCCTTCGGTGATGACCACGATGAGTTCGATGCCGGCTTCGACTGCTTCGACCACGGCGGACTTGGCGAACTTCGGCGGCACGAACACCACGCTGGCCTTGGCGCCGGTGGCTTCACGGGCGTCGGCGCAGGTGGCGAACACGGGGATATCGGCGTCGGCGCCACCTTGGGCACCGGAGAAGGTGACGTGCATCCCGGCCTTGCGCGGATTCACGCCGCCGACGATATTGGTGCCGGCCTTGAGCATGCGCGCCGTATGGGTCATGCCCTGATGGCCGGTCATGCCTTGGACGATGACCGGAGCGCCGTCTTCGATGAACAGCATCAGAGAACCTCCTTGGACTGAATCGCCACACCGGCGAGCTGCGCGGCCTTGGCCGCCGCGTCTTCCATGGTTTCGGACACATGGATATTCGGTTTGTTCGCGGAGGCGAGGATATGCAGACCCTCGGCCGCCGCGTTGCCGTCGAAGCGCACGACGATGGGTTTGGAACCGCCGAGCTTGGCGACGGCTTCGAGAATGCCGTTGGCGACCTCCACGCAGGAAGTAATGCCGCCGTATACGTTGATGAATACGGATTCGACCTGCGGGTCGGACAGGACGATCTGCAGGCTCTCGGCCATGACCGCGGCGGAGGCGCCGCCGCCGATGTCCAGGAAGTTGGCGGGTTTGACATTGCTGCCCTGCTCCTCGCCGGCGCCGGAGACGGCGTCCAAGGAACTCATGACGAGTCCGGCACCGTTGCCGATCACGCCGACCTCGCCGTGCAGATGCACGTAATGCAGTCCGTGTTCACGGGCGCGCTGCTCGAAGGGGTCGGGGACGACGGAATCCACGAATCGCTCCCAGCCACCATGCCGGAAGGCGGCGTTGTCGTCCAGGGAAATCTTGGCGTCCAAGGCGCTCAGCTGCTTGGTGGACTCGTCGTCCGGGTCGCCGATCTTGGCCAGAGGGTTGATCTCCACGAGTGTGGCGTCGTTGTCTTTGAAGACGCGCCACATCTTCAGCAGAATCTGCGCGGCCTGATCGACGTCGGCATGGTAGAAGCCGATGCTGCGGGCCATCTCGGTGGCCGCGGCCAGATCGAAATCGCCGAGCGCGTCGATGTGCAGGCGTTTGACGGATTCCGGATGCTCCTTGGCGATCTCCTCCACCTCGGTGCCGCCGTTGGCGGTGGCCAGCACATCGAAGTCGCGAGAGGTGCGATCCACGGAGATGGATACATAGTACTCATGCAGGATGTTCTTGGCTTCGGCCACGAGCACGCCGGAGACCTTGTGGCCGTGTATGGTCATCGGAAGAATGGACTCGGATTCGACAATGGCCTCGTCGCGGTTGTGGGCGATCTTGACGCCGCCAGCCTGACCGCGATGGCCGATCTTGACCTGCGCCTTGATCACGCATGGATAGCCGATTGTGTCCGCCGCTTCCGCGACTTCATGGGAGTTCTGGGCGAAGATGGCGCTCGGGGTGGGAATGTCCTGTTCCTCGAGCAGCTGACGCGCCTGATATTCGTAAAGATCCATCGATCCTTCCCTGACTATGTAATTGGTCCGTCATGTAACTGTACACAGTACATGACGGACCTTAAAAACCGAATGTATGTTGGGTGAGACGAACGCTCAGGCCGGCATCGCCATCAGCGAGCTGACGGGCTTGCCGCCAAGCTTGTCGATGCCGTCGAGGCCTTCGAGCCGCATCACGAAACCATAGCCCGCCACGGTGCCTCCCACCTTGTCGATAAGATCGGTGGCGGCCTTGGCGGTGCCGCCCGTAGCGATGAGGTCATCGACGATAAGCACCCGCTCCCCCGCCTGCACGGCATCCGTCTCGATCTCGACGCGCGCCGAGCCGTATTCGAGATCATAGGATTCGCCGATGGTCTCGGGCGGCAGCTTGCCGGCCTTGCGTACGGCGATGAACCCCTTGCCCATGCGGGCGGCCAGAGCCGGGCCGAACAGGAATCCGCGCGACTCGAGGCCGGCGATGGAATCGAATTCGCCCGCCGGCACCGGCAGGGCCGCCTCAAGCGCCTCGAGCAGGATTCTCAGGCCCTTGGGATCGGCGAACACCGGAATGAAATCACGGAAGATGATGCCTTCCTTGGGGAACCCGGGTATGGAACGCACCAACGACACCAAATATTCGGCGTCCTGCCGTCCCACCTTGTCCAATGCGTCGATGGTGATGTCCGACTGTGCCATAATATTCACCCTCCTGTACTGATGTGCTGCGACGCCGCCAAATCGTACGGCTTACTTCGTGGCGGTCCCGTCTGCGGCGGCCGGGGAGTCGATGTCCTCGGCCGCATCGTTCTCTCCGGACGTGATGGACGCCTCGATCGGGGTCTGCCCGGACTCGTCGGCGGTCGGGGTCCCGGCATCCTGGTCGGGAAGCGGATCGCCGTTCTCGTCGACCTCGGCATCGGACACGTAGGCCGGGCGGATGTATTCGCGGGCGATGGCGTTGAAACCGAAACGCAGCTTGGATCCCTCGGAGTCGATGACGATCTCCTCGTACTGCTCATCGACCTCGACGACCTTGCCGATCACCTGACCGATGGTGATGACCTCGGTGCCGGGCTGCAGGTTGCGACGGAAGTCCTGTTTCTCCTGCTGCTGCTGCTTGGCCTTCTTGGACTGCCACCACATCATGCCGCCGAAAACGACGATGATCACGATAAGCATAATGGACTGTTCCACGGAAAACTCCTTCAGATGAACGGCATTGACGAAATGTCGCCAAGTGTGCAAACAGGAAAAGTCTAGAAGGGCTTGCTGACATCATCCCTTGGCGTAATCCCCAGGTGTCGCCAGGCCTTCTCGGTGGCCACGCGGCCTTTCGGGGTGCGGATCAGGAAACCCTCACGCACGAGATACGGCTCGCATACGGTTTCCCCGGTCTCCGACTCCTCGCCCACCATGGCCGCAAGGTTGTTCAGTCCCACGGGCCCGCCATTGAAATTACGCACGATGGCGTCGAGTACGGCGATGTCCAGGCGGTCAAGACCCTCCGAATCGATCTGGTATAAGGCCAAGGCCTCCTTGACGTCATCCGACCGCACCTCGATCAGGTCATGCACGATCGCCCAATCGCGCACACGGCGCAGCAGACGATTGGCGATGCGCGGCGTGCCGCGCGAACGCAACGCGAGTTCCCGAGCCGAGCCGTCGCCAAGATTCACGCCCAGCACATTGGCCGAACGTTCGATGAGCTTCTGCAGCTCGTCGTGCGGGTAGAAGTCAAGATGTGCGGTGAAACCGAAGCGTGCGCGCAACGGACTCGGCAACATGCCCTCGCGCGTGGTGGCGCCGATGACGGTGAACCGCGGCAGGGTCAACGGAATGGAGCTGGCGCCCGGACCCTTGCCGACCATCACGTCGACGCGGAAATCCTCCATCGCGATGTACAGCAACTCCTCGGCGGCGCGCGGCAGGCGGTGGATCTCGTCGATGAACAACACCTCACCGGTATCAAGCGAACTGAGAATCGAGGCGAGATCGCCGGCGTGTTGGACCGCAGGCCCGGAAGTGACGCGAATCGGCACTTCGAGCTCGTTGGCCACGATCATGGCCAACGTGGTCTTGCCCAAACCGGGTGGGCCGGCGAGCAGGATATGATCGGGCGGCACATCCCGCTTGCGCGCGGCGTCGAGGAACAGTTGAAGCTGGGCTTTGAGCCGGGACTGGCCGATGAATCCCCCGAGGACATGCGGGCGCAATTCCTCATCGCTGACCGGCTCGTTGCCGATCGGCTGCGAGGAGACCATGCGTAACGACTCCTCGTTGGCACCGGTGTTGGAGGCGCCGTAATCCGTTGTCTCGTTCATCAGCGCCCCCTATCCATACGGGCCAAGGCGAGCCGCAGCACACGCGGCGCATCGTCGGAGGCCAGCGGCATGGGAACATCGTTCTCTGCGCAGGCTTCGGTGACGGCCCGCTGAGCGTCCTGCTGACGCCAGCCAAGAGAGATCAGACCCTCCACGACCTGCTCCACGCCGGCGTCGACGGTCGGCTGGTATGGAGCGTTGCCGGCCGACGCGTCATCGGACTGGTTCAGATCGACGGATCCCTTGAGCTCCAGGATGATCTTCTGCGCGCCCTTCCTGCCCAATCCCGGCGCCTTGGCCAGTGCGGCGGCGTCATTGTCGGCGATGGCGCGGGCCAGCTGGCTTGGGGTCATCGTGCCCAGCAGCGACTGCGCCACCTTCGGTCCTATGCCGGAGACCTTGATGAGCTGCAGGAACACTCTCTTGGAGTCCCGGTCGAGGAACCCGTACAGTGTGACAGAATCCTGCGAGAGGTTCAGATACGTGAAGACGCAGGCGTCCTGGCCGGCGTGCAGGCGGCCCAAGTCGGTGGCGGACATGCGCGTCTCATAGCCCACTCCCCCGACGTCGATCAATGCGGTGTCGGTTTCAACCGATTCCACCCGCCCGGTCAGCATGCCAATCATACAGGTACTCCTTGAATGTTTCGGTATTCAGGATTCGAACATCTGTTCGAAAGTATACTACATACCTCGATCGCTGTTCTTGCGTCGGCGCGTGGAGTTTTGCGCGGCCTCGGCCCACTGGCGTTGCGCGGCGGTCAGATGCTGCTCACGCTCGCCGCCCTGCAGCGCCCCCGCCGGACGCAGGGCATGGCATATGGCCAAGGCCAGCGCGTCGGCGGCGTCGGCGGGCGTCGGCATCTTGGTAAGGTTCAGGACACGCGTCACCATGCGTTCCACCTGCACCTTCTGTGCCTGCCCGTTGCCGGTGATGGCCAGTTTCGCCTCGGTCGGGGTGTGAAGCGCCACGGGGATGCCGCGTTGCGCGGCGGCGAGCATGGCAAGGCCGGCCGCCTGCGCGGTACCGAGCACGGTGTTGCGGTTGGACTGGGCGAACACACGCTCGATGGACACGGCATCGGGTGCAAAACGATCCATCTTCTCGGACAGACCGTTGTAGATGGCCAGCAGGCGCAGATCCTGGGTGATGTCCGGCGAGGACCGCACCACGTCCACGTGAATAAACGAAAGCCGGCGGTGCTCGCCGGCTTCGATCACGCCGACCCCGCAGCGTGTAAGCCCGGGGTCGACGCCGAGGATAATCACGAGGATTACTCCTCGTCGAGCTGGGCCATCACCTCGTCGGAGGCGGTCCAGTTGGAGTAGATGTTCTGCACATCGTCGAGGTCATCGAGGTTGTCGATGAGCTTGGACACCTTGCGTGCATCCTCGAGGCTCAGCTCGACCTCGTTCTTTGGCTGCATGACCTGGTCAGCGGAATCGTAGTCGAAACCGGCGTCCTGCAGGGCCTTGCGCACGGTGAACAGATCGGACGGGCCGGTGATGACGGTGTAGACCTCATCGTCATCGGTGACATCCTCGGCGCCAGCCTCGGCTGCGGTCTCGAACAGCTTGTCGAAGTCCACGCCTTCGGACGGAACCACGATCTGGCCCTTGCGCTCAAAGTTGAAGGACACGGAGCCGGAGGTGGCCAGGGAGCCGTTGCCCTTGGTCAGGGTGGAACGCACTTCGGCGGCCGCACGGTTGCGGTTGTCGGTCAGGCACTCGATGATGAGGCCCACGCCAGCGGGAGCGTAGCCCTCGTAGACGATGTCCTCGTAGTTGGCGGCACCGTCTTCGTCACCGGCACCACGCTTGACGGCGCGGGCGATGTTGTCGGCCGGCATGGAGGCCTTCTTGGCCTTGTAGATGGCGTCGTACAGGGACGGGTTGCCGTCCGGGTCGCCACCGCCGAGGCGGGCGGCGATTTCGATGTTCTTGATGAGCTTGGCGAAGAGCTTGCCGCGCTTGGCGTCGATGGCGGCCTTCTTGTGCTTGGTGGTCGCCCACTTGGAATGACCTGACATAATGCTCCTAGCAGTAATAAACGGATGATGTCAAACGAAACGATTGTAGGCCGTTAATCAGACATACCCGTGATGTTTTCGATTGTCTTTTTGAATCATGCGCTGGTTCGACCAGATGCATGAGGGTATCGTGCCGGTATCAGACGAGCGGCAGATGGTAGTCGGAAGCCAGCTGTGCAAACGCTTTGGCATACGCATCCCGCTGATCGGACAGCAGAATCGGCATAGTGCGCGTTTGGGCGACGATGGGCATGAAGTTCGCGTCACCGTTCCAGCGCGGCACCACATGCTGATGCAGATGGGCCGCGACCCCCGCGCCCGCTACCTCGCCCTGATTGATGCCGATATTGTATCCGTCCGGATGGGAGACGGTCTCCATCACCTTCATGGCGAGGGTGGTGGCCTTCTCGAACTCGAACAATTCGGCGTCGTCAAGTTCGGTGATGAATCCGACGTGACGGTACGGGCAAATCATGAGATGCCCGACGTTATACGGGTAGAGGTTCATGATGGCGAACACGTGCGTGCCGCGCCAGGCGATGAGGCCGTCTTCGTCGGACTTCTTCGGTCCGGCGCAGAACGGACATTCCTTCGACTTGGGTTTGGTCGGACGATCCTCGCTGTTGCGCAGCACATAGGTCATGCGCTGCGGGGTCCACAGTCGTTCGACCGTGTCTTCCTGAGGCGGGAAGTCCGCCGGATCATCGACACGCACGTCAGTCATCATGTATTCCTTTACTCAGCTACAGCGGCGTTGAAGTCGTCGGCGGAGTTCACCTGGACGCGCTTGGCGATCACGGCGAGGATCTGCTCGCGAGCCTTGTCCACCGGTACGCCGTTGAGCTGGCTGCCGTCGCGGAAGCGGAAGCTCACCGCGTTGTTGTTCATGTCTTCCTCACCGACGATGAGGATGAACGGCACTTTGGACTTGGAGGCGTTGCGAATCTTCTTGCCGAAGCGGTCATCGGAGTAGTCGATCTCGCAACGGACCATCTCATCCTCGAGGGACTTGACGAAACCGGCCAGATGCGGGGCGAACTCGTCGGCAACCGGCACGCCGAGCACCTGCACGGGGGCCAGCCACGCCGGGAAGGCGCCAGCGTAGTGCTCGAGCAGCACGGCGAAGAAGCGTTCGATGGAGCCGAACAGGGCGCGGTGAATCATCACCGGACGCTGATGGGTGCCGTCCTTCGCGATGTACTCAAGCTGGAAACGCTCGGGCAGGTTGAAGTCGAGCTGGATGGTCGAGACCTGCCAGGTGCGGCCGATGGCGTCACGGGCCTGCACGGAGATCTTCGGGCCGTAGAAGGCGGCCCCGCCCGGATCGGCCACGAGGTCGAGGTGGGATGCCTCGGCGACCTCACGCAGGGTACGGGTGGCCTCCTCCCAGATCTCGTCGGAGCCGACGTACTTATCCGGATCCTTGGTGGAGAGCTCCAAGTAGAAGTCGGACAGACCGAAGTCCTTGAGCAGATTCAGCACGAAGGTCAGCAGGCTGGTCAGCTCGTCCTTCATCTGCTCGCGGGTGCAGTAGATGTGGGAATCGTCCTGAGTCAAGCCACGCACACGGGTCAGGCCATGGACCTCGCCGGACTTCTCGTAGCGGTACACGGTACCGAACTCGAAGAGGCGCAGCGGCAGCTCACGGTAGGAGCGCTGGCGCGACTTGAAGATCAGGTTGTGCATCGGGCAGTTCATCGGCTTCAGGTAATAGTCGAAGCCGGGCTTGGTCACGTTGCCGTCCGCGTCGTACTCCTCGTCGAGGTGCATGGCCGGGTACATGCCGTCCTTGTACCAGTGCAGGTGGCCGGAGGTCTCGTACAGGCCGCCCTTGGTGATGTGCGGTGTCTGCACGAAGCTGTAGTGGTGCTTGCGGTGCATTTCACGGGAGTAGTCCTCCATCGCGTTGATCACGGCGGCACCCTTCGGGTGGAACACAGCCAGACCGGGGCCGATCTCGTCCGGGAAGGAGAACAGGTCCATCTCGGCGCCGAGCTTGCGGTGGTCTCGCTTGGCGGCTTCCTCCAGACGGGTCTGGTATGCCTTGAGATCGTCCTTGGTGGCCCATGCGGTGCCGTAGATGCGCTGCATGGTCGGGTTCTTCTCGCTGCCACGCCAGTAAGCAGCGGCTGAACGCTCAATCTTGAAAGCCTTGATGTAGCGGGTGTTCGGTAGGTGCGGGCCGCGGCACAGGTCCTTCCAGACCACATTGCCGTCACGGTCGACGTTGTCGTAGAAGCTGAGTTCCTTCTCGGAAATCTCGGTGGCGGCGGCCGGGTCGAGGTGTGCTTCCTTGTCTTCGATCAGCTCGATCTTGAAGGGCTGGTCGGCCTCTTCCTTCAGGGCCTCTTCCTCGGTCACGGACCGGCGGCGGAAGGACTGGGAGGACTTGATGATGCGCTGCATGCGCTTCTCGATGTCCTTGAGGTCTTCCGGGGTGAAGGGCTTGTCAACCTGGAAATCATAGTAGAAGCCGTCCTTGATCACCGGGCCGACGCCGAGCTTGGCGTTCGGATAGACCTCCTGCACGGCCTGGGCCATGACGTGGGTGGCTGAGTGACGCATGATCGCGAGGCCGTCTTCGGAATCGAGCGTGATGGGCTCTACGGTGTCGCCGTCGGCAAGCGGCGTGTACAGGTCACGGTTTTCGCCGTTGATCTTGACCGCGATGATGTTCTTGTCTTCCGCGAACAGTTCTACGCCGGTGGTGGTTGCTTCCACCTCCTTCGCTTCGCCGTTGACTGTTATGGAGATGGTAGCTTGCGCCATGATTTGTCCTTTGCTATCGGGGCCCGCGGTACTAATGTGCAGGCCTGGACTGGTTAATCAACGTAGGACACGATAGGTTGGGCATACGACAAATACCACCAGCATCTGAACCAATACGAAAAAACCTCGCCGAAGCGAGGTTTCGTTGTGGAGCGGACAACGGGACTCGAACCCGCGGTCTCAACCTTGGCAAGGTTGCGCTTTACCAACTAAGCTATGTCCGCAAAGGAATCCGCCGTGAGAAGCGGAATCCAGTGGGCGATGTAGGAATCGAACCTACGACCCCTTCGGTGTGAACGAAGTGCGCTAGCCGCTGCGCCAATCGCCCGAATACTCGGTTCTTCAGTTATATCCAGTCGAATTGCTTCGACTTTCGTGGGCGATACAAGATTCGAACTTGTGACCCCTTCCGTGTCAGGGAAGTGCGCTACCACTGCGCCAACCGCCCGGGTCATATTTCATCCCATTGAATTGCTTCGCTGGTCTGAGAGGTGGGTACGAGAGTCGAACTCGTCTATACGGCTTTGCAGGCCGCTGCCTAACCGCTTGGCTAACCCACCGTAAGGTCTGTCAACTCACGGACCTAGAGCGGACAACGGGACTCGAACCCGCGGTCTCAACCTTGGCAAGGTTGCGCTTTACCAACTAAGCTATGTCCGCGTGTGTTTCCTTGGCGAGGTCTCCCTGCCGAAGCACGAGTGTTTACTATACACACATGCGTGTAGTTCGTCCAGCTGCGGCGTGTCGCCTGTAATTGCATACTCTCGCTTATGGCTAAAGCGTGCGCTTCGGGCAATGAACTCCAGTTACTCTAGAGGTATGAGTGAAGCAGCGAAGGACACCGGCGCAGTATTGATCGCCGCATTCGAGGGATGGAATGATGCCTGTCAGGCGGCGACGAACGTGGTGCGCCATCTGGTCAAGCGATATGAGTCCCGCGAGATTCGTCATATCCGTTGTGATGATTTCTATGACTACCAGGTTGCCCGTCCTATGCTGTGCCATGTTTCGGGACGCACCAATCTTATCTGGCCGCAGACTACGTTCTACGACATCACGTTGGACGCAGGCAAGCATATCTATGCGCAGATCGCCCCTGAACCGAACTATCGGTGGAAGGAATACTGTAGCCAGAGTCTGGCCATCGCCGATGAGCTGGATGTCAATCGAATCATTACGTTAGGTTCGATGTTCTCCGATTGCCCGCATACTCGGCCGTTGCCCATCGCCGTCAGCGACGGAGACTGTCAGTGCGAAGGAGACCGGTCGTATAACGGCCCGGTGGGCATTCCTACTGTTCTGGATGTGGCCGCCGCGCAGCAAGGCTTTGCTCATTCCTCAATGTGGGTGTCCATCCCCCAATATTTGGGCAGCGACGAATGTTCTGCCGGCACTATGCGATTGCTGGATGCGTTGGGCAAGCATATCGGCTTCACCTTCGATACGGCAGATCTGAAGCAGAAAGCCGAACAGTGGAAGGCTCAGGCATCGATACTGGTTCGTTGTAATGACCAGCTTCATGATTATGTGGAGCATTTGGAGCACGACTACGACTTGCAGCAGAAAGCCGAGGCGGAGGCTTCTTTGGGAGCGCCCCAGGCCGAACAACTGGTCAAAGAAGCGGAAGCATTTCTGCGCCAGATGGGTAATTAGCCCATATATGGTGATGCTCCCGCTGGATGAGCAGCCCTGTGGGCTGTTCATCCAGCGGGAGCATGTGCACGTCGCACAAAATGTCGGGGGCTGGCTCGCGTAGCGAGACTGAGGGTGGTTCTGCTGGCATATTCCAGTGACCATCATCAGTCAGCTTCGCTGACGGCTCCCGCCGGCGGGAGCACCATTATATTGAGTCGCCTCTATTGATCTGTCTTATGCCGCAGCCGCCACGGAGGGATCGATGGCCGGCAGCACGCCCACGATCAGCAGCAAGGCGACGACCACAGCCAAACCGATGCGGTAGATGGCGAAGGCCTTGTAGGAGAAGGTCGATACGAACTTCAGGAAGCCGATGATCACGATATAGCCGAGTACGAAGCTGATGACCATGGCCACGAGGGTCGGCCCCCAGCCGGGGAACATCGCATCGGTTTTGTAGTTCTTCACGGCCTTGACGGTTTCCAGCAGCCCCGAACCGAACACCGCGGGAATCGCCATCAGGAAGCTCAGGCGCACGGCGGCTTCGCGGGTGTATCCCAGTGCACGTCCAACGGTGATGGTGCCGCCGGAGCGGGACACGCCCGGAATCAGTGCCATGGACTGGCCCAGACCGAAGAGGAACGCATCACGGTACGTCATATCGTCCATGGTCTTGTTCTGCCGGGCCTTAGCGTCCACCACCCACAGCAGCACGCCGAACACCAGCAGCACGGTCACCGTGATCCACAGGTTGCGCAACGAGGTTTCGATGACGTCCTGCAGCGTGAAGCCGAGGATGACGATCGGAATGGAACCGACGATGATATTCCAGCCGAGTGTGGCGTATTCGTCGCCGCGCCCCATACGGGCTTTCCAATCCTTGCCGTTCCTGCCGAACAGGCAGCCGAACCAATGGGTGAGGATGTTGATGATGTCATGGCGGAAGTAGAGGATCACCGCCAGTTCGGTGCCGATCTGGATGATGGCGGTAAACGCCGCACCGGGATCAGAGCCCAGCATCAAATCGCCGAAAATACGGATATGCGCGCTGGAGGATACCGGGAGATATTCGGTCAGCGCCTGAACGATGCCGAGAATGATCGCTTGGAAAAAATTCATAACCCCTCGTGATTTCTGAGTATTTGATGTGCTATGACGATGAACACCCTACCCAAGGGGGTGTAGAACAACGCTAAGAATCGGTAACATCTACGGCTTCTACAATGAAAGTGGATATAGTACGTAAGCGACGAAGGGAGCATTATGGCCACGTATCGCAAAAGCAGGGCATTCGCACCGGAAGGATTCTTCGAATGCGAGGGCCGAGGACTCGAATGGTTGGGAGCGGCTCATGCGCAGGGCGGCCCGCGCGTGGTGCAGGTATACGGCTGGGGCAAGGATTATCTGGATATCGAACGTGTGGGTAGCGCGTCCCCCACGCCTCAGGCGGCACGAGCTTTTGGTGCGGCTCTGGCCCATATGCATGATACTGGTGCCGAATATTTCGGGTCTGCGCCTGACGGATATAACGGCACATGCTACTTCGGACCATTGCAGGACCCAGTGAAAATGGATACCGGCGAGTGGACCGACCCGATCAGCTATTTCGCTGATGGACGGCTGCGCCCGATGGTCAACCTTGGTGTGAGGCGTGGCGAGCTGGATAAGCGCGATGTTGAGTTGACTGAGCGCGTGATTGAAGCGCTGCCGGATCTGATGGGCCGCGCCGCAGCCGACAAGCCGGCGCGCATCCACGGCGATCTGTGGAGCGGCAATGTGATGTGGACCGCCGATTCCGGGCAGCCCGAGGCCGTGCTCATCGACCCGGCGGCACATGGCGGTCATCGCGAGGAGGATCTGTCTATGCTGCACCTGTTCGGCATGAGCTATCTGAGCGAAATCACCGAGGGCTACCAGTCCGTACATCCGCTGAAGGCCGGATGGCAGGAGCGTATCACGCTCTGGCAGCTCTACCCCATCGCCGGCCATTGCGTCTTCTTCGGCGGCGGCTACGTCAACGAATACCGCTCCATGTGCCGTTCCCTGCTGAAGTAACAGACTTGGCTCCCCTCTCTGAGGGGGAGCCAAGAACGCATCCACTCTCAGCTCAGTGCGTCTTTTAACTTGCTGAAGAAGCCTTTCTTTTGGCCAGCCTGTGGACGGGATGCCTGGGAGACGTGCGTGGCGCCTGAATCGTGCGAGGCGGCGAACTGTTCGATGAGGCCGCGCTCGGTTTCGTTGAGCTTGGTGGGAATCAGCACATTGACGTGGGCGATGAGGTTGCCACGCTCGTCCTTGTTGCGGATGTTCGTGACGCCCAGTCCCTTCAGCGTCACCGTATCCTCAGGCTGGCAGCCGGCCGGGATGGACACGGTCTTCTCACCGTCAAACGTGTTAATGGACAGATCGTGGCCGAGCACGGCCCAGCTCATCGGCACCTGAATCCAGCAGTGCAGGTCGTCGCCATCGCGAGTGAACTGCTTATCCGCTTTGATGCGAATGTCGATGTACAGGTCGCCGGCAGCGCCGCCGCCCTCGCCCACTTCGCCCTGGTTGGCCAAGCGTAGACGCGCGTTGTCGTTGATGCCGGCGGGCACGGTGACGCCCACGGTACGTGTGGTGCGCACACGGCCGTGGCCCATGCAGCTGGGGCACGGGTTCTGGATGATGGTACCGTGGCCCTCGCAACGTTCGCAGGGGGCGGAGGTCATCATCTGGCCGAGCATGGTGCGCACGACCTTCTGCATGAATCCCTGGCCGTGGCAGTCGGGGCAGGTGACCGGCTGTGCGCCGCCCTGGGCACCGGAGCCACCGCACTCCTGACACAGGGAGAACGTATTGATCTTGACATGCGCGGTGCCGCCGAACACGGCGGTCTTCAGGTCGATGGACGCGGAGGCCAGGGCGTCGCGGCCGGGCTGGGTACGCGGCACCGGGCCCTGTGAGCCGCCACCGAACGCGGAACCGAAGAACGTGGAGAACACGTCGCTCATATCGCCGAAGCCCGCCCCGGAGAAGCCGCCGGCACCGGCGTTCGGATCGTTCGGGTCGACGCCCGAATCATACATGCGGCGCTTGTCCGGATTGGACAGCACATCGTAGGCGTTGTTCACTTCCTTGAACTTGTCCTCGAATTCAGGGCCCGCGATGTCGGGGTGGTACTTACGGCTGAGCTTGCGGTATGCCTTCTTGATCTCGTCGTCACTGGCGCCGCGTTCCACACCCAGCGTCTCGTAATAATCTGCCACTTGATTGATCCTTTGTGTTCGTTTGGTCTGCGGGTCATTGTGCCACAGACGGCGGTCAGTCTTGGGTCCGGCCTTCGGAGAGGAAGGCGGTCAAATATCTGGCTACGGCCCTGACGGCGGCCATAGTGGCCGCATAGTCCATGTGGGTCGGCCCTATGGAGCCAACGAAGGCGATGGGTTCCATGTCGTTCGTCTGGCTCTCCGTCTCGGATTCGGTTTCGGGTTCGCCTACGGGATCGTTCCCCGCCGGTTCGCCCGCCTCACCGCTGCGCCCGTAGCCACTGCTGACCACGGAAGCATGCAGTAGGCCGGGGGTGTGCATTTCGGAGCCGATGGCCACGCCCACGCCGGATGCATTCGTCTCCTCGCTCAGGTTGCTCATGAGCTTCATCAGCACGACCTGCTCTTCCAGCGCGTCGAAGAGCGGGGCCAGATCGGTCAGGGACCGGGAGTGGGCCAGGTGCGAGGTGCCGGACATGTACAGTTCGTTCGCACGTTCGTCCAATGCCATCGATTCGAAGGCGTCGGCCAGCGCGTCGGCCACGCCGCGCACCGACTCGTAGCCGGCGCTGGCGGCGATGGATCGCACGGTCTCCGCGGATTTCGATAGGGACAGTCCGACACATTGTTCGTTGACGGTGTTGGAGAGCCGGTTGATCTCGTCCACGGCGGGCATGGATGCGATGGTCAGGCCGTGCTGGGCCACGCGGCCGGTGTCGGTAATCACCACCGCGAGCAACGTGGTCATGGCAACGGGCACCATCTCCACATGCCGCAATGTGGCCTTGGCCAGCGATGGCGAGGTGACTACGGCCACTTGACCGGTGATTTCGGACAAGAGTCGTGCCGAACGCTGCAGCGCGTCCTTGAGGCTCACCGATCCGGACAGGAAGCTGTTGATGCCACGGCGTTGCGCCTCGCTGAGCGGCACCACGGTAGCAAGTCGGTCCACAAAGTATCGATAGCCCTTTTCGGTGGGCACACGACCGGCCGAAGTGTGCGGCTGAATCAGATAGCCTTCGTCCTCCAGAGCGGCCATGTCGTTACGGATGGTGGCCGAACTGACGCCGAGATCATGGTCGCGCGTCAGCGAAGTGGAGCCCACGGGCTCCTGAGAACGGATGTAATCCTCCACCACGGCGCGCAGCACCAGCATGCGTCTTGATTGCGTCATGCGCGCCTCCTCATATACATATACATATACATATCAGTCACGGTTCACTCAGGGCGTACCCCGACGGTCGGTTCGCCACGCCGCGACACGCGGGAACCCAGAAATATTGCCTCTTTCTTGGCTCCGCCACGTGCAGGTGGCGCACTTCACCCTAGAACATTGTATTAGCACTCCTTAGGCTTGAGTGCTAATGCGTTCGTTTGCAGCGTAGCAATGTTCACTGTGAACGCTAACAGAACACAAACTACCAGAACACGCCAAAATTGCACCACAACGTCGCAAACCGACGGTAGCATGGTAGTCGCAATGTGAGGGCGTCAAGCGCCCGGCACAAGCCGGATACGCGGCCCGACCAATTGGAAGGAAAGTAATCCATGACCGAATTCAAGGAGACCGAGCTCGACGAGCGCGCCATCAAGATGGCGAAGGTCCTTTCGGCTGACGCGGTTGAGAAGGCGGGCTCCGGCCACCCCGGCTCCCCCGTCTCCCTGGCGCCCGTCGCCTACACGCTGTACCAGCACTTCATCAAGCACGATCCGAATGATCCCAACTGGGAAGGCCGTGATCGCTTCATCCTTTCCGGCGGCCACGCCTCCCTCACCCAGTACGTCCAGCTGTACTTCTCCGGTTACGGCGTGACCTTGGACGACCTCAAGAGCTTCCGTGGCAGCGCGGCCACCCGCACCCCGGGCCACCCGGAGTACGGCCTGACCCCGGGCATCGAAATGACCACCGGCCCTCTGGGTCAGGGCTTCGCCTCCGCCATCGGCTTTGCCTACGGCGAGCGTTTCCAGCGCGGTCTGCTTGACCCGGAGACCCCGAAGGAAGATTCCCCGTTCTACCACAAGATCTGGGCCATCTGCGGCGAAGGCGACATCGAGGAGGGCATCTCCGGCGAGGCCGCTTCCCTGGCCGCCAACCAGAAGCTCGGCAACCTGACCGTGATCTTCGACGCCAACCGCATCCAGATCGAAGGCGACACCAACCTGGTGCTGGCCGAGGACGTGCTCAAGCGCTTCCAGGCATACGGCTGGTACACCGACGAGTTCAGCTTCATCCAGCCCGACGGCCCCTACAAGGAGGACATCGAAGGCCTGGCCGACGTTATCGCCAAGGCCGAGAAGGCCGCTCCGGACCAGCCGAAGCTCATCAAGGTCCACTCCCTGATCGCCTGGCCGACCCCGGGCAAGACCAACGACCCGTCCTCCCACGGCTCCAAGCTGGGCGCCGAGGCCGTCGCCGGCCTCAAGAAGCTCCTCGGCTACGATCCGGAGGAGTCCTTCCACGTCGACGAAGAAGCCTTGGCCCACGCCCGCAAGGTCGCCGATCGCGGCCTGGAAGCCCACAAGGCCTGGGACGAGAAGTTCGACGCCTGGCGCAAGGCCAACCCGGACAAGGCCGCCCTGTACGACCGCCTGAAGGCCGGTGAGCTGCCGGAAGGCTTCGACAAGGCCCTGGACGACCTTGAGGCCACCTTCGAAGTCGGCAAGAACGTCGCCACCCGCGGCGCCTCCGGCTCCGTGCTCAACGCCATCGCCGCCGTCATGCCGGAACTCTGGGGCGGCTCCGCCGACCTCGGCGGCTCCAACAAGACCGACCTCAAGGGTGCCGCCACCTTCGCCCCGGCCGAGTGCGCCACCGTTCAGTGGCCGAACTGCAACGAGTTCGGCCGCCAGCTGCACTTCGGCGTGCGTGAGTTCGCCATGGGCTGCATCACCAACGGCATCCTGCTCGGTTCGCACACCCGTCCGTTCGGCGGTACCTTCTTCATGTTCTCCGACTACGAGCGTTCCGCCGTCCGTCTGGCCGCCCTCATGCAGATCCCGAACCTGTACATCTGGTCCCACGACTCCGTCGCCGTCGGCGAGGACGGCCCGACCCATCAGCCGGTCGAGCACCTTGCTTCCTTCCGCGCGATTCCTCAGCTTGAGGTCATTCGCCCGGCCGACGCCTTCGAGACCGCCGAGGCCTACCGCTACTTCTTCGAGAAGAAGAACACGCTGCCCGGCGCCATGATCCTGACCCGTCAGGGCGTCCCGGTGCTCGCCGAGACCGCCGCCAAGGCCAAGGAAGGCGTTCGCAAGGGCGCCTACGTGCTCGTGGACACCGAGGGCACCCCGGACGTCATCCTCATGGCTTCCGGCTCCGAGGTCCAGTGGGCCGTGGCCGCCGCCAAGACCCTGGCCGGCGAGGGCGTCAAGGCCCGCGTGGTGTCCGTGCCGTCCCTCGAGTGGTTCGAGGAGCAGGACGCCGAGTACAAGGAGGCCGTGCTGCCGGCCGCCGTCAAGGCCCGCGTCTCCGTCGAGGCCGGCGTCGCCATGCCGTGGTACAAGTACCTCGGCTCCTACGGCAAGCCCGTCTCCATCGAGCAGTTCGGCCTGCAGGGCGATGGCGCTCAGAACATGATCGACCTTGGCATCACCGCCGAGCACGTCGTGGAAGCCGCCAAGGCCTCCATCGCCGAAGCCGAAGCCGCCAAGTGATCATGCGTCTCCCGCTGGCGAGTTGAGTCATCAGTCTCCACAGCGGGAGACGATCGTATGACGGATGGGCCAGGACCGCCGGCGTGGCCGGTCATCGAAGGTCCGGGTCCGTCCGCCGTGCCGCAGACCCCGCAGATCGCAGGGGTCTGCCCTACAGATTTGTTCCAATAGGGAATATAAGGAGAATAAACATGACTGAAGCAACTCAGCGCACGTCCGACAACGGCGTTTCCATCTGGCTGGACGACCTGTCCCGCTCCCGCATCGAGTCCGGCTCCCTGCAGGACCTCATCGCCAACAAGAACGTGGTCGGCGTCACCACCAACCCGTCCATCTTCCAGAAGGCCCTGAGCCAGGTCGGCCCGTACGACGCTCAGCTCAAGGAGCTCGGCAAGGTTGACGTTGAGACCGCTGTCCGCGAGCTCACCACCACCGACGTGCGCAACGCCACCGACATCTTCCGCGAGATCGCTGAGGCTACCGACTTCGTCGACGGCCGTGTCTCCATCGAGGTCGATCCCCGTCTGGCCCACGACACCGAGAACACCGCCAAGCAGGCTGTGGAACTCTGGGAGAAGGTCAACCGTCCGAACGCCATGATCAAGATCCCGGCGACCCTCGAAGGTCTGCCGGCGATCACCGCCACCCTGGCCAAGGGCATCTCCGTGAACGTCACCCTGATCTTCTCGCTCGAGCGTTACGAGCAGGTCATCGACGCCTTCATCGAGGGCATCGCCCAGGCTGACGCCAACGGCCACGACCTGAAGCACATCGGCTCCGTCGCCTCCTTCTTCGTCTCCCGCGTGGACAGCGCCGTCGACAAGCTGCTGGAAGCCAACGGCTCCGACGAAGCCAAGGCCCTCGAGGGCAAGGCCGCCGTGGCCAACGCCCGTCTGGCCTACGAGCTCTTCGAGAAGAAGTTCGCCGAGGATCCGCGTTGGGCCGACCTGGCTGCCAAGGGTGCCAAGGTCCAGCGTCCGCTGTGGGCCTCCACCGGTACCAAGAACGCCGCCTACTCCGACTGCAAGTACGTTGACGAGCTGGTCGCCAAGCACATCGTCAACACCATGCCGGAGAAGACCCTGAACGCTCTGGCCGACCACGGCAACGGCGCTCCGTCCATCGAGGGCACCTTCGAGGAGTCCCACGCCGTCATCAACAAGCTGGCTGAGCTGGGCATCAACCTCAAGGACGTCACCGACAAGCTGGAGGCCGACGGTGTCGCCGCCTTCATCAAGTCCTGGGATTCCGTGCTGGCCGACGTCCAGTCCGGCATCGACCGCGTGAACGCCTGAGCCGCGACGCCGGCACGTGATTGACGTGCCGGATTGACGGTTCGATAAGCCCCGACCCCAACCGGTCGGGGCTTATGCGTATCCTCTGCGAGGGTGGCCCCGGAAGGGAGACCCGTCATGCGCGGGTCCGGGGACAATCCGATGCCATAGTGCTACGGCCACACGGGAGAAAGGTGTTTTCCGCAATGAACAAGCTTGTCGCGCGCCAACGGTTGGTGATGACATTTACCTTCTTTTCGATGTTCTTCGGGGCGGGCAACCTGATCTTCCCTCCATTCGTTGGCGCGCAGGCCGGATCGGCGACCATGCCGGCAGCCGTCGGCTTCATCGTCTCCGCGGTCGGATTGCCGATTCTCGGCGTCCTCGCGGTCACCTTCGCAGGGGGATTCGATGGGCTCGCCCGACGGGTCTCCCCCGGATTCGCCCTGTTTCTTGGTGTGGCGATCATGCTTACCATCGGCCCCTGCTTTGCGATTCCGCGCACGGCCACCACGTCATTCGAGATGATGGTGTCGCCTTTCGTGCCGGCTTCCTACGGCTGGCTCGCGCAACTCATCTACTCGTGCGTGTTCTTCGCATTGGCCTTCCTGTTCGCCCAGCATCCCGAGAAACTCTCCAAGGTGCTTGGACGTTTCATGGGACCGCTGCTGCTGGTGCTGATCGCCATCCTGTTCATCGCATGCCTGGTACACGGCATCGGCACGCCGGCCAAACCGATGGGCGACTACTTCGCCAATCAGGTGACGCGAGGCTTCCTCGACGGCTACCAGACCATGGATCTGCTCGCCGCGCTGTACTTCGGCATCGTGATCTCCGCGAACATCCGCGCCCAGCACATCGATGACGAGATCCAAGTGCAGAAGGAGACCGCATACGCCGGTCTTGGCACCGGCGTTCTGCTCATCGTGATCTATGGAGCGCTGAGCTATGTGGGAGCGGTATCCGGCGCTATCAGCGCCATCGACCCGGCACAGGACACGGGCGCGACCGTGCTCACCAACCTCACCTCGTCCCTGTTCGGCACCTTCGGCACCGCGTTCCTCGGTATCGTGTTCGTCATAGCCTGCCTCAACGTGTGCACCGGGCTGATCTGCACCTGCGCCACCTATTTCCACGCCAGATTCCGCTCCATCGCGGGACGAACGCCGAGCTACCGCACGTGGCAGGTCATCTTCACCGTGTTCAGCTTCATCGTCTCCAACGCCGGACTGAGCGCGATCATCAAGGTCTCCGTGCCGGTACTGTCCGCATTGTATCCGATCGCCATCGTACTGGTGCTGCTCGCGCTCACCCATACCATGCTCGGCGCGCGGTTCCCGCGCGTCTATTTCTGGACCGTGCTGCTGGTGGCCGTCACCTCCTTCGCCACCTGCGTCTCCAGCTTGGCCGTCGTGTTCGGCGGCGACATCGCCTGGCTGGATGTCGCGCTGGCCGCACTGCCCTTGCAGCAGTACCAGCTCGGCTGGATCCTACCCGCCGTCATCGGCGTCATTGCCGGCATCGTCGACAAGCGGTGCGTCACGCCTGCCGGCCGCGACATCTAGACCAGATTCCGTCGGATCCTGCGGTAGGTGATGAGGAACAGCAGACCGGCCACCATGCCCGAGGTGGCGTCGGAGATGGGTTCGGCGATGAAGATGCCATCGACGCCGAGCCAATGCGGCAGCAGCAATGCGAGCGGTACAAGCAGGATGACCTTGCGGAAGACGGCCAGGAACACCGACTGTCCGGCCTGCCCCATGCCGACGAATGCGCATTGCGCGCCCAGCTGGATGCCGAAGACGCCCCAGCCGCATACGAAGATCGGCATCATGCGGGTCACGATGTCGATGACCGTCTGTTCCGTGGTGAACCATGATGCGAAGAATCCCGGGAATGCGGCAAGCACCGACACCAACGCCGTGGCGGAGGCGATCTGCGTGACGAAGGCCATGCGAATCGCCTGCCGGACGCGCCGCATATTGCGGGCGCC
The DNA here is from genome assembly GCF_009696495.1 of Bifidobacterium sp. WCA-178-WT-4B. Lineage (NCBI taxonomy): Bacteria > Bacillati > Actinomycetota > Actinomycetes > Bifidobacteriales > Bifidobacteriaceae > Bifidobacterium > Bifidobacterium sp. WCA-178-WT-4B. Next base: position 291,262 of record NZ_VULV01000002.1, on the reverse strand, counting down.
GAAGTTGAACCCTATGATCGGCTGGATGCCCTGCTGAAAACCGCCGGTCAGTACGCCCACGACCTGTATCAGCGACGTGATGATGGTGATCGAGGTGACGTAATCATCACCGCCGTACCGCTGCAGACCGACATTGAACACCACATTGATCAGGCATTCCGTGATCTGCATGATGAAGGGCGCCAGACCAAGCGTCAACACGGGAATGATGATTCGGTCGATTCGGATGTTCGCCGGGCGCAGGCGAATGGCGCTGCGCCCCGAGGAAAGGAACAGCACGATCCATACCGTCGAAATCAGTTGTGCGATCACATTCGCGGCGGCCGCTCCCCTGACGCCCCATCCGAAAACGAAAATGAACACGGGATCGAGAACCATGGACGCACCGGTGCCGATGAGCACCGAGACCATGGCCACCGTGGTCTTGCCCTGCGCCGAGATGAAGCTGTTCAGCCCGAGCGTCAACTGCACGAAAACGGTGCCGATCAGGTAGATGGTGATGAAATCGGTCGCGTAGGCGATGGTCGCGTCGCTGGCGCCGAAGGCATAGAGGATCGGCCGTTTCACCGACTGCAGCACCGCGGTGAGGGTCAGGGCTATGACGACGAGGAACGCCGTGCTGGTACCGAGGATGCGCTCGGCCTTCTTGAAGTTGCCGCGACCGAGTTCAATGGAGGCGCGCGGCGCGCCGCCGGCGCCGATCAGCGAGGCGAAGGCGGTGACGGCCAACAGAATCGGGAAACAGATGCCGACTCCCGTCATCGCCGCATTGCCGACTTCGGGGATATGCCCTATGAACATCCGGTCGATGATCGTGTACGAGGCGTTCGCCGCCTGCGCCACGATGGCGGGGAACGACATGGTGAGGGCCAGACGGGGCACCGGCGTGACGCCCAGCCCTGAATCGAGTGCGTCTGTATGCGCCATGGGTCAGTTCTGCCGGTAGTAGCTGAAGAAGTCGGCGAGCTCCTCCATGGTTTCGTGCAGCATGCCTATGCGCGGCAGGTACACCACACGGAAGTGGTCGGGATGCCGCCAGTTGAACGCACCGCCATGGCTGATGAGGATGTGCTTGTCATGCAGCAGATCGAGCGCGAACTGCTCATCCGAGTGAATGTTGAACCGCTTGACGTCGATCTTCGGAAAGATGTAGAACGCGGCCTTGGGCTTGACGGCGCTGATGCCGGGGATGGCGTTGAGCATGTCGTAGACGAGATCGCGCTGGTCATACACGCGGCCGCCGGGAACGAGATAGTCCTTGACGCTCTGGTGTCCGCCGAGCGCGGTCTGCACCACGGACTGGGCGGGCACGTTCGAGCACATGCGCATGTTGGCCAGCATGTTGAGGCCCTCGATGTAATCCTTGGCGATGCGCTTGTTGCCGGACAAGATCATCCAGCCGATGCGGTAGCCGGCGATCATGTGCGATTTCGACAGGCCGGAAAAGGTCACGCAGAACAGGTCCGGGGCCATCGAGGCGATGGAGACGTGCTGCAGGCCATCCATGACGAGACGGTCGTAGATCTCGTCGGAGAAGATGATGAGCTGGTGTTCGCGTGCGATGTCGACGATCTGCTGGAGCACTTCCCGCGGATACAGCGCGCCGGTGGGGTTGTTCGGGTTGATGATGACAATCGCCTTGGTGTTGCTGGTGATCTTGGAGCGGATGTCGTCGATGTCCGGATACCATTCGGACTGTTCGTCGCACAGGTAGTGCACGGCGGTGCCGCCGGCCAGGTTCACGCAGGCGGTCCACAGCGGGTAGTCCGGGGAGGGCACGAGCACTTCGTCGCCGGTGTCGAGCAGCGCGGACATGGACAGGTTGATGAGCTCGCTGACGCCGTTGCCGGTGTAGATGTCGTCGATGGTGACGTTCGGGATGTTCTTCAGCTGCGCGTACTGCATGATGGCCTTGCGCGCGGAGAACAGGCCCTTGGACGGCGAGTAGCCTTCGGTGTCGGTGAGCTGGTGGGCCATGTCGTAGACGACTTCGTCCGGCGTGCGGAAGCCGAAGGGTGCCGGATTGCCGATGTTCAATTTCAGGATGTGGGTGCCGTTGGCCTCCATGCGCATCGCCTCGTCGGCGACCGGGCCGCGCACGTCGTAGAGCACGTTGTCAAGCTTGTGCGATTTGCCGAAGGTGCGGCGGCGGCCCACGGGAATCTCGCTGTCCGTATGGGGCTTGGCGGCATCCGTGGCAAGCGTTGTGGCGGCGTGTTCGCCGTCCGTGACGCTGTTGGAGGCGTCCGAGTTCAATTGCGTGGTGGATTCCTCACCGCGCAGCCAGTTCGCGTCGACGTCCAGTTCGCTGGCCAGGAATTCGAGCACGTCCTCGCGGGGCATGGTCTTGCCGGCCACGTATTGGCTGATGTGGCTCTTGCCCATCTTTACGCCACGATGTTCGGCGGCGTGCACCAAATCGACCTGCTTCAGTCCCCTGCTGTTCATCGCATTGCGCAGACGTTCCGCAAACACCGATACGCTCATATCCTTATGCCTCCAACCGGGAGTTCAATTTATCTTTTGAACAACGGTTCAAAGCATACTCCCGGTTCAACACAAGTTCAATTTTGGCGTGTTCTCGAGTCTCGACCGGTTCAGCCCAACTGCGCTTCAATCCATTGGGCAACGCCGTCCTCGTTGTTGGACGGGCAGATCTCGTCGGCGATGGACAGCACCTTGGGGTTCGCGTTGGCCACGGCCACACCCCGGCCGGATTCGCTCATCATGTTGATATCGATGAGGTCGTCGCCGAAGGCGGCAGTCTGTTCGAGCGGCACGTCCAGTCGCTCGCACAGCAGGTGCAGCGCGTGCTCCTTGTTGGCCTGCGGGTTCATGAGCATCCACATCACGCCTTCGCTGATGGAGATGTCGAAGTCCGGCGGAATCAGCGCACGCAGCTCGTTCCACTGTTCAGGCTCGGGGAAGATGGTGATCTTGTCCGCCACGCCTTCGGGCACGTCGTGGAAGTTCGTATATTGGAAGGCCTGAGTTTTCCAATACACGCGCACATCGAAGTTGGTGTAGCGCACGTCGTTCATCACGATGCCGAGCTTCAGGCCGGGCATGCGATCGAGCAGGAACAGACAGACTTCGCAGGCACGCCGTGAGGAGAAGCCAATCTTGATCAAATGGTTCTCATCGGCCGGCGTGGCACCTGAGGTGAGCAGGTCGAAGTCGGAGTGGGCCGGGTCGAAATCGATGAGGGCGCCGTTCAGATAGATTACGGCGTCCACCGGCAGTTTTTCGGCGAACTGGAGGCCGGTACTCACCGGCCGCGCGGTGGCGATGGCGAATTTCAGTCCGGCATCGTGCGCGCGGTTGATGGTGTCGATGCTGCGCTGGGTGATGAACCGGTCCTCGAATACCTCGGCGTCGTGCAGCAACGTGCCGTCGAGGTCGGCGACCAGCAGTCGGGGTTGTTTCGGTGTGATGGCGTCGAGAATCACAGCAGCCCCTCGCAGTGTACACGCACGAGTTCGGCGGAATGGTGCAGTTTGGCCCGCTCGTCCTCGCTCAGATCGAGTTCGACGATCTCGTTGGCACCATTGGCCCGCAGTTCAGTGGGGACGCCGAGAAACACGTTATGTTCGCCGTATTCGCCGTCCAGCAGGGTGGAGACGGGCACGATACGGCGTTCGTCCCACAGGATGGTCTGCACGATGCCGGCCACGGTGGAGGCGATGCCGAAGTTGGTGCCGCCCTTGGCCGCGACGATCTCATCGCCACGGGTGCGGGTCTTCTCTTCGATTTCGGTGGTGGACACGGAGGCGAAACGGTCTTGGTTGTCGGCCAGGAAACGGGCGAATGGCTTGCCGCCGAGCGAGACGGTGGACCATGCGGTGAACTGGGAGTCGCCGTGCTCGCCCATCACGAAGCCGCCCACATTGCGCGGGTCAAGGCCGGTCTCTTCGCCGATGATGGTCTTGAGACGCGAGGTGTCGAGCGCAGTGCCGGTACCGAGCACCTGGGTGCGAGGCAGACCGGAACGTTTCCAGGCATACCAAGCCATCACGTCGACCGGGTTGGAGACCATGACGATCACGCCGTCAAAGCCGGAGGCCATGACGTTGTCGACCACTTCGCCCACAAGACCCACGGTGAAGCCGAGTTCGGCCATGCGGTTGGAGTTGGCCGGCGGCTTGCGGCCCACGGTGATGACGACGATGTCCGCGTCCTTGCAGTCGGCGTAGTCGCCGGCGCGCACCTTGACGTGGCGGTCCTGGAATTCGCTGCCATCATCGAGGTCGCGGGCCTCCCCCAGGGCCTTGGCGGCGGAACGGTCGATGAGCACAAGCTCATTGCACAGGCCGTGCGTGACGATGCCGAAGGCGGCGGTGGCACCGACCTGGCCGGTGCCGACGATAACGACTTTGTTGCGGTTCATAGTGACCATGGTGATGTCCTTTCGTAATACTCGATAGAACGCATACGACCCATGACCGACGGTAACGGTCATGGGTCGCGAGCGACAAGTCTATATGGCGTGCAAGCCGATCAGCCGAGGTTGAACTTGGTCATCATGTCGAGGCCGATGATCAAGGCCACCCACACCAGAGCGATGATAACGGTCCAACGGTTCAGGTTCTTTTCGGCGACACCGGAAGTACCGGCGTTCTGGGTCAGACCGCCGCCGAACATGTCGGACAAACCGCCGCCCTTGCCCTTGTGCATAAGGATGAGCAGGGTCAGCACGAAGCTGAGCAGCACGACGATGACTTGCAGCGTGATCTTAAGAGCGGTCACAGGGTACCTCCGGATTGATTGGACTGTTGACCAGCATAGCGCACACACGGGAAAACCGTGGTATTAGTTCCGTGATTTCATGGATTTAAGTGCCAATCGAGCGATTTTGGCGAGTTCCTCAACGTCCAAGGCCGCCCCTCCGATCAGGAAGCCGTCAACATCGGGCTGGGAAATGAGTTCCGCCGCATTTTTCGAGGTGACCGATCCGCCGTACAGGATACGTACGCTATCGGATACCTTCGTGCCAAAGGTGGTCTTCAAATCGTTGCGGATGGCGTTTGCGGCATCCTGGGCGGATTGCGGAGTGGCCACCATGCCGGTGCCAATGGCCCAGACAGGTTCGTAGGCCACGATGAGTTCGGCGGCTTGTTCTTCGTTGAGATCGCGGGTGACGTCTCGTACCTGGCCCACGGCGAAATCGAGTTCAATGCCTTGGCGTCGTTCCTCGAAGCTTTCGCCGACGCACAAAATCGGCTGCATGCCGGCGGCGAACACGGCACGTACCTGATCGACGATATTGGCGTCATCTTCAGGATGGTATTTGCGGCGTTCGGAGTGGCCGACGATGACGTATGAGCAGCCGAGATGGGCGATCATGTCCGCGGACACATCGCCGGTGAAGGCACCTTGGGTGGTCACGGAAACGGATTGTGCGCCGTAGGCGACATGGAGCTTGTCGGCTTCGACCAGCACCTGTACGCTGCGCAATGACGTGAACGAGGGGAAAAGCGCGACTTCGCAGCGTTTGAAGTCGAAGTGAGCGTCACGCAACAGCCATACCAGCTTCTGCACGAAGTAAGTGGCTTCAAGATGGTCGAAATTCATCTTCCAGTTGCCGGCCACCAACGGAATGCGTTTGGACGCCATATGTTTCCCTTCTAAAAAATACGTAGCTCCCCTCAAGGAGGGGAGCTAGAAAATGGATTACTCAAGCACCTTCAGGCCAGGGAGCTCCTTGCCTTCGAGGAACTCGAGGGAAGCGCCACCACCGGTGGAGATGTGGGAGAAGCCGTCCTCCGGGAAGCCGAGGTTGCGCACGGCGGAAGCGGAGTCGCCGCCACCGACGATGGTGAACGCACCGGCTGCGGTGGCGTCGACCAGACCCTGGGCCACGGCCTTGGTGCCGGCGGCGAACTCAGGAACCTCGAACACGCCCATCGGGCCGTTCCACACGACGGTCTTGGAGTCGACGATCTTGTCGTGGAAGAGCTTCTGGGACTCCGGGCCGATGTCCAGACCCATCTTGTCGGCCGGGATGGCGTCGGCGGCAACGACTTCCGGAGCAACCGGGGTGTCACCGGCCGGGAAGCCGGCGTTCACGACGACGTCGGTCGGCAGCACGAGCTCAACGCCGTTCTTCTCGGCGGTCTCGATGTAGCCCTTGACCTTCTCAAGCTGGTCCTCTTCAAGCAGGGAGGTGCCGACCTCGTAGCCCTTGGCCTTGAGGAAGGTGAACACCATGCCGCCGCCGATGACCAGACGGTTGGCCTTGTCGAGCAGGTTCTCGATGACGCCGAGCTTGTCGGAGACCTTGGAACCGCCGAGCACCACGGTGAACGGACGCTCCGGGTTCTCGGTGGCCTTGGACAGGGCCTTGACTTCCTTCTCGACCAGCAGGCCTGCGGCGGCCGGCAGATCGGCGGCAACGTCGTAGTTGGAGCCCTGGGCGCGGTGGACCACGCCGAAGCCATCGGAAACGAAGGCCTCGCCGAGGGCGGCGATCTTCTTGGCGTAAGCGGCGCGTTCGTCGGCGTCCTTGGAGGTCTCCTCCGGGTTGAAACGAACGTTCTCAAGCAGCACAACGTCGCCATCGTTCATGGCGGCGACCTTGGCCTGAGCGTCCTCGCCGTAGGTGTCCTTGGCCAGCGGCACGTTGGTGCCGAGCAGCTCGCCGAGGCGGGCGGCAACCGGGGCCAGGCTCAGCTCAGGAACGACCTTGCCCTTCGGGCGGCCAAGGTGGGCCATGAGGATGACCTTGGCGCCTTCTTCGCGCAGGGTCTTGATGGTCGGCAGAGCAGCCTTGATTCGACCGTCATCGGTGATGGTGGTGCCGTCCAGCGGAACATTAAAATCAGCGCGAACCAGAACGCGCTTGCCCTTGAGATCTCCAAGGTCCTTGAGTGTCTTCATGAATATCCTTTCCTTGACGAATCGCACGTCAAAGTGGCCAATTTTGCCACTTTGCATATTACAGGCATTCCGGAACAAAACACCGCATTCGTCTACTGACTGAATGCGGTGTTTTGTTCTGTTGTTGTCGCGTTCTGCCGAATAGGCACGGCAAATCGGATTGTCGGGTTACTTGCCTTCGGCTGCTCGAGCCTTCTCCGTCTTCTCGGCAAGCTGAAGCAGTCGGCGAATTCGTCCGGCAATCGCATCCTTGGTGATCTGCGGTTCGGCGATCTTGCCGAGCTCCTCGAGGCTCTTGTCCACGTGATCGATGCGCAGCTGGCCGGCCTGACGGAGGTTGTCCGGAATGTTATCGCCGAGTACTTCGAAAGCATGCTGCACTTTTTCGCTGGCTTCGGCGGCGGCCTTGGCGGAACGGCGCATATTGGCGTCATCGAAGTTGGCCAGACGATTGGCCTTGCCGCGGGCCTCGCCATCGGAGCGCTTGCCGGTCCATTCGCGGGCCGAACGGGTGGCGCCCATGAGCTTGAGCATGCGTTCGATGGCGTCGGGATCCTTGAGGGTCACGCGCTCGGAGCTGCGCAGCGTGCGATGCTTGGCCTGGATGCCGAGACGACGGGCCACGCCGCACAGGGCCATGGCGGCCTCTTCCGTAGGGCAAGCGATTTCCAGGAAGCTGGCCTTACCGGGATCGGATAGGAAGCCACGGGCCATGAAGGCGCCGCGCCATGCCGCTTTGATTTGGGCGATGGATCCGTTGACCACTTCAGACGGCAGTCCACGGACCTGCTGCTTACGGCGGTCGACCAGTCCGGTCTGCAAAGCCAAGGCCACTACGTTGCGGGTGACGAGCACCACGTAGGTCTCGACAGGGCCGTTCGGGGTCTGACGGGTGAGGTGGTTGATCTCGGCTTCGTGCCCGAACGTGTTCCTCAACGTGTTCTTCAGCCATTCTGCAACGTCAAGCGAGGTGAATACGGCTTGGATAACGTATGTATTCTGTACCGGTCGAAGACCGCCGCCAAAACGGATCATGGCCGCAGCTTGGGCCTTGATCGCGGCTGGCGAATCGCCTTCAAAGGCCGCCAACTCGCTTTTGACATCGTCCAGAAGAGCCAAGATCTACCTCCTACAGTCCCGTTCTTCTCAATGCTTCAGGCGCTTCGTGCCGTTATTTGCTGTCACACGGTCGGAAGCCATCGGCTTTCTGTGATACCTAATCTGGTGGACAAGCGAACCCGTTTGATACATACTATGGGCTTTGCTTTCTCGCAGTGTGGTCACCGAACGCTTGCCCGATGACCGCTCGACGCCTGCTTACGATGAGTGACGCTTGTGCTGTTCTCTCGCGGAAACGGTTACGTTGAGCCCATGTGCGCGTAAGCGGCGAGCCAGCTCCTCGCTCATCGCCACCGACCGGTGCTGGCCACCGGTGCAGCCGACGGCGATGGTTACGTAGTGCTTGTCTTCCTGGGCGTATCCTTCCAACGCAATCTCGATAGCTTTCTCATAAGCGTCGAGAAATTCCTTGGCACCCTTGCTGGAAAGCACGTAGTCGGCGACCGGCTTGTCGTGCCCGGTAAGCTCGCGCAGGTTGGGCACCCAGAACGGGTTGGGCAGAAAACGCACGTCGGCCACGAAATCGGCGTCGATGGGCATGCCGTATTTGAAGCCGAAGCTGAAGATGTGTACCGCCACGGTGGTGGGGCCTGAACCGAGCATCGTCTCGTAGAGTTTGGTGGACAGCTGGTGGATGCTCAGGGAGCTGGTGTCGATGACCCAGTCGGCTCGTTCCTTGAGGTCTTCCAGTAGGTGACGTTCCTCAAGGATGCCGTCGATCAGACAGTTGCCGTGCTGCAGCGGGTGCGGGCGGCGCACGGATTCATAGCGCTTGATGAGCACTTCGTTGCTGGCGGCGAGGAACAGAATACGGGTTTTGACGCCGAGATCATCCAGATGGCCGAGCACGGCGGCCAGCTCGTCGAAATAGCTGGAGCGCACGTCGATGACGGCGGCAAGCTTGTGGACGCCCGACCCCGATCCGGAACCGGAGGTGGTCATCATGTCGACAAGCGGGATAAGCAGTTTGGGAGGCAGGTTGTCGATCACATACCATCCCATGTCTTCCACGCAGTCAGCGGCATGAGAGCGGCCTGCGCCGGACATACCGGTGATGAGCAGCACTTCGAAGGCATCAAGCGGGGTCGGCTGGTTGTCCGGAGTCGATGTGGCTGTCGCGGAATTCGCCGGCGCATTCGTGGCGGCCGCCTCGCCGGTATCGAGGATTGTTGTCTGTTGACTCATTACAGGGCCTCCTCAAGAGCTTTGCGCATCGCGATCTCCAGCTGGTCGTCTTCGGTGGTGGTGTCCTGCAGACGCTGGTCGGCATCGCTGGGCGGGTCGTCATCCCAGATACCGGTCATCAGCAATACCTGTACGAGAGCTTGGTACAGCAGCATTTCTTCACCGCCGATGGCGTGACCGCCATGAGCGCGCCAGGCTTCCATGAGCTTGGTGGGGCGTGGATCGTAGACCACGTCCAGCAGCAGTCCGGAGAATGGCTCGGTTCCGGCATTGGTGAGGGCATCCGCGACGTTGTCGGCCGCATGTCCGGGAATCGTGTTGATGACATAGGTGGCGTTGCGGGCTGCCTCGAGCAGGGCCTGATCGTCGCCTAATTCGATTTCGCTATACGGGTTATGCACGTTGACGAACTTCTCGGCCACTGGTTTAAGCCCGGTGTTTTTTCCGGGGTGGCGGGCGGCGACGATGATATGGCCGATTTCGGGCATCATGCAGCATGCGGCCAACGCCGAAGTGGCGGTGTTGCCATTGCCGATGATCAGCGCGGCGCCGCTTCTCGATGCGGTGTGGTGTTCGCCGAGTTCGCGATTGGCATGGTCGAAGGCGAGTTGGATGCCGATGACATCGGTGTTGTATAGCTTGATGTCTGGCTTGCCGTTCGGCCAAGCGGGATCATCGGTAGCCACGCTCCAGTCGAATACCGCGGTATTCGCCACCTTCAGTTCCTTGGCCCACAGATTTTCCGGAACACCGTACGGTTGGATGGCCTTTTTCAACGGCATGGTCAGGCTCAGGCCAGCCCACGTCGAGTCGAGGCCTTTGAGGAAAGCGTCGAGGTCATCCTCTCCCACTTCGTGCTTGTCGTACAGCCAATCGTCGAGTTTCAGCGAACGGTAGGCCGCGTTGTGGAGCACGGGTGACAATGAGTGCGCGACGGGTTTGCCGAGTACAGCGCAACGATGATTGGCCATATCCCCTCCTTGATGTCTGTTCCCATGCTAGCCGACACTTTGCTTCGAATATGTCAACCACAGGCCCCGCAACCGAAAATTCACTCTGGGCTGCTGGACCGGGCCGGCTCACTGCTCGTGCAGCGCGTTGTACAGCGCTTCGGCTTTGGCGTGGCCGATGCCTTTGACCTTCTCGAAGTCCTCGACACTGGCTTCGCGCATGGCTTTGACCGAGCCGAAGTGGTTGAGCAGCCGCTTCTGGTAGCTTTTGCCGATGCCTGGAATCTCGTCGAGCGCGCTGCGCAGGGCACCTTTGCGCCGCTGTTGGCGGTGGTAGGTGATGGCGAAGCGGTGGGATTCGTCGCGTACACGCTGCAGCAGATACATGCCTTCGGACTGGCGTTTGAGGATGATCGGATAGTCGTCGTCCGGCACCCACACCTCTTCCAAGCGTTTGGCCAGTCCGCAGACGGCCACGTCGTTCACGCCACAGTCCTCGAGCGCCTTGGCGGCGGCCATGACCTGCGGCTTGCCGCCGTCGACCACCACCAGGTTCGGCTTGTAGGCAAAGTGATGCCGGTTTGTGTTCTGCTGGACGATGTCGGGCGAAGTTTCCCGTGTATCGTTCTGCACTCCGTCCGGCACCGCGTGCCCCTTGCCACTGATGTCGGAACCGTTCTCACCATTGTCGTTACCGTTCGCAGCGATTGTCTCCGCCGCCACGGCAGTGGTCATCTTGCCGGCGGCCGAGGCCGCGCGCTGTTCCGCGTCGATGCTTTCGCCGGAGTCGCCGGCGATGTTGCCGTGCTTGAAGCGGCGGGTGAGCGTCTCGTAAAGTGCGGACAGATCATCCACCGCGCCTTTGCCGTCCTTGCCTCGGATGGCGAAGCGTCGGTATTCGGATTTCTTGGCGATCGCGTCTTCGAACACCACCATGGAGGACACCTGGAAGGCACCGCCCACAGTGTTCGAAATGTCGTAGCATTCGATGCGCAGCGGGGCTTCCGCGAGTCCCAATGCCTTGGCCACATCGTTCATGGCCTGGGTGCGTGCGCCCATGTCGGAGATGCGGCTCATCTTGCTGCGCTGCAGTGCTTGGCTGGCGTTCTCGTTGGCGCGGCCCATGAGCTGCTTCTTGTCGCCTCGCGAGGCCACGCGGATGGTCACCGCTCCCCCGCGCAGATTGGTCAGCCAGCCTTCGAGTTCCTCACGGCGGGCCGGTTCGACGGGCACGATGATTTCGCGCGGTACCGGTGCGATGGGTGCCAGCAGGTCCGCGCGTCCGGTGGTCTCCTGACGGGTGTTGCGTTCTCGGGTGGCCTGGGCGCGTGCCACAGCGTCCGCGGCCGTGATGGTTTGCGTGGAGCCGATGGCCTCGCGATTGGTGGAGATGGTCGCGGCCGACTGGGGGTGATTGTCCCCGGCGGCGTCCGAATACACCTGCGCCAGAAGGTCGGCCATCAAGTCGGCGTCATCGATGTCCTCAACTCGTTCGACGCTCCAATTGCGTTCGCCGCGAATCGAGCCGGCGCGCACATAAAAGGCGTGCACTGAGGCTTCGAGCTCGTCGCTGGCGAAGCCGAACACGTCCGCGTCCACATCCTGGTCGAAGACGACGGCGTTCTGTTGCACCACGGTTTCCAGCATTTGGATCTGGTCGCGCAGTCGGGCGGCTTTCTCGAATTCGAGTTCGGCGCTGGCCTCTTTCATGTCACGAGTCAACTGGGCGATGTAGGGCCGTCCGAGTCGTCCGGTCATCACGCCGACCAGCTGTTCGCACAGCCGCCGGTGTTCGTCCGCTTCGATACGGTTCACGCAGGGTGCGGAGCATTTGCCGATGGAGGCGAACAGGCATGGCCGTCCGGGCAGTTGCGCCTTGTGGAATACGTTGGTGGTGCAGGTGCGGACCGGGAACGTGCGCAACAGCCGGTCAAGGCTGTGCCGCAATTCCCATACTTTGGCATAGGGGCCGAAATACCGGGTATCCCGACGTTTGCGCGACCGAGTGACCCACACGCGCGGAATTCGCTCCCCCGTGCTGACCGCGAGATACGGATAGGTCTTGTCGTCGCGGAACTGCACGTTGAACCGTGGGTCGAATTCCTTGATCCACGTGTATTCCAACGTCAGTGATTCCAGTTCGGTGGCGACGACCGTCCACTCCAGACTGCGTGCGGTCAGCACCATGGTCTGCGTGCGCGGATGCAGCAGATACAGCGGCTGGAAATAATTGGTGAGCCTGTTGCGCAGGTTCTTCGCCTTGCCCACATAAATGACGCGCCCTTCCCCGTCGCGCCATTTGTACACACCGGGTTTGGTGGGAATATCCGAGGTCTTGGGTCGGAACAGGTCGCGAGAATCCCCCAGCAAAGGTGCCCCATTCGCATTCACCTTCGCCGTCGTTTCCCCGGCACCCACAGCTACGCTTTCCGGCATTAACGCCGCCGCAGTCTTCCGCCACTCATCCGGACTATGCCGCTCAATATCGTTCGTCATAATCCTCCTCGCTATTAAGCAAAACCAATCATCAGGGATTGGGTGGGTTGGGGTGTGTGTTGCTGGACCGTAAAGACTTGGCCTGAGCGGCCCGGAGCATGTCCAGCAACATGCCACCCCCACCCCCCAAGGTCAGCTGCAATGGAAGGCTAAAGCATGGGCTTCAGGAACTTGCCGGTCCATGAGGATTCGCATTCGGCAACCTGTTCGGGCGTGCCCTGCGTGACGATGGTGCCGCCTCCGTCGCCGCCCTCCGGACCGAGATCGATCAGCCAGTCGGCCTCCTTGATCACATCCAGATTATGTTCGATGACGATGACCGTATTGCCCTTGTCCACCAGGGACTGCAGCACCTTGAGCAGCTTGTTCACGTCTTCGAAGTGCAGGCCGGTGGTCGGCTCGTCGAGGATGTACACGGTTTTGCCGTCGGATCGGCGCTGCAGCTCGGTGGCAAGCTTGACGCGCTGAGATTCGCCGCCGGACAGGGTGGGTGCGGGCTGGCCGAGTCGGATGTAGCCGAGGCCGACGTCCACGAGGGTCTTCAGGTATCGGGAGATGCCGGTGTACGCCTTGAAGAAGTCGGCGGCCTCCTCGATGGGCATGTTGAGGATGTCGGCCACGGTCTTGCCGTTGTACGTGACTTCGAGAGTCTCGCGGTTGTATCGTTTGCCGTGGCAGACCTCGCAGTCCACGTAGACGTCGGGCAGGAAGTTCATTTCGATCTTCAGCGTGCCATCACCGTGGCAGGCCTCACATCGGCCGCCTTTGACGTTGAAACTGAAGCGGCCGGGGCCGTAGCCGCGCACCTGGGCTTCGGGAGTCTTGGCGAACAGGGTGCGGATCTTGTCCCACACACCGGTGTAGGTGGCGGGGTTGGATCGCGGCGTGCGGCCGATCGGGTTCTGGTCGACGTGGATCACCTTGCGCACCTGGTCGACGCCTTCCACGCGCCTGTGGCGGCCGGGTACGATGCGTGCACCGTTGAGCTTGTCGGCGAGCACCGGGTAGAGGATCGTGTTGACCAGCGAGGATTTGCCGGAGCCGGAGACGCCGGTGACCACGGTAAGCACGCCGAGCGGGAAGCTCACGTCGATGTTCTTGAGGTTGTTCTCGCGGGCACCCACGACTTTGAGCACCTGGGTCTTGTGGATCTTGCGGCGCTTGGCGGGCACGGCGATCTCTCGCCGGTGGGCGATGTAGTCGCCGGTGATGGAGCGCTTGGCTTCTATGAGGTGCTTGGCGGGGCCGGAGTAGATGACTTCGCCGCCGTGTTCGCCGGCTCCGGGGCCGATGTCGACCACCCAGTCGGCACGGCGTATCGTGTCCTCGTCGTGTTCGACGACAATCAGCGTGTTGCCGAGATCGCGCAGGTGGTGCAGGGTTTCGATGAGGCGTTCGTTGTCACGCTGGTGCAGGCCGATGGACGGCTCGTCGAGCACGTACATGACGCCGACCAGGCCGGAGCCGATCTGCGTGGCGAGTCGGATGCGCTGCGCTTCTCCGCCGGACAGGGTGGCGGCCGCGCGCGAGAGGGTCAGGTAGTCGAGGCCGACGTCGTTCAGGAAGCCGAGTCGGGCCTTGATCTCCTTGAGCACTTCGCCGGCGATCAGCTGTGCCGAGCCTTCGAGTTTCAGGCCGTTGATCCAGGCGAGTTCGCGTACGACGGGCATGTCACACACGTCGAAGATGGATTTGCCGTCCACGGTGACAGCGAGCACTTCGGGCTTCAGACGGCGTCCGTGGCAGACCTGGCAGGGCACTTCGCGCATGTACGACTCGTAGTATTCGCGCATGGACTGCGAATCGGTTTCGTCGTGGCGGCGCATGAGCGTGCGGATCACGCCTTCGAAGCCGGTGGAGTATTCGCGCAGGCGTCCCCAGCGATTGCGGTAGGAGACGTTGACCTTGAAGTCGTGGCCGTAGAGGATGTCGTGCTTGACGTCGTCCGGCAGGTCCTTCCAAGGAGTCTTCATGGAGAAGCCCATTTCCTTGGCCAGACCTTCGAGGATGTGGCCGTAGTACTGGGCGGTCATCTTGGTGCCGCTCCACGGTTCGATGACGCCGTCGGCCAGTGACTTGTCCGGGTCGGAGATGATGAGGTCCGGGTCGATTTCCAGTTTGAAGCCGAGACCGGTGCAGGCGGGGCAGGCGCCGTAGGGGGCGTTGAAGGAGAAGGTGCGCGGCCCGACCTCGTCGAGTTCGAGCGTGTGCCCGTTCGGGCAGCTGCGGTGTTCGGAGAACGGCTGGCGGCGGGCCGGGCTGCCTTCCTCCTCGTCCACGAAGTCGATGACGATGCTGCCGTTGGCGAGCTTGAGGGCGGTTTCCACCGAATCAGTCAAACGTTGGCGGATACCGTCCTTGACCACGAGTCGGTCGACCACGACCTCGATGGTGTGCTTCTTCTGCTTGGTGAGTTTGATGTCGTCGGACAGCTGCGTCATCTCGCCGTCGATGAGCGCGCGGGCGTAGCCGTCGGAGCGCAGCAGCTCGATCATGTCCACGAACTCGCCCTTGCGGCCCTTGACCACGGGCGCGAGAATCTGGAATCGCGTGCGCTCCGGATAGCCGAGCAGTGTGTCGACGATCTGCTGCGGGGTCTGGGAGGCGACGGGCTCGCCGCATTCAGGGCAGTGAGGGATGCCGGTGCGGGCGAAGAGCAGTCGCAGGTAATCGTAGATTTCGGTGATGGTGCCGACGGTAGAACGCGGGTTGCGGTTGGTGGTCTTCTGATCGATGGAGACGGCCGGGCTCAGGCCCTCGATGAAGTCAACGTCGGGCTTGTCCATCTGACCCAGGAACTGGCGGGCGTAGGCGGACAGGGATTCGACGTAGCGTCGCTGGCCTTCGGCGAACAGGGTGTCAAACGCGAGCGCGGATTTGCCGGAACCGGACAGGCCGGTGAACACGACCATGCAATTGCGCGGAATCGCTAGGTCGACGTTCTTGAGGTTGTGTTCGCGCGCACCCTGAATCGTGATCTTGAGATCGTTCGGGATGTGCGAGATATCAGCTACCAGCGAACCATCGTGTTCGATCAGCGGCGCCTTTTTGATCTCCCGGCTCAGGAAGGAGTCGCTGGTCATCACCTTTTCGACGATGACCTCACCATTCTTGCCCTTGCTGCTTTTCGCGCCCGTTGCGCTTGTTGCGCGCCTTGCGCCAGTCCGCGTTGCTGCCACAGCCACACCCCACCTTCCATCTCACCGTTCCCGCGCGCACGGTTATGCGCGCGCCAAATCTGTCCCAAGGATACCCGAACACACGACCAAATTCGAACGCTTGTTCGATGGCGTGTCAGGCCGGAAAACCGAACCATAGTATGCATAATTCCGGACCATCAGTGGACCGAAACGCAAGAGCCGGCCCACGCGACATCAACCGTGCGCCCAGCCCCAGTCAAGCTCTATCCCGAAGACCTCTCCTCCTCTGATTTGCCCCGGTTCACATGTCAATCGTTTGACGTCCGCATCGGGGCAAAACCCGCTGTCCCGGTTCGTGATTTTGGCCTGTTTTCGAGAACCAGGACATTCCAGTTTCCACGAACCACATAAAACGCGAACGGAAACGGCGGAATAAAGCCAATCTCAGAATCGCCATGTTGTCCCGATTCTCGCATCAAACGATTGACGCCCATACCGGGGCAACACAACATGTCCCGGTTCGCGAAAAACACCCGAAATCACAAACCGGGACAACGGATTCTGCCCCGGTACGTCCGTCAAACGATTGATGTTCGAACCGGGACAAAATCTTCAATGGACTCCACGGGGATGCCAAGCTTGCGTAATTCGTCAACTGCATCACGCATGGGAATGCGTTCCTGTTCGATACGCCGATAAGCGATGGTTTTGTCAGCACACAGTCGTTCATAAAGACGTCGCTCCGCCGATTGAAGGCCGGGCGTCGGCTTAGGCTCCCGCATAGCAATCTTCGCGCTGCGTTCAGTACGATCGGTACCAAAATCGTCGTGGCCCGGATCGAGATAACGGAACCGCAGTTCGGTCGGCCGTTTTGACAGACCCAACGTTTCGACACCGAGCAGTCGGCAAATGGCCTTACGACGATTGGTTTTTGACTCATTCAGCCATTTGCCGCTGAATCCTGTCAGTGGAATCTGTGCGACGGTGCGCTTCGCGATATTCCGCCGCCAGCGTACGACCAACCACACGCATGGCTATTGATTCGTCAGGAACGACGACTTTGGAGATCAACTCGACAGAGGTGCCTATGGTGCGATGCTTGGTTATGATTTCGCAACCATTCTTGCTTGCCCATTGCCGTATCTCATTGTTGTTGTCATGCACTGCAATCGCATTGGTTTCCAAAAATGCTTGGTCCGGCAATCCCACCGGCACGGGAAATGGCCATGCCGGTTCGATGTCGTACATATGTGAACGCATGTGGTGATCGCAGCGATGTCTTTCATGCCGGCCATAGTTCCCATCACCTGCTTTCGAACATCGTCGAGTCGAACCGAATCGTCTTAATACCGGCGACGCCGGGATTGCTCATTCGGCAACCCCGTCATCCTTCAATATATCCGACGATGATTCATCATCCATGTCATTCTGGTGCAGCACGGCCTCGCGCAGGGAGGTGAGGCCGGTGTCGGGGTCCTTGTAGGTCACGTAGGCCTTGGTGGAGACCTCGAGGATTTCGCCGGTCTTGCTTTCCGGGGCGGAGACGATGACCTGGAATCCGAGGCGCGGCAGCACCGCGAGGGCGCGCTGCGTGTAACGGCCGTCGGCCTTGATGAGCGCCTCGTCGAGGAACAGCGTGGTGTACGAGGGTTCGCTGGTCAGGCCGCCGCCGAGCAGGTAGATGAGCGCCGCGCCGTATACGAATGAGGTGAGCTCCTGCAAGGCGCCGCCCGAGCGACCACCGGTGGAGGTGATGCGTTCGTCCGGACCGTCGGCATGATGCACGATGGCGTAGAAGGACGAGCGGCAGCGCGGGTCGAGATTGCGGGCACCGTAGCTTTTCACGCCGTTCGCGTCCTTGACCTGCGCGAGTTCGGCGCGCAACAGCCCGACCATCGGCGCACAGGCCGCGAAGGCCTTGCGCGAGGCGTCGGAATCGTTGACGTCGGCGGATTTCCAATCGTTCAGGGTGCCGATGACGCGGATGAGCTGCGTCCAGAAGGCGCGCTCGGGACGGCGCACGTCCGCGTGCAGGGACAGGCTGCCGTGCTTGGGACCGAACTGTTGGCCTTTGAGCATGGCGTTGATGCGGTCAAGCTGGTCGTGGATGTCGCTGGCATCCGTGTCGATGGCGCGTTTGATGGTCAGGAAGCTCCTGAGCAGCTGTTCGAGGCAGCGCCGGTATTCGGCGTCGGTGGCGGCGACCGCGGCCAGCTGGGTGAGGCTGGCGAGTTCGTCGAGATAGTACCGGTAGTCCTCCACGCTGGCGGTCAGCGAGTCGTCGTCGGCCGCGTAGAGCGCGATGTAGGTGCTCATTTTCGATTCGACGCCGGTGCGCGCGGCGTCGGCCTGGCCGTTCAGCAGATTGATGCGGGAGGTCATGTCCTTGCCGATGCCGGCGATGGTGCGTTCGGGGAAACTCTCCCCCGGCGCCCTCGTTCCGGCCACGCCCGCGCCGATGATCATGTGCGCGCGCATGGCGGCGTCCGCCAATCCGGCGAATCGGTTGTCGTAGGATTCGGCGAGCGCCGCCGTGACTTCGTCCGGCAGCGGGCCGGAAGCGGCGTCATCGTCATTGTCGGCGGTGGCACCGGCGGCGTCCGTCGTGCCGGTGTCGGCATGGTCGCGCAGCCAGATGAGCGCCGCTTCGACGGCGCTGCCGGCGCGAGCCGCGGCCTGGTCGGATTCGATGCGCTGGCGTTCCACACGGTCGAGTTCGGCGTTCAGTTCGTCGCGCTGTTTGGCGAGTTCGGCGAGTTTGGGATCGTTTTTGATGGATGCGATGGCGTCCTGCGTGTCCGTGATGGTCCGTTGCGCGCCGGCGATGTCGATGCGTTCCCATGACGTGTAGGCGAGCTGGTTGGCCAGTTCGAGTTCGCGGTGGAGGTTATCGGACTGTGTTTTGGCGGCCGTGTAGTCGGTGTCGGCTTGGCTAAGCGCGTTGCGGGCGGCGTCGACCTGCGCTGCGAGCGCGTTGAGGTAGGTTTCGTTGACGAATCCGATGACCTGGGCGCGGTCTTTGGTGCCGTGCTGGCCGCGTGCGCCGGATTTGATCTGACCGTCGGCCTGCACCTGACGGTTGGTGCGGTCGGTGTCGTCGATGGCGGTGACGCATAGGGCGTCGAATCGTTCGGCCTGGGTCTGCGAGCGCAGCCAGTCGGCGAAGGGCGAGTCGTCGCGGTAGCGCAGTTTGCCGGACAGCCAGTCGCCGTCCTGTTCTCCGGTGAGTATGTTCGCGTGCGCGCCGGTGTCGTCGTAGTGGCGTGCGGTGTCCACGAACTGCCAGGTGCGTCGGGGCATGGTGCGCGGGTCGATGGTGCTGACTTTGGCGGCGAAGCCCTGTTCGTGGCGCTTGTCGACGAGGATGGTCTGGGCGATGGGCGCGTAGGCGACGTTCATGGCGAGACGCCAGTCTTCCTCGTGTTCGTTCACGTCCATAAGTTCGGCCACGTACGGCAGTTCGGCGGGGGTGAGTCCGGTGGCGCGGCAGAGCATGGCGCGGGTTTCGTCCATCTGCTGGGAGATGCGGGTGCGCTGGGAGCGTTGCCGGTCGAAGTCGCGTTGCAGTCGTTCGAGGTCGCCGCGTGCGCCGGCCCGCGCGTTGATGGCGGCGGTGAGGGCTTCCTCGCATTCGCCGTCTCGTTTGTTGTATTCGCGTTTGAAGTTCACGGCGTTGATGCGGCGCTCGTTCCAGGCCTGTTCGTTGCCGGGCAGCGTCTCGCCGATGGATGCGAACGTTTGTTCGATTCGTGTTCGGTTGGCTTGCACGTCTTCGAGGGTGCGGCGGGCCTGGTCGAGTTCGAGTTCGAGTCGGGTCAGGTTGCCGCCGTCCAGACCCTGCATCTGGCCTCGGATCATGTCGAGGCGGGTGCGCAGGTCTTCGGTTCGGCGGCGCAGCAGCTTGGCTTCCGCCTCGCTGTTCTGTTGTTCGGCGCGGTCGGCGGGCAGTTGGACGGCGACTTCGCCACGCATGCGGGCCAATGCCCAGTCGCGCAGCACGGCCGGCACCGTGCCGTCGACGGCCGGCTTGACCGGTTCGAAGGCGCGGGCCTTGCCGCGTGCGGCGGCGTATTCGCCGTAGGCCTGTTGGATGCCGCGCAGCGTGTCCATGCGGCGGGTTTTCTCGTCCATGGCGTGGAAGTTCCCGTCGTAACGTTCGTAGTCCTCGACCGTGGTGCGGGCCAGGCCCAGGGCTTCGGGCACGCCGAGCACGCCTTGTTTGAAGATGTCGTCGAGCCGGGAGGGCGCGTCGGCGGACTGGATCTTGTGCAGCAGTCGGCAGGCGGCCTCGCTCAGGCCCATTGCGCTCCAGATATGTGTGTGGAACGCTTCGGCGCTGGGGAATGTGAGGCAGTCGGGGTAGGTGGCTTTGAGCTGGGCCGGCGTGAACGGGGCGTCACGGTATTGGTCCATGCGCCTGGGGTCCACGGGCTTGCCCCAGACCACGTACTGGCGGCGCACGTCACCGCGGCCGTCGCCGGGCATCAGGTAGAGGAATTTGGCGCAGGAGAGCACCTGGCCGGTGGTCTGGTTGCGATAGGTGTCCACGATGGTGCCCCACACGGGTTGCGGTGCGCCGTTCTCGTCGCGGCCGCGCAGGTAGAGCGGCTCGTCGCCGGTTTCGGTGCTGCCCACGCCGACCATGCCACGCAGGTAGGTGTAGTCGCTGCGTTCGGAGCGGCCGGAGTTCGAGGCCTTGTTGAACGGCGTGCCGGTTGGGTACAGCAGGGAGATCTGCGCGTCGACCAGCGTGGATTTGCCGGATTCGCTGGCGCCGGCGAGCAGGGTCACCGGCAGCTTGTGGTCCGTGGAGGGGCGGAATTCGTGGTAGCCCTCATAGGAGCCCCAGTTGATGAGTCGGCGGGATTCCAGCATCCACCGGTCCGCGATCATCTGCACGTCTGTCGCCTGCATCATTCGGCTCCCTTCTCGTCATCGTCATCTTCCGTGTCGCCGTCGCCGTGTTCCACGACGTCGAGCCAGGTATCGGCCAGTTCGCGGTCGAGCACCACGGGCACGAGCGGCGTGATCTGGTACATGGCTTCGTCGTCCAGGCGCACCAAATACCCGTAGGTGATCATCGCGGAGACGATGGCGCCGATCTGCTTTGCCACGCCTTCCTCGTCGTTGCGGGCGGCCAGATAGCCGGCGCCGGTGGCGAGCGCGGCGCGGATCTCCTCAAAGCTGACGAGCCAGTCGGCGGGGTCGGCGTGCACGTTCTCGTATTCGAGGACGCGGATACGCAGGAAGGCGAGCAGCGCGGCCTCCTCGCGTTTGAGGCTGACGCGGGTTTTGAGCGAGCGCAGGGTCACGTCGTCGCCGGCCACGGGCGTGGCGTACATGATGCGGTAGCGTTCGTTGATCACCAAGTCGAGCAGGTCGTTGTTCAGGGAGCGTACGACGGCGTCGCGGTTGTCGAGCACGGTGTCGTAGGTGGGCCCGATGATATAGCGGTCGCGTTTGAGGGCGATGGCGGCCATGCGTGCCTCGGCCGGCATGTCGCCGGTGTCGCCTTCGAACAGGGCGTACGGGTTGGCGTTGTCCATATGTTCCTCGTGTTCCTCGGCCACGGTCATCCTTCCTCCACAATGATGTTCAGCTCGTCCATGTCGGCCAGCACCGGTCTAGTGATCCAGTTCCGGGGCTCGCCGTCGATCGATACGCAATGCCAGGTCGCGGTATCGCCGCGCTGCGCCGGGGCCGGCTCAGTGGCGATGTCGCTGTCGATGCCGACGCCGTCAGTGGACGGCTCGTCAGCGATGGCGCTGCCGCTTGCGGCTCCCAGCCCGCCCAGGAAGCCGACGATCTCGCTTTCGCGGCGTTCGCTTTCGGGCAGCCGGTTGAAGCTGGCGGCGATGTCCACGAGGGTTGCGTTGGACCTGTCATCGGACCTGTCAACGGTCACCGGGTTGCGCCGGATGAGGCTGACCATGCGCAGGAGTCGGGGGCCGCCGCTGTTGACCATATCCCGCAGATCGGCCACCGGAGTCGCCTGCGGGGCTTCGGCGGCGAGGTCGCTCAGGCCGGGTGCGGTGGCGCGGGTCATGGATTTGGCCGGGCGCATCGGCAATGGCGCGAACAGCGCGTCCGCGGTGGCCGTGTCGTACGGGCGCGAGGCGTCTCCCATATGGGTTTTCGCATCCGCGTTGAGGCGCGCGTACAGTCGGTTCAAGCGGGTGAGCATCGTACGGTAGCGAGTGTCGGTTTGCTGGCGCACGAGCCGGCTGATCGCCTCGTCGGAGACGCGCATCTGGCGGCGCACGGCTTCGATGCCGTCGTAGATGCGGGCCAGTTCGTCGCGGATCTGGCCGAGCAGCAGGCCGGATCCGCCGGCCAGATACGGGGTTTTGGCGATGGCGCGCAGGGCTTCGTCGATTTGCTGGCGGCCCTCGTCGGTGATGATCACCTGGAAGGCGTCCTCGAAGCGGCGGCCGCTGTCCGATTCGCTGAACGAGCGGCGGTATTCGTCGTGGTAGCGGGTCAGGTTCTCGTCCACGCTGATGTCGCCGGTCTGCATGCGCCGGCGCAAGGCGTCGCCGTTGTCCCGCTCGTCGAGCACGAGTTCGCGCAGGTCGATGGGTACGCCGCGCAGCGTGTTGTGGATCACGGCGATCACGTCCTCCACTTGGGCTTCGCTCAGCGTGGCGTGCTGCTTGCCCTGTTGGATGCGTTTGATCTCGTGCTTGCGTTCCTTGATTTCACGGTTGAGGAGTTTGATGCGCTCGCCGGGGTCGGCGGTCAGCTGCATGCGCGCGTGTTCGATTTCCATGATGATGCTGTTGGCCTGCGCGCCGGACAGGGCGCGTGATTCGTCTTCGAGCCTGCTCAGTGCCTCGATGGCGCGGTGGGCGCGGGCCGTCAAACGGTAGAGGAATCGGTGTGTGGCCGCATCATGCGAGTTGGCGAGCCAGGCGTAGTCGCCTTCGCCTTCACGGGTCAGGTCGGCGAGGATCTGATGGGCGGCCTCGGCGAAGGTCTGGTCCTCGCGCGGCGCATATTCGCCGGCGTCGGCCAGAGCGTTCAGACTTTGCGCGAACCGCTCCTCCACGGTCTCGCGCGGCAGCTCGCCGGTGAGCGGGTCGAACGTGGAACGCAGCAGCGACACGTACAGCATCGCGTTCTGGCGCAACAGCAACCGCAGGACGCCCGTCTCATACACCGGTCGCAGCCGTTCCAGCTCCCGCATCACATCGGCCACAGCATGCCTCCCTCTGTCGTGACCGCACCATACTAGCCGATAGCCGCGAACCACACCCCGCCCGCGCCACGCGTGCTCTCTCCGCCCAGCACCAATATGTCACTTTTATTGCACATGTCATCATGTGCAATAAAAGCGACATTGAGGCTGCGCACTCATGGTGATCGTTCACTCCAGCCGTCGCCCCTATTCGCCGCGCAGGGCCTCGGTCGGGGTGAGACGGGCGGCGCGGGAGGCCGGGTAGAGGCCGGCGAGGATGCCGACCAGGATGGCGGCGGCCCAGGCGAGCGGCAGGGAGGTCCAGTCGAGGGCGATCGGCTGGTCGGCTCATCGGCGAAGATGATGTCCGGCCGTTTGGCCAGGGCGCGGGCGATGGCCAAACGCTGCTGTTCGCCGCCCGACAACTGGGCCGGCCGGTGATGCAGGCGATTCCCCAATCCGACCTGTTCCAATGCCTCGGAGGCCCATTGCCGGCGTTCGCCGCGCGGCAGGGTTGTGTATTGCAGGCCTGTCATCACGTTCTCCAAGGCGGATACGGTGGCGATCAGATGGAACTGCTGGAACACGAAGCCGATGCGCGCGGCCCGCAGGACGCTGCGCTGCCGCTCACCCATCGCATTCACATCCCCGCCGTCGTATCGCATTATTCCCGAGGTCGGCATGTCCAGCGTGCCCAGTAACGACAACAGCGTGCTTTTGCCCGAGCCGTACGGCCCGACGATGGCCACGAGCTCGCCGCGATCGATGGCCAGTGACGTATCATGCAATATCTCCAGCACGCTCCCGTCCTTGCCTGGAAACGCCTTCGTCACATGCTCCAACGTCAGCAATGCCCCATGCTCTGGGCCAGCGGGGGCAAACTCGATGTCGTTCATGAGACCACCACCTTGTCTCCCGCCTTGAGGCCGTCGGACTTGGTGATTTGCACTTGCGCGTCGGACACCAGCCCGATTGACACCGGCACACGCACCAACTTGCCGCCGCGTACCGCTTCGACCGCATACGCGCTGCCGGCGCTGGCGATCAGTGCGGTCACCGGCATGATCAGCGTCTCCCCGGTCGAGGCATCGGTGTTCGGGATGATGACTTGCACGGCCGTCGGCCCGAAAGCCGCCACCTGCGTCTGGTCCGGGAAGTCGATGTGCGCCGATGGCTGTGTGGCTTGCCCGGTGTCGCCGGTCTTCTGCCCGCCCTGACCGACCGAGGTGAGCATCGTTTCGACGGTGGTGTTGTCCGGCAGCACGACCTGCGCCTTGTCTCCGGCTTTGAACGTCGCCGCCTGTGTGGCGGTCAACGTGGCCTGCGCATGCAGGGTGACGCCCGTATAGCTTGCCGGGCTGACCTGCGATTGGCCGAGTTTCGCGTTCACCGCCGTGATACGGATTGGTGCGGCTGCAGCCAGGGCCACCGTATTCGGGTCGAATGTGCCGGTGACCGCGTCGCCGGTCAGGCCGCGCGAGCGCTGCCATTGCCGGATCGCCATCGCGGCCCTCATCTCCGGCTGCGTGTACATGCTGCTGGCCGCACGCCTCGGCAAATTCGGCGGCATCACCGTCATGGGCGTGATCATCGGACGGTTCCTGTTCATCTCCGGGCATTTCGTGCTTTCGTTCATCGCCTACATCAACACCGGCACGTTCTTCATCTCGATGATCGCGATTCTGGTGTGCGCGGTTCTCGGCGGCTGGTTCGGCCAGCGCATGATGAAGAAGCATTTCATCAAGGCCGGTATCGCCTGATGAATCCTGCCCGCCGGACGCTCGATCCGCGCGCGAAACTCTACCTTCTGCTGGTGGCGAACCTCATGCTGTTCTTCCATGTAGGGCTCGCCACGCAGATCGTCATGGTCGTGCTGTTCCTGCTGCCCCTGCCGGCGGCCGCCCGATGACGAACCGCGTTGAACTTCGGCGTGACCTATGACGTACTCACCGCGCTGGGAATGCTCGACCCCGATGCCCTGGGACTGCCACGGCTGCATGTGGTCTCGCGCTGGCCGTGGGCGTCACGATGATGCTGCCCTGTTTCATCACCGACTCGCATGGCTCAACGGCGTGGCCGACCGGTACGTGGTATTCGACGGCGGGCATATCGTGCAGGATTACGAGGCCGATGAATTTCTGTCCCTCTCCCCCGGCTGCGGCAAGACCACGCTCGTGCACACGTTGACCGGACTCATCAAGCCTGTTTCAGGCCGCATCGAGCTCAACGGCGTGCCCGCGAAACCGCGCGACCTGACCCGCGCCGGATTCCTGGTCATGCAGGATGTCAACTACCAACTGTTCTCCGACAGCGTGCGCGAGGAACTGCTCATCGGACACATGGAGCAGGTCGGCGAACTACTGCGGCAACTGGCGAGCCAAGGCAAGGCGATTCTCGCGGTCACCCACGATGAGGAGCTCGCCGCCGGCCGGTGCGACCGCATTGTCAATCTTGGCGCCGACGATTCCGGGAGCAGCGGCTCGCATGTCAGTAACCCAGATGCCAGCAGCCCCAACCCTAATGCCTCTACCAATTTCGCCACCGCATCCACCCATGAAAGGAACGCGCAATGACCGCCAGCAACGCCACGGATTCCACGGCCTTCGACATCACCGACTGGCTCGGTGAATGGGAGTCTTTCGAGCATTACATCGATTTGGATGGCGCCGTCATCCAGCAGACTTGGGAAGCCGCCGAGCAGGCGGTGCACGCCAACCCGAACATGGCCCCGATGGCCGCGCGCGGCATCAGGACGTTCTGGTCGATGGCCTGTTCCACCACCAGCCCGGATAACATCATCCATATTGGCTACTGGCGTGTGAACGAGCCGGCCGCCGAATCCGGCTCCACGGACAATGCCGCGCTCGCCATCGAATGGTTCGCCGAGGACGACACCAGCCTCGACACCTACGAATACACCATCGACCATGTCATCGAGCACGGTCTCGAAGGCTCCCCCACCTTCGTGTTCCGCACCGCTGATCCGGCCGCCGAAGACAGCCCGTTCCGCTGGCTGCTGGCCATCAACCCTCTGCCTTCGCGCAAGGCGTTCGCCGAGGGCGGGCTGCTCAGCCACCTGCATTTCCAGTACGCCAACGATCTGCACACGCTCGTCGCCACGGATGAGGCCACCGGCGCCGAGACCTTGCGCAATCCGCGTTGGTATGCCGCCATGTGCTCCAACGAGGGAACCGTCGAGGACCGTTGCGCCATCATCCGTGCGTTGCACCACTTGCAGTAGATCTGGCAACATACGGCAGTATGACGGCTCCCCGCTAGTGAAACAGCATCGCTTCAGTAGCCGTGCGAGTGCAGATACTCGTCATCGAAGCCGAAATAATGGCCGATCTCGTGCAACACGGTTTTGCGGATCTGTTGGTGCAGCTCGGCCTGTGTCGAGCATACGCGTTCATGCGACCCCTTGAACAGGGTGATGACGTCCGGCATCACGCCGCTGTAGCCCGTGGTTCGCTTCGTGATGGGTATGCCCTCATACAGTCCGAGCAGCTCACCGCACGGATTGCTCATTGTGGCCAGTTCGCGCTCATTGGGCTCGTCCGCAACGACGATGCCGACATTCTCCAGCACCCGCGCAAACCGTTCAGGCAAATCATCCAACACCTGTTCAATGGCCCGTTCAAACTCATCGTCACCGATGTGCATACTCAATCCTTCACCTGTTGCTTGGCCTCCCACGATAACAGACATATTCCGGGTTCCGGCTTCTTGCGGGTGCCATAACGTTGCGCGGAACGCTTCCAATCATTCATTAGGTCGATTCTTCATTCATTAGGTCATGAGGCTGCGATTGTCGGTGTTGGAATGGCACCATTCCAGTGGTGACTGTCAGAGCTCACCGACCTAATGAATGAAGAATCGACCTAATGAATGCGTCCGGTCATATCTCATTGTGAAAATGACCCGGTATTGCGGTATTCCGCAATTGCACTTCCAACGATTCTGAAGTATTCATCCAGATTCTGCGTGGTAGCGAACGTTCTTCTTGTGGCGGGAAAAGTCTTATAGCCCGCGAAGGAGAGGTTGTTCCTTTTCTCGATATCTCCTTCCCATCGGTTTCGGTCATAGTGGTACCGTCCGTCGTATTCCAGAATCACATGATCATTCGGATACACCATGTCCACAACCACCTCTTTGTTCTGCAACGGGAGGTATATCGGAGCATTCACCTCCAATTCGGGTAATCCACGTTTTACCGATTCAAGGCGAAGGATGCTTTCCTGCGGCGAATCGGTGTTCTCTCTGCACAACGAGAGCGCTTTGCGAAATAATCTGATACCTGGGAATCTACCTATATCGGCGAGGAACAACGATATCTTGTCTTTCGTTGTCTGTTTCAAATGCTCATTACGGCAGGTGGCCCAATCCAAGGCAATGACCATACTTTCCACATCGACGAACTGTGCGATCTGACACAGCGCCTGTTCCACTGAAACCACGGCGATAAGATCATCAATCATCGTCTGGTCAATGCCATGACCCCAATAATGGCATTGCGTTTCGGTAAGATTCGACAATCTTTCAGCCCCGGACACCGTAACGTGCAGTTTGTTGGGGTCATAGTTGGGCTTGTAATTCAGCGTGGCCGTCATGCCAGCAAGCTGTAGCCTGGTGCCATGGCTGAAACAAAGCTCCTGTGAAGTGCGCATCGATCTGGCACGGCATTGTTCCAGTGTTTTCTGGGCGAGGTCTCGCGCCTCATCAAGTGTGAAAAACGTGTTGTATGCATAGGACTCCATGCCATCCCCCTGATGGTTGTATCCGTGAACCGCGTTATTCACGGATACAACTCACGATGGCATAACCAACTTCTGCGCGCAACCAGCTCGGCCGAATCGGTGGATATGTGTATAACCTGCCAGCTCAGCTGTTGCGGTTGATCTCGATGTCGGTGACGGTGAGGTTGGCCTGGTTGATCAGGTTGAAGAGGATGACCTCGGCCAGCGGACCGGGCTGCATGAAGGTGTGCTGCTTGGCTTCGGAGACGTAGTCATGGCTATCACGGTAGAAGGCGGTGTCGATGCCGCCCGGATAGACGGCGACCACCTTGACGCTGGTGCCCTTGTATGCGGCCTGCAGGCTCTTGGTGTACCCCTTCTCGCCCCACTTGGTGGCGCAGTACACGCTTTCGTTCGCGTTGCCGCGCGTGGCGGCAGTGCTCATGATCTGGGCGATTTTCACGTCACGCTCACCACAGGCCTTGAGGGTTTCCACCGTCCACAGGATCATGCCTTTGAGACCTTTGAGGCATGTGTCGACATCGGCGGCCTCATAGGCGGTGGGCACCTTGAACGAGGGCTGGCCGGCGTTGTTGATGAGCAGGTCGATGTGGCCAAGCGCGGCGATGCTCGCCACGGATTCCTTGACGAACGCTTCGTCAGTGATGTCGCCTACGAAGGCGCGGTAGGATTCGGCGGGCCACTGCGTGCTCAGCTCGGCCTGACGTTCGGCGTTGAAGTCGATGCCGGCCACCAGCCAGCCCTTGGCGATGAGTTGGCTGGCGAGCTCGTAGCCCAAACCCAGCGCGCTGCCGGTGACGATGGCGATTTTCTTACCTGTTGTGGTTGGCATGGTTGTTTCCTTTGCATGCTTGCGAGACTCCCCTCAGACCGCCTACGGCGGCCAGCTCCCCTCAGCGAGGGGAACCTAGGGTTAACCCGTTCTTTGCTGACAGCTCCCCTCAGCGAGGGGAGCCAAGAGGTAGGACTATTCTTCAGCTACGAGTTCGAGGTACGAATCATTCCAGAGGTCTTCGTCGCCGTCGGGCATGAGGAGCACGCGCTCGGGGTTGAGCGCCTCGACGGCGCCCTCATCGTGGGTGACGAGCACAATGGCGCCCTCATACTTGGCAATGGCCTTCAGAATCTCCTCACGGGAGGCGGGATCGAGGTTGTTGGTGGGCTCGTCGAGCAGCAGCACATTGGCTCGCGAGGTGACCAGCGTGGCCAAGGCCAGACGGGTCTTCTCACCGCCGGAAAGCACATGGGCCGGTTTCATCGCGTCATCGCCGGAGAACAGGAACGAGCCAAGAATGGAACGGGCCTGCGTGTTGTCGAGCTCCGGCGCCACATGCTGCAGGTTCTCCAACACGGTGGCGTTCAGATCCAAGGTGTCGTGCTCCTGCGCGAAGTAGCCGATCTTGCAGCCGTGACCGTATTCCACGGAACCGGTGTCCGGCTCCTCGATGTGGGCCAGCAGGCGCAGTGTGGTGGTCTTGCCGGCACCGTTGTAGCCGAGGATCACCACACGCGAGCCCTTGTCGATGGCCAGGTTCACGCCGGCAAACACGATGTTGGAACCGTAGGCCTTGGAGATGTCCTTGGCCATGATCGGCGTGCGGCCGCAGGGCGCGGGCTCGGGGAAACGGATGTCCGCCACCTTCTCGGCCTTCTGCGCCTCGGAGGTGTTTTCCAGCAGCCTTTCGGCGCGGCGCATCATGTTCTGCGCTGCCACGGCCTTGGTGGCCTTGGCGTGCAGTCGGATGCCCTGCTTCATGAGACGGTCGGCCTTCTTCTCGGCCACTTCGCGTTCGCGGCGGCGGCGCTCCTCGTCCACCACGCGCTGGTGCAGGTAGGCCTTCCAGCCGAGCGAATACATGTCGATCTGGCCGAGCTGCGCGTCCAGATGCCAGACCTTGTTCACCACTTCGTCCAGCAGTTCGGTGGAGTGGGAGATGACCAGGAAGCCGCCCTCGTACTTCTTCAAGTAGCCGCGCAGCCATTCGATGGAATCGGCATCCAAGTGGTTGGTCGGCTCGTCGAGGATCAGGGTGTCGGCATTGGAGAACAGGATGCGCGCCAGCTCGATGCGGCGGCGCTGGCCACCGGAGAGCGTGCCGAGCTGCTGCTCCATGACCTCCTGCGGCAGGCCGAGCGAGGCGGCCATGGAAATCGCCTCGGACTGGGCCGCGTATCCGCCGGCCTTGTCGAAGTCCTGCATGGCCTTGTCGTACCGGGTCATGGCCTTGCTCATCACGTCCGGATCCGGGTCGGTCATATCCTTTTCGGCCTTGCGAATGCGGCTGATGATGGTGGCGATGTCACGCGCGCTCATCATGCGGTCGAGCGCGGTCTGCGTGGGATCGGAGGCGTGCGTGTCTTGCGGCAGGTAGCCGAGCTTGCCGGAGACGCGCACCTTGCCGGCGGTGGGCAGCATGTCGCCGGTGATCACGCGGGTCAGCGTTGTCTTGCCGGCGCCGTTGCGGCCCACCAGACCGATCTTGTCTCCCTTGGCCACATGGAAGTTGGTGGGGTGAAGCAGCGTGCGCGCGCCGATCTGAATTTCAAGTCCCTGCACCTCAATAGCCATGAATAACCTACTTGCCTGTTACGAATACTGTCTCTTACCAAAGTCCGACTGTACATCATAGCGAACACCATGCCGACCGTCCCGGCCGCAGCCGTGCGCGAGGCGCGCGACGCCCATGCAATACCCACGATGTGCGCGAAGAGGCCGCCGAAGCATGATTCGCGTCGTACACTATCTGGTATTCGAATACGCTTGCGGCGCAATGCGCACGTACTGTGGAAGGGATTTGCCGCATGGAACCAAATTATCTCGTGTTATTGGGAATCGTGATTGTGATTGTGGGTTTCGCCCTCAGACTTGATGCGATTCTGATCATTATCGTGGCGGCTTTGGTGACTGCGCTGGTCGGCGGCATTGGCGTCGACGGCTTCCTGACCACGTTGGGTACGTCGTTCGTCTCGAACCGCAGCATGGCGATTTTCATCATCGTGTTGCTGGTCACCGGCACATTGGAGCGCAACGGTCTGAAAACCGCAGCCGCGCAGCTGATCGGCAAGGTGAAGAATGCGACGCCCGGTATGGTGATCGCCCTGTATGGTGTGATGCGTCTCGTGTTCGCCGCGTTCAACGTGAGTTTTGGTGGCGTGGCCGGGTTCGTGCGTCCGGTCATTATGCCGATGGCGGTGGGTGCGATTGAAGCGTCCGGTCACGAGCCGAACGACGAGTATGTGGAAGAGCTCAAGGGCATGGCTTCCGGTATGGAGAACGTCGCATGGTTCTTTGGCCAGGTGCTGTTCGTAGGTACGGCCGGTGCGCTGCTCGTGCAGTCCACATTGAAGCCGCTGGGTTATGACGTCGAACTATTGCGCATGGCCATTATCGAGATCCCGGTCGCGGTGATTGCCGTGGCGGTCACCGCCGTCTATTACATCATCAAGGACACACGACTGCGTAAGAAGTACTACGGTGC
The DNA here is from genome assembly GCF_009696495.1 of Bifidobacterium sp. WCA-178-WT-4B. Classification (NCBI taxonomy): domain Bacteria; kingdom Bacillati; phylum Actinomycetota; class Actinomycetes; order Bifidobacteriales; family Bifidobacteriaceae; genus Bifidobacterium; species Bifidobacterium sp. WCA-178-WT-4B. The sequence goes on along the minus strand of NZ_VULV01000002.1, from coordinate 260,083 downwards.
CGAAGCCGCCGCTCAGGACGCTACCGCTACCACCACCGGCAAGGAGGCCTGATATGTCGTTCTTCATGGACCCCAGCGTGACCGTTGGCACCAAGATCCTCGAGCTCTTCTATATTTTCATGGGTTTCATGTCCGTGTATGCGGGCGTACGCAACCTACTCGATAAAACCAACAAGGCCCGCTACGGCACTTTCGTGTTCTGGACGGCGCTCGGTATCGTCATCGCGTTCGGCCGTTGGATTCCGGCCATTGCGGACGGTGTGCTCATTATCATCATGGTCATTCCCGCCATCTTCCGCCAAGTGCGTAAGGGATCGGCGTCCGATTCGAGCGCTCCCAGCACCGCCGAAGTGGCCGCGAACTTCCAGCGCATCGGCATGCGCATCTTTATTCCCGCCCTGTGTCTGGGCGTGTTCGCCATTATCGGCGCCCTGATTCCCAGCATCAGCGCCCTGACCGGCTGCTGCATCGGTGTGATGATTGCCGCCGTGATTCTGTTCGCGTTCTCGCATGACAACAAGCCGGTCGTATTCCTCAACGATTCGGAACGCCTGTTGTCTGCCATGGGTGCGCTCTGCATGCTGCCGATGCTGCTGGCCAGTCTCGGCGCGATTTTCACAGCCGCAGGTGTCGGCGACGTGATCGCCACGCTGGTCGGCGGCATTATTCCGAAGGGCAACGTCACGCTGGGCATCATCGTATTCGGTGTGGGCATGATGCTGTTCACGATGATCATGGGCAATGCCTTCGCCGCAATTACCGTAATGACCGTGGGCATTGGCGCGCCATTCGTGCTCGCCTATGGTGCGGACCCGGCGGTGATTGGCATTCTGGCGCTGACCTGTGGCTACTGCGGCACGCTGTGCACGCCGATGGCCGCCAACTTCAACATCGTGCCCGTCGCGATGCTCGATATGAAGGACCGCATGGGCGTGGTTAAGAAGCAGGTGCTGCCTGCATTGGTGATGATTGTGGTGCAAATCGTCTACATGCTGATCGCACAATAACCTCGTTGTCCAGATACCACAACAATCCGTGAGATAAGGAGCTAATAATGAGCAAGATTCTGGTGACCGGATTCGATCCGTTCGGCGGCGAGCCGGTTAACCCCGCATTCGAGGCAGTCAAGCTGTTGCCGGATGAAATCGCCAGTGCGACAGTGGTGAAACTGGAGATTCCGACGGTGTTCACGCGCAGTGCGACCGTGGTTGAGGAAGCCATGGTGCGCGAGCAGCCTGATTATGTGCTGTGCATTGGTCAGGCTGGTGGCCGTTCGGCTCTGACCGTGGAGAAGGTGGCCATTAATTTGGCCGAGGCGCGTATTCCCGATAATGATGGCGAGCAGCCGTTCGATATGCCGTTACGGGAGGATGGTGACACCGCGTATTTCGCCACGTTGCCGGTCAAGGCCATGGTCAAGAACATCAATGACCACGGGATTCCCGCATTCATGTCGTATACGGCAGGCACGTATGTGTGCAACAGCATCATGTATAACGTGCTGTATCTGATTGACCACAAATTCCCCGGCGTCAAGGGCGGCTTCATTCATGTGCCGTATGCGACCGCACAGGGCGTGGGCAAGCCGAACGGCACACCGACCATGGAGATCGCGACCATGGCGCGCGGTATCGAAGCTGCCATCGAGGCCGCTGTGAGCACCGAAACCGACGCCACCGACATCATGGGTGCAACCCACTGACATACAGACAGCGATGCCCCCACTGACAACTTCTGTCAGCGGGGGCATCGCTATGCGTTGAACGTTACAGTTCGCGCAACTGGGCGGCGATCTGGATGGATTCGACGCTGGCCTCGGCCTTGTTGCGCGTCTCCTGCCATTCGGTGGCGGGCACGGAGTCGAGCACAATGCCGGCACCGGCCTGCACGCTCGCCTCATGGTCACGCAGGAACGCGGTGCGGATGGCGATGGCCATGTCCATGTTGCCGGAGAAATCGAAGTAGCCGACGGTGCCGCCGTAGATGCCGCGGTCGGCCGGTTCCAACTCGTCGATGATTTCGACTGCGCGCGGCTTAGGAGCGCCAGACAGCGTGCCGGCCGGGAACGCGGACTTGAACACATCGAATGCAGTCAGCGAGGGGTCGACCTTGCCGGTGACCGTCGAGCAGATGTGCATGATGTGGCTGAAACGCTTGATGTCCATGAGCTGCACGACTTCCACGGACTGCGGCACGCACACCTTACTCAGGTCGTTGCGAGACAGGTCGACGAGCATGATGTGCTCGCTGCGTTCCTTCGGATCGGCAAGCAGCTCCTTGGCGAATTTCTCGTCTTCCTCAGGGGTGGCGCCGCGAGGGCGGGATCCAGCAATCGGGAAGGTCATCGCGTGGCCGTTGTCCACCTTGATGAGGGTTTCCGGGCTGGAGCCAATCACGTTGAAGTCGCGGCCCTGAGCGTCGGTCAACGCCATGAAATACATGTACGGGCTCGGGTTCAGCGTGCGCAACACACGGTACACGTCGAACGGGTCAGCAGGCGAATCGATGTCGAGGCGCTGGGAGATGACCACCTGGAACACGTCGCCGTCGACGATGTGCTGCTTGGCGCGTTTGACGGCCTGCTCGTAGTGGCTCTTCTCGGTGCGGAAGCGCAGCTCGGGTTGGGCGACCGTTTCGTCCAGGATGTTGACGCGGGACTCGTCCGGAGCCGGGGTGGCGGCATCGCGCTGCATCTGGTCGAGTCGAGCGACGGCCTCGTTGTAGGCGGCGTCGGCGCGAGTGGATTTATCATCCACATTCACCGCATTGGCGATGAGCCATACCGAACCGGATACGTGGTCGACCACGGCGATATCGGTGGCCAGGGCAAGCACGGTCTCAGGCTGTCCGGTCTCGTCCGGAGCTTCGGCGCGCAGGGTCGGTTCCCAGTGGCGGATGGCATCCCAGCCGACCGTGCCGATCAGACCGCTGGTCAGGTTCGGCAGGCCTTCCACATGCGGGGCCTTCAGAGTCTTCAACGTGGCGTGAGCGACTTCGACCACGTCACCGGTGACGGGCACGCCGACCGGGATCTTGCCCAGCCAGTCGGCCTGACCGTTGTTGGAGCGCAGTTGGGCCATCGAGTTGACGCCGATGAAGCTGTAACGGCTCCACGTGCCGCCGTATTCCGCCGATTCGAGGATGAAGGTGCCGGATCGGCCGCCGGCGAGACGCTCGTAGAAGCCGACCGGGGTGAGCGAGTCGGCGAGCAGACGGCGCACGATCGGAATCACACGGTAGCCGGCGTCGGCCAGTTCGTGGAACTGTTCGCGACTGGGCCAGGTGGCGCCCCACTTCAGGTGTTTGACGCTGCATTCGCTCATATTCGCTCCTTTACCTACAAACTCGATGTCTTGCTTCATGGTACGCGGTCGCTCGGCTTCCCTCAGTCAGGAAAGCCCGTTCTACTGCTCGGCCGGGCGATGGCCTTCGACCACGGGCAGGGGGCCGCCTTCGAGGAAGCAGCTACGCTTGCCGGTGTGGCATGCGGCGCCGACTTGGTCGACTTCGACGAGCAGTGCGTCGCCGTCGCAATCCAGGGACACGCCCTTGACGTATTGCACATGGCCGGAGGTATCACCCTTGCGCCAGTATTCCTGACGGGACCGGGACCAGAAGGTCACGCGGCCGGTGGTCAGCGTGCGGCGTAATGCCTCGTCGTTCATGTAGCCGACCATCAGCACCTCGTGTGTGTCGTACTGCTGGATGACGGCGGCGACCAGACCCTTGACGTCACGCTTCAGGCGCGCGGCAATACGGGGATCGAGTTCAGTGGAATTGTCGTATGTAGTGTCTGTCATACCTATCTTCTTTTTGTGGGCCACCCCCCAGTCAGCTTCGCTGACAGCTCCCGGATTATGTGCGACGTGCGCATAGCGCATTGCCACGAACAATTCACTGGATTGTTCGCCCAGCGGGAGCAAGGTGTATTCGTTTAGCGAACGGTGTAGCCGTGCTTCTTGAGTTCCGCCTTGACATCGGCGATAGTCAGGATGCCGTAATGGAATACGGATGCAGCCAGCACCGCGTCGGCACCTGCTTCGATGGCGGGCGGGAAGTCCTCGACCTTGCCGGCACCGCCGGAGGCGATGATCGGAATCTTGACTTCCTTGCGCACGGCGCGAATCATCTCGAGGTCAAAGCCTTCCTTGGTGCCGTCGGCGTCCATCGAGTTAAGCAGAATCTCGCCGGCGCCAAGCTGCTCGGCGCGCTTGACCCACCAGATGGCATCAATACCGGTGGATTTGCGGCCGCCCATCGTGGTGACCTCAAAACCCGACTGCGTGTGCTGCTCACCCTTTTCGCGGCGGGCATCCACGGAGAGCACCAGCACCTGGTTGCCGAAACGATCGGCCACACGGCTGATAAGCGACGGGTCGTTGATGGCCGCCGTGTTGACACCGACCTTGTCTGCACCGCAGCGCAGCAGTGAGTCGACGTCCTCGGGCGTGCGTACGCCGCCGCCCACGGTCATCGGAATGAACACCTGTTCGGCGGTGCGGGAGACCACGTCAATCATCGTGTTGCGGTGGGAGCTGGATGCGGTCACATCCAGGAAGGTGATCTCGTCGGCTCCCTGACGGTAGTATTCGGCCGCCAGCTCCACCGGGTCGCCCGCGTCCTTGAGGTTCTCGAAATGCACACCCTTCACCACTCGACCGGCGTCAACGTCCAGGCACGGGATGACTCGTACCGCCAACGACATGCTTCACTCCCCTGTTCGGCTTTGCATTACAGTCCTTCAGACTACCTACCGCCCGTTACATGCGCCGCACCAGTTTCTGGAATATGAGAATCCGAGCTGACGCGCCCGCTGCGCGATCTCAAGGCCGCCGGCGCCAAGGTGACGCTTGCTGCCACTACCTTGGACCCGTGTGAGACGGTGCAGCACGACCGCAACGAAGGTGAAACGCTGACCCCGGACGCGCGCCTGTCCGACGTGCAGGCTGCCGACTACGACCTGCTGGTGGTGCCCGGCGGCACCTGCAATGTGGATCGTATCCGCGTCAATGAGGATGCGATCACGCTGGCGCAGGAGTTCACGCACGAAGGCAAACCGATCGCCGCGATCTGCCATGGCGCGTGGCTGCTGGTCAACGCGGGTCTGGTGGCTGGCAAGACCGCCGCGCCCTGCCGCTATATCGCCGCTGATATCGAGAACGCGGGCGGTCATTACGTCGACGAGCAGCTGCACGTGGACGACGCCAACGGCTTCAAGCTCATCACGTCCCGCAAGCCCGACGATCTGGACTACTTCGTGGGCGCAATCAAGGATGCGCTGAAGTGACGGAATCGGCCGCAGGCGATTCCGTCACCGAAACTACCGCTCCTTGGCGGCCAACTGCCCGCAGGCGCCGTCAATATCCTGGCCGCGGGTGTCACGCAGTGTGGCGGTGATGCCCGCGCGGTGCAGGATCTCCAGGAACCGCTGTTCGTCTTCCGGCTTGGAGGCGGTCCACTTCGAGCCCTCGATGGGGTTGAGCGGAATCGGGTTGACGTGGGCCCAGTTGTCGCCGTAATGGTTAAGCCTCTTGGCCAGCAACTGCGCATGCTCGGCCTGGTCGTTGATGCCGCGCATCAGCGCGTATTCGATACTGACGCGGCGCTTGGAGGCCAGCCAATAATCGTGCGCGGCATCCAACACCTGCGTGGTGTTGAAACGCTTGTTCATCGGCACCAGCTCGTCACGCAGTTCGTCGCTGGGGGCATGCAGGGAAACGGCCAGACGCACGGGAATGCCTTCGGCAGTGAGCTTCTTGATGCCGGGGACCACGCCCACCGTGGATACGGTGATGTTGCGCGCGGAAATACCGAAGCCTTCGGGAGGCATGGCGGAAATCTGTCGTACGGCGGACAGCACGGAGTTGTAGTTGCCCATCGGCTCGCCCATGCCCATGAACACGATGTTGCTCAGTCGGCCCGCTCCCCCGGCCACTTCGCCGTCGCGCATCATTTTGGCGGCCACACGCACCTGTTCGATTATTTCACCGGTGGACATGTTACGGGTCAGGCCAAGCTTGCCGGTGGCGCAGAACGGGCAGCCCATGCCGCAGCCGACCTGCGAGGAGATGCACAGCGTGGTGCGGGTCGGGTATCGCATAAGCACCGATTCGATGAGGGAGCCGTCGAACAGCTTCCACAAGGTCTTGATGGTGGTGCCTTCGTCCGCCACTTGGCGGGTCACCTCGGTGATGAGCTGCGGGAAGAACGCGGCGGCGGCCTCGCTGCGCTTGGCTGCCGGAAAATCAGTGAATTCAGCGGCATTTACATCGAAATGGCCAAAGTAATGGTTGGCGAGCTGCTTGACTCGGAACTTCGGCAATCCGAGTTCGGCCGCTTTCTCGATGCGCTGCTCGGGCGTCATATCCACAAAGTGCAGCGGCGGCTTACCACGGCGGGCATGGTCCTTGGATAGCACGTCACGGAAGGCACCTGATGTGCCGCCGGGAGTAATGCCGGTTTCCGGAGTGTCAGGATGCTGTGTGGTCATGATGGGTTCGCTTCGCTCTCAATATCAGAAAATAGTCAAACATGCAATAGAAATATCAGAATCCACCATACGGCGTGCCGCATACGAATCAGATGGCCCATGTCTTAGCCCATGGCGAACGCATATTGAACGATGATTTCCCCCATATATGACATGTGGCACCGTGCGATATACACACGATGCCACATTGTTTCATGCACGAGGCATGCGAATCACAGTCCGGTGACCCACAGTAAGGCGCAGGTGAATGGTGCACTCATCAAAATGGAATCCACACGATCCATCACACCGCCGTGCCCCTTGAGCAGATGGCCCATGTCTTTGATACCGATATCGCGCTTGAGCATGGAAGCACACAAATCACCGAACGTGCCCACGGCACCGATGAGAATACCCGCCACGATCGGCATCCACCAACGAGTGGCCCATTTCGAGGCATCATACGTGCATGCGAATACGGCGAACGCGCCAGCCATAGCGAAGAGCATCGAGCCGATAAGGCCCTCAACGGACTTCTTCGGCGAGATACGCGGGCTGAGCTTGTGTTTGCCGAGCCAGGCACCGGCAAACAAACCGCCCGTATCGGATAGGGCAGGAAGGAACACCAGCATGATGGCGTGTGCAATCGGATGCCCATTAAAAGTCAGCGAGATGATGATGCAGCTGGCCAACAACGGAATGTACAACACGGTAAGCACGGACACAGCCACATGGCTGAGCCGGGAATGGTGCTGCTCACCGCCCTCGTGGTTGAACGATGACTCGAGGCGGGCGCTGGCGTCCGTGCTGGAGAGTTTGCCGGCGACCGCCAGTGGGAGGCGGTTGCCGACGTTGATCTTCGCGCTGGACGCGATGGCGACCAGGATGATCGACACGATGATGCTCAGGGACATCGTGATGAGATGGTACGGGGAATAATACGTGGCGATGAGGGTGAAGGACGAGCACAGCCACAGCATGATCACCGGGATATGCAGGCCCACGGTGGCGAAGTCCACCCTGAGCTCCCACAACGCCAGGATCATGAACACGACCACCAGCAACACGAACAGATCGACGCTCAGCAGCAGACACCCGACGATCAGGATGACCAGCGCCGCACCGGTGGCGATGGCCTGCGGCATGTTGCGGCCGGTCTTCTTGTTGATCTGGTCGAGCGCCTCCTCGGCCTCCTCGTGGAGTTGTTCGTTGCGTTCCATAATGCTCCGTACCAGGTCCGAATCAGACCTCCATGATCTCCTTCTGCTTGCTTTCCAGCAAGGCGTCGATCTCATCGGTGACGGACTTGGTGACCTTGTCGAGATCCTTCAGCAGACGATCGCCTTCGTCCTCGCCCATCTCGCCGTCCTTGACGGCCTTGTCGAGGGCTTCCTTGGTCTTGCGGCGAATATTGCGCACGGCCACCTTGCCGTCCTCGGCCTTGCCCTTGGCGAGCTTGACGTATTCCTTGCGGCGTTCCTCGGTGAGTTCCGGCATGGTCAGACGGATGACGTTGCCGTCACGGTTCGGGCTGACGCCGAGGTCGGAATTGCGCAGGGCCTTTTCGACGGCGCCGGCCTGGGAGGCGTCGAACGGAGTGACGGACAGGGTGCGGGGCTCGGGCACGCCGATGGAGGCCACGGCCTTGATCGGGGTCGGGGCGCCGTAGTAGTCCACGGTGATGCCGTTGAGCAGGGCCGGGTTGGCGCGGCCGGTTCGGATGCCGGAGAAGTTCTCCTTGGTGTTTTCCACGGTCTTGGCCATCTGTTCCCTGGCCTGATCAATGAGGGACATGTTCACTCCTTGTATGTGATGATTGTCGATGTTGTTCGTCAGCGAACGCCCGATCCGGGACGTCCATATGCTATTCGGCCACGCGCGATTCGGCGGTGGAGACCAGCGTGCCGATCTCGTCCCCGACCAGCGCGCGGGTCACGTTGCCCGCCCCTTCGAGGCCGAAGACGCGGATGCGCTTCTTGTTGTCGCGGGCCATGGACAACGCCGAGGCGTCCATGACCGCCAGATTGTCCACGAGGGCGCGATTGTAGCTCAGGGTTTCGAAACGCTTGGCGTTCGCGTCCTTGTTCGGATCGGCGGTGTAGACGCCGTCGACGCCGTTCTTGCCCATCAGCACCTCGTCGCAATGGATTTCGAGGGAGCGCTGGATGGAGACCGTATCGGTGGAGAAATACGGCATGCCGGCGCCCGCGCCGAAGATCACCACACGGCCCTTTTCGAGGTGACGAATGGCCTTGAGCGGAATATACGGCTCGGCGACCTGTCCCATTGTGATGGCGGTCTGCACGCGGGTGGCCTGCCCCTCCTGCTCCAGGAAGTCCTGCAGAGCGAGGCAGTTCATCACCGTGCCGAGCATGCCCATGTAATCGCCGCGGGAGCGGTCGATGCCGGCCTGCTGGAGTTCGGCGCCACGGAAGAAGTTGCCGCCGCCGACAACGATGGCCACCTGCACGCCCTGCCGTACGGCCGGGACGATCTCCTCGGCGATGCGGCGAATCACATGGGTGTCGATGCCGACCTTGCCGCCACCGAACGCCTCACCGGACAGTTTGAGCAGAACCCTGCGCGGCTTGTCGCTATCAGTCATATCATGCCTTCCTCAGAACCGAACATGTGAAATTATCCGTAGACCAGCGTATCGGTTTACAACGACACTCTTGGGCAACGACACCCTCGGAACACGCCATCGACGATCCGCGGGCCCTTACGACGAAACGCCATCCGTTTGACGTGCAGACGGATGGCGTTTCGCGGAATCCTACGCTAATCGCGCGAAGTGGGCCTCGGGCTCACTCCTCTTCGCCCTTGCCGACCTCGACGCGGGCGAACGCGGTGGCGGTGCCACCGACTTCCTTGAACAGGTCGCCGACGGTCTTGGACGGATCCTTGACGAACGGCTGTTCGAGCAGCACGACTTCCTTGAAGAACGCGTTGAGACGGCCTTCGACGATCTTCGGAACGATCTTCTCGGGCTTGCCCTCGGCCAGGGATTTCTCGGTGGCCACGCGACGCTCGGACTCGACCACATCGGCCGGAACGTCCTCGCGGGTCAGCCACTTGGCTCCCATGGCGGAGATCTGCAGGGCGGCTTCGTGGGCCACGGCGGCACCGGCCTTGTCGGTGGCGATCATGGCCACGATGCTCGGCGGCATCTCGGCGGACTTCTTGTGGGCGTAGACCTCGACGTGCTCGCCGGAGATCTTGGCGAACTGACCGACCTTGACGTGCTCGCCGAACAGGGCCGCGGCCTCTTCGACGGCGAGTTTGACGGTGGAGTCCCCGGCCTTGGCTTCGAGCAGTTCGTCGGCGGAGTTGGCTTCGGCGTCCACGGCGTAGCCGAGAACTTCCTCGCTGAACTCGACGAACTTCGGGGTCTTGGCCACGAAGTCGGTTTCGGAATTCAGTTCGACGGCGTAGCCGGTCTCGCCATTGGCGGTCTCGACGACCTTGGAGGCAATGGTGCCTTCCTGGGCCTTGCGGCCTTCACGCTTGCCGGCTGCGGCGATGCCCTTGGCGCGGATGATTTCCTTGGCGCGGGCGACGTCGCCTTCGGCTTCGGTCAGAGCCTTCTTGACGTCGAGCATGCCGGCGCCGGTGTCTTCACGAACCTGCTTGATCAGTGCGGCGGTAATTGCTGCCATTGATTATTCTCCTTGAGAAATTTTGCTTACCCATGAACGATGGGAAGCGCTTATTCAGGCACTTCCCATCGTAGAGCATCACTCGGCCTTGGGGGCCTCGGCGGTTTCGCCCTCGGCGGCAGCCGGAGCGGCGGCTTCAGCGGAAGCCTCGGCAGGAGCCTCGTTGGTCAGGAGTTCCTTCTCCCAAGCGGCCATCGGCTGCTCGGCGGCCTCGCCCTCGGTCTTGTTGGCGCCGGAGCGCTCCAGCAGACCTTCGGCGACGGCGTCAGCCATCAGGCTGGTCAGCAGTTCGATGCCGCGGATGGCGTCATCGTTGGCCGGGATCGGGTACTCAACGGTGTCCGGATCGGCGTTGGTGTCGACGATGGCGACAACCGGGATACCCAGCTTGTGAGCTTCCTCAACAGCCAGGGTTTCCTTGGTGATGTCAACGACGAACATCGCGGACGGGGTGCGGTTCATGTTGCGGATACCGCCCAGCTGCTTGTTGAGCTTGTCCTTCTCGCGCTCAAGCAGGAGGAGCTCCTTCTTGGTCAGGCCGGAGCCGTGCACGTCGGTGAAGTCCATTTCCTCAAGTTCCTTGAGGCGGTTGACGCGCTTGGAGACGGTCTGGAAGTTGGTCAGCATGCCGCCGAGCCAACGCTCGGAGACGTAGGGCATGTTCACGCGGGTGGCCTGGTTGGCGATAGCTTCCTGAGCCTGCTTCTTGGTGCCGACGAAGAGCACGGTGCCGTTGTGGGCCACGGTGGTCTTGATGAAGTCGTACGCCTTGTCGATCATGTCGAGCGACTTGAACAGGTTGATGATGTGGATGCCGTTGCGCTGGGTGAGGATGAACTGCTTCATCTTCGGGTTCCAACGACGGGTCTGGTGGCCGAAGTGCAGGCCAGCCTTCAGCATATCGCTCATAGTGATCTGAGCCATGGTATTACTACCTTTCATTGTCGGTTCTTGCCTGGCCATGCGCACCTGCGTGCAGCTGCTCCCCCGGTTTCACGAGTTGTGCAGCCGACCGACACAAGCCGTCGCGAGCATGACGCGAATTTGTTGTGTGCCGGTTGACAATATTGGGTGGCTCTGTACGCCAGCGACTGCGTCCGTTGCCGGGTGGCACACAAGTTCCGAGAATAGCACGGAGCCGGTACTAAAAGGCTCCCCTCTCTGAGGGGAGCTGTCGCCGTAGGCGACTGAGGGGAGTTTCGGGCGGTACCTGCAGAACCACCCTCAGTCTCACTATGTTCGACGGCTCCCGCCAGCGGGAGCCGATTATGGACTACTTCGCCTGACGATTGCGCATGTAGCGCAGGGCTTCGCGGCGTTCTTCCTTTTCCAGGCGATCCAAATACACGTGGCCGTCGAGGTGGTCGCATTCGTGCTGAAGCATACGGCCCATCAGCCCGGAGCCCTCGAGCACGACCTCGTTGCCGTCCAGGTCGATGCCACGCACGCGCGCGTAGTCGGCACGACGGGTCTTGTACCACAAGCCGGGCACAGACAGACAACCTTCATCGCCGTACTGCTCGCCGGACTTCTCCTCGAGTACGGGGTTCAGAACGTAGCCGACCTTGCCGTCGATGTTGTAGGAGAAGGCCCTCAGGCTCACGCCGATCTGGTTGGCGGACAGGCCCGCTCGGCCCGGATCGTCCACGGTTTCCAACAGGTCGTCAACCAGGCGGCGCACGGCCGGGGTGATCTCCTTGATCTCATCGCAGGGGGTGCGCAGGACTGGGTCGGGCACGACCCTAATCTCACGGATGGCCACTATCGTTACTCCTCGTTCTTCTCGTCAGCCGGCTGGTCCAGCTTGCTGCCGGTGTCAGCGGCATTGTCGGCATTGTCGGCGGAATCGCCGGTCTCGCCCTCTTCGGGTTCGGCCTTCGACTTCTTGATCTTCTCCGACACGCTAGCAATCGAATCAGACACGCTGGTTTTCATCTGTTCCGAGGCCTGTTTGACCTGTTCGGACGCCTGCTTGACCGATTCGGAGGATTTCTTGACGGTCTCCAGCGTGCTGTCGATGATCTTGGCAGTGGCGGGCAACGGCTTGTTGGATGGCTTGGGCGCGTACAGATCCTCTTCGATGACGGTGGCGTAGCGCTGCAACACCTTGGGACGCACCACTTTCATGCTCGGGGTGAGCGTGCCGTGATCCTGACTGAATTCCTCATCCAGCACCGCGAATTTGCGCACGGACTCAGCGCGGGAGACATTGGCGTTGGCCTGGTCGATGTACTGCTGGATAAAGGCGCGCACCGCGTCGTTGCCGCTGGCCTCGGCGAGTGTCATGTCGGCATTGAGGCCCTGACCTTCCAGCCAGGAATGCAGCATTTCGGGGTCGAGCTCGATAAGTGCGGATACGAACGGCTTGCCGTCGCCGACTACTACTGCATGAGCCACGATCGGGCAGGTGTCGATGACATCCTCCATCGGGGCGGGGCTGATGTTCTTGCCGCCGGCGGTGATGATGATGTCCTTCTTGCGTCCGGTGATGAAGGTGAAGCCGCGGTCGTCGATACGACCCAGATCGCCGGTTTTGATCCAGCCGTCGGCAGTCATCGTCTGTGCGGTGAGTTCGGGCTGCTTGTAGTAGCCAAGGAACACGTTCGGGCCGGTCAGCTCAATTTCATCGTCTTCGCCAAGACGCACGCCCATGCCAGGCCCAGGCTTGCCGACCGAACCGACCTCGTTGTCATCCTCCCAATTGACGAGCATCGGAGCGGCGGTTTCGGTCATGCCATAACCCTGGATGAAGGTGATGTCATCCATGCCGTTGAAGAAGTGGGCCAAATCCACGTTGAGCGGCGCACCACCGCAGGCCAGCCATTTGAGGTTCGGTCCGAGAGCGGAACGAATGGATTTGCCCACCGTGGCCATGTAGAACGAATGGCGCATGCGCTCGATGAACGAATGGCCGCGGCCGGCCTGCTCATCCTTGCTCCACTTGACGAAGTGCTTGACCGACTGGGCGAAGATATGCCCCTGGATGCCGGCACCAGCCTTCTGCGAGGCCGCGTTATACACCTTCTCGAACACACGCGGCACGCCGAGCAGGTATGTGGGCCTGAAGCTGCGGATATCGGCGAGCAGTCGCTTGGCGTCGGGAATGTATCCGACCACGCCGCAGCCACCGATGCACACGTACTGGATGTAGCGGGCGAAGCAGTGCGCCAGTGGCAGGAACAGCAGCAGACGGTTGTCGTCGTACAGCATGCCACGCAGAATCTCGTAGCCGTTAAGCACGATGTGCGTGTAATTGCGGTTGGAGAGCATCGCGCCCTTGGGCTTGCCGGTGGAACCGGAGGTGTAGACCACGGTAAGCAGATCATCGGCTTTGATACGAGCGATAGCCGCATCCAACGTCTCATCGGATACGCCATGCCCGAAGTCAGCGACAGCGTCAAGGCCATCGGCCTTGAAATTGAACACGTATTTCATGCCCGGATGATTGACACGAATCTGCTCAAGCGTCTGTGCGCGCTGGAAGTCGCCGGCAAAGGCGATGGCGGGATCGACTTCCTCGACGATGCCCGCGGTCTGACGGGCGGAATCGGTCTCATAGACGGGCACAACCACAGCGCCGATTGCCGCGCAAGCGAAATCAGTCACACCCCACTCATAGCAGGTAGGCGAGTAAATCAGCACCATGGTGCCGGCTTTGACGCCAAGTCCCAACAGTCCCTTGGCCACCTCGCGTACGCGGGACAGCATTTCAGTAGCTGTGGCGCTGCGCCATTGGTGGGTGTTGTCATCCTGCCATTCCGCGATGACGTCATCCGGCGTGCGAGCTGCTCGTTTGGCCAGCAGCGAGTAGACGGTGTCGTCATCGGTGGTGACATATCTGGGTTCTTCTACATGTTCACGCATGATCACTACTATAGGCGAACCAGCCTATGACACGGCAGAACCGTCTTCCGCTGCCAGCGTAGGAATCGGTGTGCGGGCGGGGCCGTCTGGTCAGCCCAGATCGGCATAGATGCACATCCATCGGGAACCGATGTACTTCAGTTTGAGGTTGACTCGCAGATTTTCCTGGCCGATGGTCATGAATACCGCCATTTCCAGCGTGTCCTTGCTGGTGATCATGCCGTCGATCAATGTGGGGACAGTGGGCAGATAGCAGAATTTCGCTTTGAGCTCCGGATGAGTGACCATGTGGGTGCCGAGCAGGTATTGCATGGTTTGCAGCCGGTCCAGGCATGGTTTTGTCATGGCTCTGTTGAGATGTGCGACGCTGAGTTTGCCACGTATCGCGTCCGCCGATGTGCAGGCGATGCGGCATGCAGCCATGGCCATGGAATGACATTCCTTCGCATTCAGCCCGCCTATGAAGGTGGGTTGGATGTGATACCGCACCGGGCGATCCGACAGCTCCACAACGATGAATCCGTCATAACTCGGCAACGGCCCGTACTGATATGTGCCGTGGAAAAATCCCGAATACTCCATGATGACCCCTTCAAGCCCCCTTGCAACTCACCATCATCGGCGAGCGTCTGTACTACAACATCACGAAAGGCGCGCCAAGTCAAACGACTTGAGCGCGCCTTCGGACAAGTTAAGCCTCCTGCATGGAGGGCAAACCCCCATCTTCAGGGGGTAATCGGGATTATCGTGCGGAATACGGGTTGACCACCATGCCGCAACGCTGGAAGTTCTTCACGTCGACGTAGCCGGTGGAGGCCATCGCGCGCTTGAGGGCGCCGATGAAGTTGGTCTTGCCGTCCGCCTGGTGGCTCGGTCCGAACAGCACCTGTTCGAGCGGGCCGACCGTGCCGACCGTGGTGCGGGAGCCGCGCGGCAGCGTCTGGTGGCGGGCTTCGGAACCCCAGTGGGTGCCCTTGCCGGGGGCCTCGGTGGCGCGGGCCAGCGGCGCGCCGAGCATGACCGCGTCGGCGCCGAGGGCCAGGGCCTTGACGAAGCTGCCGGAGTCGCCCATGCCGCCGTCGGCGATGACCTGCACGTAGCGGCCGCCGGATTCGTCCATGTAGTCGCGGCGGGCCTCGGCCACGTCGGCGATGGCGGTGGCCATCGGGGCCTGCACGCCGATGGTCTGGCGAGTGGCGGAGACCGCGCCGCCGCCGAAGCCGACGAGCACGCCGGCCGCGCCGGTGCGCATCAGGTGCAGGGCAGCGGTGTAGTTGGATGCACCGCCGACGATGACGGGCACGTCAAGGTCGTAGATGAACTTCTTGAGGTTCAGCGGTTCCTGGCCGGAAGAGACGTGCTCGGCGGAGACCACAGTGCCGCGGATCACGAACAGGTCCACGCCCGCGTCCACCACGGTGGAGTAGAACTGCTGGGTGCGCTGCGGGGAGAGCGCGCCGGCCACGGTGACGCCGGCGGCGCGAATCTCGTGCAGACGTTGCGTGATGAGCTCCGGCTTGACCGGCTCGGCATAGATCTGCTGGATACGCTCGGTGGCCTGATCGGCCGGCAGCCCGGCGATTTCGTCCAACAGCGGGGTCGGGTCCTCGTAACGGGTCCACAGACCTTCCAAATCGAGCACGCCGAGCGCGCCCATCTTGCCCATGGCGATGGCGGTGGCCGGGCTGGTCACCGAATCCATGGGGGCGCCGATCACCGGCACATCGAACTCATAGGCGTCGATCTGCCAAGAGGTGGAGACGTCCTCGGGGTCGCGGGTGCGACGGGAGGGGACGATCGCCACATCGTCGAGTGCGTAGCCGAGACGGCCCTTTTTGCCCAAACCGATTTCAATTTCCTGAGACATGGTTGTAAGCCTATTGCCCGGGTGGGACGCCAACAAGGCCGTTTCCCACGGACCGGACGATTGCTTCAAGTCGTTACAAACATGCGCTATGACTAAATCATCTTCACACCATCTATCAGGAGGAAGCATGGCCAAAATCAAGGTCGAAGGCACTGTCGTCGAACTCGACGGCGACGAAATGACACGCGTGATCTGGAAAGACATCAAGGATCGTCTGATCCTGCCGTACCTCGACGTGAACCTCGACTACTACGATCTGGGCATCGAGCACCGCGACGAGACCGATGACCAGGTGACCATCGACGCCGCCCACGCCATCCAGAAGCACCATGTCGGCGTCAAGTGCGCCACCATCACCCCCGATGAGGCCCGAGTCAAGGAATTCGGTCTCAAGAAGATGTGGAAGTCTCCCAACGGCACCATCCGCAACATCCTGGGCGGCACGATCTTCCGCGAGCCTATTGTGATGAGCAACGTGCCTCGTCTGGTGCCCGGCTGGACCAAGCCGATCGTCGTGGCCCGTCACGCATTCGGCGACCAGTACAAGGCCACCGATTTCAAGGTTCCGGGAGCCGGCCAGCTGACCGTCACCTTCACTCCGGACGATGGCTCCGAGCCGATTCAGCACGTGGTCTACAACTACGGCGAAGACGGCGGCGTGGCCCAGGTGCAGTACAACGTCAACGATTCGATCCGCGGTTTCGCTCGCGCCTGCTTCAACTACGGCCTGATGCGTCATTACCCGGTGTACTTGTCCACCAAGAACACAATTTTGAAGGCCTACGACGGCCAGTTCAAGGACATCTTTGCCGAGGTATTCGAGACCGAATACAAGGACAAGTACGCCGAGGCCGGCCTGACTTACGAGCACCGCCTGATCGACGACATGGTGGCCAGCTCCCTGAAGTGGCACGGCGGTTACATCTGGGCCTGCAAGAACTACGATGGCGATGTGCAGTCCGACTCCGTGGCCCAGGGCTTTGGTTCGCTGGGCCTCATGACCTCCGTGCTCATGACCCCGGACGGCCAGACCGTCGAGGCCGAAGCGGCGCACGGCACCGTGACCCGTCACTACCGCCGCTGGCAGAAGGGCGAGAAGACCTCCACCAACCCGATCGCCTCCATCTTCGCGTGGACCGGCGGCCTTAAGCACCGCGCCGATCTGGACGGCACGCCCGAAGTCCGTCACTTCGCCAAGACGCTGGAGAAGGTCATCGTCGACACCGTTGAAGGTGGTCAGATGACCAAGGATCTGGCCATGCTCATCGGCCCGGACGAACCGTGGCTCGACACCGACGGCTTCATGAACGCGCTGGACGAGAACCTGGCCAAGGCTCTGGCCGAGTAAATCATCGAACACATCGTACGGACCTACATAGGTCATGTCATGTCGCCAACTGTCATGATTGTCGTGCTTCATCTGGAATGTTCCTCAGCACGATAATCATGACAGTTGTTCGATGCACGCACGTAATACCCCTAATTGTTCCCGGATATGTGGCGATTTGTCCACTGGTCCGGGACTTTTTCGTATACGGCCTACTAGAATCGTGATTCAGTTTGTTTTCACGCCCGCTTGAGGAGGTTTCGCCGCTTATGGTGTTCGCACGCCGCTCAACCACCCTTCTCGCCGCCATTATCACATCCTGCGCGATGGTGCTGTCACTGACCGCGTGCACCTCAGACAATAAGACCGTTGTAGATGGTCAAACCACGGTGACGTCCAATTCTTCCGGCGGCGTGGCCGTGTTCACGCCTTCGGACGGCATTACGCTGAACCAGCAGACGCCACTGAACAAGTGGGCGAAGCTGGTGCCTGACCTGACCAAGGCTCTGGTCGACGCCGGTTTCAAGAAAGGCGATATCGATCATACGACGTCCGACTCGTTGGACAAGCAAAGCCGCGCCATCCAAGACTTTGTGGTCGATCATCTTTCGAATAACACCACGGGCGATTCCGGCATTGCCATCGCGCCCGACAACATGACATTGCTCGTGGCTCCAGTAGTCGAGGCCGACGCTTCCACTCGCCAATACGGCGATTACGTCAGCCAGAACCTGAGCACCAACGATGCCACGGATGAGGGAGCTACTTCTGACGGTGATTCTTCCGAAGACAGCTCTTCCAAAGATGACTCGTCCAACACTGAGAGCGACGGCACTGCATCGGACGAGCAGGCGCAGGCCGTGGACCGGCTGGTCTCATCGCTCAAGCTGGCCAAGGAATCCGGCATGCATGTGGTATTGCTCGGCAACAGCATCGAGGGATATACGCCGGACGCCTTCGTCAAGTTCTCGGACGCCCAGACCATCGGCAAGCTACAGGCGGAAAAGATGGTGTCCAAACTCAAGTTGGATAAGGCCAGTAAAGACAACCCCAAATACATTGAGGTGCTGCTGCCATACACCGCCGTGGACGAAAAAGGCAACGCCAACGATTCCACGTTCGCCCAAGAGGCGTTCCGTGGTATCTGGCAGGTACTGGGCTCCTACTATCAGAAGGGCGTTGTGGAAAGCCCTTCAGGCACCTTGGACGGCAAATCCACGGAAAACGATTGGCAAGCCGTGGCCTACGATGCCGCCAAGGAAGGCTCCACTGCGAAAGTGCTTGACAAGCGTCTGGCAAAAACCGACGGGCAGTCCACACTCACCCGTATTGACGGCATCATCACGATGAACGACTATATCGCCTCCGCGGTCGTCAAGGAATTGGACGATCTGGGATACACCGGCTCTGCCGCCGATATCAATCCGCAGATCACCATCTCGGGCATTGTCGGCAATATCACCGGCAAGAAGGATCTCAGCCGCGACGCCGTGCCGGACCCGATCAAATCCCCGGAAAACGACAACGCAAACGACTCATCCAGTTCCGATGACGATGCGGATAAGGACACCTCCGCTTCCGACAAGGACCGTGACTCGCAATGGCCTCTGGTGACCGGATACGGCGCGTACGTCTCGAACATCCCATCCATCGTCAATGGCAAGCAATGGATGACCGGCATGGAAGACAGACAGACCATCGCCACGGATATCGCTCAGGCCTGCGCCAGGCTCAACAAGAACGAAGCGCTGAATTCCATGCCTTCAATCAGGAACTCCGAGGTAGGCGGCGTGAAGAAGATCCCGACCATCAATGAACCGTTGCTGGCTGTCAGCGCCAGCAATCTCAAGTCCGCGCTGATCGCCCCCGGATATATCTCCTTGGCCGATGCCGGTCTGTGATTCATACTCGTCACGCCGCTAGCCGCCTGCGATGCCTCTTTCGTACGGCCCTGTTCCGGCCGACAAACATTGCTGAATCATGACGGCTTCAGTACGATTTTTCGACTCCCCGCATATTGCTGTGGGTCAAGATAGTCGGCTGTTCCTCGCTTGAGGCCCCAATGCAGGCAACGGTCTTCGCAATGGTCCGAGTTGCCCTCAACGATGCCTACGGGCTGTCTGCGGGAGATCGTATCCCCCACCGAGAGCTCGGTAACAGCCGGTTCGAATGTTGACGTGACACCTCCACGATGCCGTACACTCACCACATCTTTGCCAGCTACTTTGCCAGCAAAACTCACGGTCCCTGCCTGTGGTGACAGAATTACGGTACCTTGCTCCGCAACAAGATCCACGCCACGATGACCTGGTGCCCACGGGTTGATCGGCCGCTCGAACTGTTGTTCGACCTGTGGATCGTCGACCGGCCAGTCGAACCGGGGTTCGCACTGATTGCCATTGCGCCATGCCAAATCAGACATATCGGTGAAATCCTCCACCGTGTATGCCGCATCTCCGGTCACCGCAGTATCCGCATGCGCAACATGCTGAGGCGTGGATGCCAGCCCTACTCCCAAGGCAAGCAGCAGGCCGATAACGGCGGCCAACGCGATTATGGCATCCATACGCCGTTGCCGTTCCTGAGCCCGCTGACGCGCTTGCTGACGCCGCCTGCTGGCACGTCGGGCTTCGTCGCGACGCCAATCAAACAACAGTGGTGCATTCATGAGATTCCTCCCCATAGTGTAAGTGTGATGTGATTCCGGCTTCTTTGCCGGTGATACCCACCTTGAGGGGTCCGAAACAGGATGTCCAGTCAGAACGACCTATGTGGTTCCAGCTTCCGAAGTTATCCACAATGAGATTTCGCGTGACAGTATCGCCGCATCGTCATGTTGTATGAGTGGGTATTCGATGAGTCCGATTCTGCGGAATTCAGCGCGACATGCCATACACGCATGTAATTTGCTTTTTCGTGGCAAGCATGTAGAATGTGTGACTTGTGCGCGAGAGAAATCTCAAACACAGCAGACATTCCTGCGTAGCTCAGTTGGCAGAGCATCCGACTGTTAATCGGACGGTCACTGGTTCAAGCCCAGTCGCAGGAGCTCACCTGAACGGGTAACTCCGGACGGGATGAAAATTGAATATTCCTGCGTAGCTCAGTTGGCAGAGCATCCGACTGTTAATCGGACGGTCACTGGTTCAAGCCCAGTCGCAGGAGCTCACCTGAACGGGTAACTCCGGACGGGATGAAAATTGAATATTCCTGCGTAGCTCAGTTGGCAGAGCATCCGACTGTTAATCGGACGGTCACTGGTTCAAGCCCAGTCGCAGGAGCTCACCTGAACGGGTAACTCGGGACGGGATGAAAATTGAATATTCCTGCGTAGCTCAGTTGGCAGAGCATCCGACTGTTAATCGGACGGTCACTGGTTCAAGCCCAGTCGCAGGAGCCATCGAAAGCCTCGATTCTCCGAGGCTTTTTTATTTTCATCGCATTGGTGACCAGACACGACACCCCATCATCAACCGGGAAATCCATGGCGAAGACCTCACCACTACTCACATCAGGCAAACAGGACACTGTCAATTCACCGATGAGAGGCACGGTATTCCCAGTATCAGTCTGGGAATACCGTGCAAATCTTACATCGAGACCTTGGTCAGGGGCATGGCGGAGTCGATCGGGAAGTCGGGGGCGCTGGGGGCCACGCCGGCTTCGACCAGGTTCACGCCGAGCATGGCGACCATGGCACCGTTGTCGGTGCAGAGCTTGATTTGCGGGATACGGACGTCGACGCCGTAGTTCTCGCCGAATTCGAGCAGTTTGGCGCGCAGCTGCGAGTTGGCGGAGAAGCCGCCGCCCACGATCAGCGTGTTGGAATCGTACTGCCGACAGCCGCGCATGGACTTACGGGCTAGCACGGTGGCCACGGAGTCGGCCAGGGATGCGCACACGTCGTCCACCGGAATCTCATGGCCGGCGGCCTGCTCGCTTTCCACCCAACGGGCCACGGCGGTCTTGACACCGGAGAAACTGAAATCATACGGGTGCGCGGCACCGGCCTTGCCTTGGGTCAGACCCATCGGCACCTTGATGGCGTGCGGGTCGCCGTTCTGGCCGTGGCGGTCGATGTGCGGGCCGCCCGGATACGGGAAGCCGAGCAGACGGGCGACTTTGTCGAAGCACTCCCCCGCCGCGTCATCCAGCGTGGTGCCCACCACATCGATCTTGCGCGGCATGTCCTCCACATGCAGCAGCGAGGTGTGGCCGCCGGAGACAATCAGAGCCAGCGTGTCCTTGGGGAACGGGCCGAACTGCAGCTGAGTGACGGCGATGTGCCCGATCACATGGTTGATGCCGTAAATCGGCTTGTTCGCAGCCCAGGCCAGCGCCTTGGCGCCGGACACGCCCACGGCCAGGCAACCGGCCAGTCCAGGACCGGCGGACACGGCGATGGCGTCCACGTCCGCCAACGTCATGTTCGCGTCGGCGAGCGCCTTGGACACGCATGGCACGAAGGCCTCAGCGTGCGCACGGGAGGCGATTTCGGGGATCACGCCGCCGTATCGCGCGTGTTCCTCCATGGATGAGGCCACGACGTTGGAGAGCAGTTCGCGGCCGCGTACGATGGCGGCCGCGGTTTCGTCGCAGGTGGATTCAATGCCCAGTACAACCGGTTCGCTCATCGTGCTTCTCCGTTCTTCTCCGTTTGCTTGCCAGTGATGTCTTCAGTGTCCGCCGATGCCGTCTGCGAGGCGGCAAAGCCCACGACCCTAGGTTTCAGGTCCAAGCTCATGGTGTATGCGTCGATGCCTTCAGGCTGGTAGTAGCGTTTGCGCAATCCAATGCGTTCGAATCCGAACCGGTGATACAGGGCCAGCGCAGGGTCGTTATCCACACGCACTTCGAGCAGCATGCGCGAGGCGCCCTGACGCTTCGCCTCGTCGACCAGTGCCTGAAGCAACGCAGCGGCGATGCCTTGCCGCTGGTATGCCTTGCCCACGCCGATGGTCATGAGCTCGGCGTCCTCGCCGTCATACCAGAAGCCGGCGTAGCCGCGGACAACCGCCTGTTCCACCTCTCCCAGCACATCCAGCAGATACGTGCGGGCCGGTGCGTCCAGTTCCTCTCGCACCATGTTCGCATTCCATGCGCCGAGGCCGAACAGTTCGCCTTCCAACTGTGCGATGGAGCAAACCGCAAGATCACGACTTACGGCAGTGATGTCAACAATCATCGGGCCACAACCCACTTCACGCCTTATCGGCACCGGCATGGCCGAGCACGTGCTTCAGCGGATTCGGCACTTCGGCGTCCGGACGGCGCAGGTACAACGGTTCGACCGGCGTATCGGGATTACGGTTGGCAACCAGTTCCGCATCAGTGGCAAAGATAGCGAGACCTTGCTCCCCTTGGTCCAATACGGATTCATCGGTGATGTCGCCAAGCTGCTCGATTGCACCCAGCGCATCCGCATATTTGCGGGCCCCATGACCCACAACATCCACGACCACATCCACATTGCTGTCTTCTGGCATAAGTCCGTCGCGGTACGTATGAACGGCATCATTCACGCGCTGCGCGATGGATGCAGGGTAATCGATATCCATGTCAATCAGAGCCGTCGCCACGGTTTCGCCATCGGGATCGCCAACGAGCGGGTCCGAGTACAACGCAAAATAGAGTTGCTTGCGGCGTGCGTCGTTTACGGCAAGAGTGAGCACATGGCATTTATGAGTATCGCCGAGAGTGCCGGCTTTGCCACGGCGAATGAGATTCCATTGCACCTGAGACTCAAGAACATTATGGCCGATAAGCGTCGCTCCCGTTGCGAAAGCCAGTGCCTTGGCCGTAACGATACCGGCACGCAGACCAGTAAAGGGGGCTGGACCGGTACCCACAATGACTGTTGCAATGTCAGATGCTGGGAACCCGGCCTCCTCGACCGCGCGCGCGATATTGACCTGCAGTTTCTCCACATGGGTGCGCGAATCGGTCTCTACAATGGGATCGCGCCCCACAATGCCGACCGTCGAGCCGAATGAGGTGTCAATCACCAACGTGCCACCCATGAATCCTCCTAGTCGTAAAGCCTCTAGAGAGTGTACATCGAGGAGTCTATAGGCGCATGGCTTACTGCAGATCGAACGCGGCCCATCGCTTGCCGACTGGGACGAATGCGACGGTACGAGTGCCGTTGCTGGTGAGTTCGCCGTCTGATCCAGCGGATGCGGCATCGGAGGAATCGAGAGGTCGATCGATATGGATTTCAAGTCGTTCTGGCGCCAAGGCGGTGGCCATTTGTTCGCCCCACTCCATAAGCACCACCGTGTTCTCGCCGGGGTCTTCAAGTTCTTCGTCCAATCCCAGCGATTCCAGCTCGTCCAACAAACGCCCGATGGCGTCCTGCCCCGGCGCATAGGCTGAGCCGCCCAGACGGTAGGCATCCACATGCACCAGATGAGACGGAGTGCCGTCGGCGAAATGTCCGTCGAGTTCGCGGGCAATGGTGAATGTAGGAGACACGATGGGTTCGGTAATGCCCAGCCCCGCCCCGAAGCCCTGGGCGAATGTGGTTTTGCCGGCACCAAGAGGGCCTGAGAGCAGCAATACATCGCCGCCGTGTACCATTCCGGCCACACGACGGCCGAGCTCCTGCATGGCCTCGCTGGTGGGAGCCGCAATAGTGTGTTCGCTCATAAATACCCCTTTATCGACTTTTACCGACCTTTATGACTGATGTCTTCAATGCAGCGTTCCAGCGCATATACCGGGTCGCCACCGTTTGTTTTGCTTTGCTCATCCGCCCAGGCGAGCATACGGATGCAATGCGCGAGTCCTGTCGAAGTCCAGCCGCCAAGTTGGCGCATCGCATTCTTCAGCACCCACGGATTGGTTTTCGCTTCGGCCTGGGAAATCGTGCCGGCCCGTACCGCCGAGGCTTTGGCAATGGTACGGAGCTTCATGGCCAACGCGCCGATCAGCGCGATGGGATCGGTCCCTTGTTCCACAGCTGCACGCATCATGACGATGGCTTCTGCGGTTTTGCCTTCCACGGCCTTGTCTGCCACGGCAAAACCGGTGACCTGCGGATTGGCGGTCAAATACTGGTTGACACGGTCGAGGCCCATCGGATTATCGTCAAAGTCGAAACACAGTTGCTCGCACATGGCGGCGAGTTCGCCGGTTTTGCCGCCGAGTACGGATACCAGCTGCTGTGCGGCCATCGGTTCGACTCTACGACCACGTTTCTCGAATTCTCCGAGCACGAAATTGAGCTGTGCATCCGGTTTCTTCAAATCCGGCACGTCCTCTTTGCGAGCGCCGGCTTTCACCAGTTGGTCGATGATTTTGCGCCCTTTGACGCCGCCCTCGTGCTGGCAGATCACCACGCTGGAGCCGTTCGGATCCTTGGCGGCCTGCTTGGTGTACGCCACCAGAGCTTCGGCGAGCTTGTCGTCGGCATTCTGCAGGTTGACGAGTTTGACCACGGCAACGTCGGAAAGCAACGATGGGCTGACGGCTTCATCGAAGGCATACTGGTCGGCCGATGTGGCGTCGAGTTCGATGAGGTCGGCGTCGGGCCGCGCCTTCAACGCCTGCGCGCACAGTGCCTTGGTGCGCGCGTCGTTCAAATACGAGTCGCCTCCGGGCACCACGGTTACCGGTGCATTCGCTGCTGTTTTCGCCATGCCACCATCTCGCCACACAGGTTGGACAATGACCTGCCGGCATCACGATTTTGCCGCTGCCGTCAAGATAGTGGTATTCGGCTGGGATTGCGATGGTTGCTGCACCGAATACCGCATTGGCTATTCGGCTTGCCGCCGCGTAAAGAGGCGTCTCGTCTCCTCACACCAGAGACTGAGGCGGACGCGCCAAGCGGAACCGAAGCGCACGCCAGACATTCCGGCCTCATAACGACGGACATGCTGGAGGCAACGGCTGACGAACACCAGTAGCATGCCGATACCGATTTCCGCCGCCACAATCAGCACGGCACCCGTAACGCCGTCTTTCCATGGGATAACGGCCATCGTGCTGCCGCCCAGCCACAACGCCACCCGTTCCATCACCAGCGTGCCCCATGACGATATCCACGCGAATACGCCGGCCAGCCATGGCGTGCACCATGCGCAGGCCAGTGCCATCAATCCCGCCATCGTGGCCAATCCCACGAACGGTGACACCAGCAGGTTCGCCGGCACGGACAGCAACGACAATTCCGGTTCCATCAACACCTGAATCGGCAGGGTGAACAATTGCGCGGCCACGGTCATCGCCATCATTTCGGCGATGCTGTGCGGCATCGCTCGCTCAAAGGCACCGGCCAGCCGCCCCGCAAACAGCACGATACCCAGTACGGCGGCCGAAGACAAGGCGAATCCGTAGCTGGCCGACATATCCGGGTTCACCGCCAATACACCGATTATCATCCAGCATAGGGCGCTCAACGCTTGCGTACGCCGTCCCATCGCATACGCCAACGCACCTATCAATCCCATGATGAACGCGCGGGTGACCGAATCACTGGGGAACATCGTCAATGCCAGCAGCGCATATACTCCAGAGACCAGCAACGCCGTCAGCCGCCGATCAAGCAGCATCCACATGCATAACCGACGCACCAGTCCTGCCACCAGTACGAAGTGACCGCCGGATACGGCCATGAGGTGCATGATGCCGGACCGGCGGAACTGATTTTCCAACGTTTGCGCATACGTGCTGTTGACCGGCATCGGACCGGCATCGCCGCCGATATAATCCTGGCCAAGCACACCCATCGTCAATCCCGGCACCAACACACGCCCCTGATCGGACAATTGCTCGGTCACGGTGAAAAACGCCTCCTGCACCTGCGCAATCGCGGCGAGATGCCACGGCGGAGCCCGCACCTGCGCTACCGGCTGTTTTCCTTCCAAGAGCAGCCATAGCGGTATGCGTCCATATCGCGCTTGCTGCAATACGCCCGTCAACAGATAGACCGCGCCTCGACGCAACTGCCCACAATACGATTCATCGGCGTATACGCGCACGGCGACCGTGGAACGTACGTCCGTGCCATCCACAGTGATGCCGTTCAGCCGTATGTCCGTCTGACAATCGTATGTGCGTTGGTCCGAAGCGATCACGGGCGTCGTCACCGTGGCCATGACTTCGTGGTATGAACTGGATTGGCGAGCTTGTGCGGAGGCAGGATCATGCCAGGCAATGGTGTCCGACGCGATTGCCGCCATGCTGCCGATGCACGCCACCGCAACGCATACGGTCAATGTTCCCGTCCACCTGATTCGCAGGCGGAAAGACACCACGATCATCGCCGCCACGGCAGCACATGACGCCACTGTTATAGGTAATATTCGTGTGACAGGCCATTCCATGCCGATTATGGTGGCGTCAATGCCAGCTCCGGCATCGGCCTTTGCCTGACCGGTGCCGAGTCCATCAGACATCCTCCATGCGAATAATGCGTGCGCTCCCAGACTCGCCGCCCACATCACTATGGCGATCGGCAGCATCCTCCAATCGCGGCTCCCCTGCTCGCGCAGTATCCGATCCCTGCTCATCCGACCGTCACCTGCCCTCGCATGGTCTCCAGCGTCTTGGAGCCGATGCCTTTGACATCCAGCAGCTGATCGACTGATGCATACCCGCCAATCGCCGTGCGATGATCAATGATCCGCTGAGCGGTAACCGGCCCAATACCTTTGATGGATTGCAATTCCTCAGCGGTGGCCGTGTTGAGGTTGATGAGACCATGCGTGGAAGCGCCGGCATCGCTGCCGTCCGTCTGCATGTGCGGAGATTGCGTGGTATCCGATTCGGGGTTCGCTGTGGCATCGGAATGCTCCGACTGCTGCGGATCCGTGCGTTTCTCGTCTGTGGTGTTCTGCGATGGCATCGTCTGATCTCCAGCGGAGCCGCCCGTGGTCTGCATGGCGGTCGGTTGAGACAGCATGGCCATATTCATCGACTGCTGGACCAGCAATGCCAAGCTGATGCCAAGGGCGACGATCAGCAGCAATATCACGGCCAAGGCATGCCCAATGGTGAACGACAATCGCGGCTGATCCCGGGTGAGTCTGGCTGATTCTCCGACGGCATCGGCGGAACGTACGCCAATCAGATCCGATAACGCACGTTTGTCACGGGTCGCCTGCCGCAGGCCGCTCTGCGCCCTTTGGGGCGGGTGGCCGGCCGGACGAATCCGTGCATGGCCGGGAGGCGGCGGAGGCGTCGTGGGCCGTTCCACTCGCGGTTGGGGCATGGCTTCGCTCTGCCTGCTGAATGCGCGCAAACGGTTGGCGGCATGGTCTGCGCGATGGTTATGAGAAACGCCCATGCATCCACGCTGATGGATTCATGGGCGTTTGTCCAGCTGAAACGGGGTATGTGGTTCTAGCTTATGAAGTTATCCACAATTGAGGTGGGGCGGTTGACGCTCCCCTCAGTCTCGCCACGCGAGCGGCTCCCCTCAAAGAGGGGAGCCTAACCCGCAACAAGTCACTCCGCGGGAACGATGGAGACGATCTTCGGGGCCTTGACGATCACCTTGCGCGGCTCTTTGCCGCCAAGACGGTCGGCGACGGCGGCCAGCGCCTGCCGTTCGAGGTCGGCCGGATCGATGTCGACCGGCACTTCGAGCTTGGCGCGCACCTTACCCTTGATCTGCACCACGGCGGTCACGGTATCGTGGCCCACGTAACGCTCGTCGGCCACCGGCCACGGCTCGGCGGACAGGGATTCGGCGTGACCCAGCTTGCTCCACATCTCCTCGCAGATGTGCGGGGCGATCGGCGCGAGCATCAGGACCAACGGCTCCACGGCGGCACGCGGCACGGCCTTCAGACCGGTCAGATGGTTGTTGAGCACGATGAGCTTGGCGATGGCGGTGTTCGGACGCATGCCTTCCATTTCCGCGGTCACTTCGGCAATCGTGTTGTTGAGCAGCTTCAGGGTCTTTTCGTCCGGCGTGTCCTCGGTCACATGGGCCTGGCCGGTGGTCTCGTCCACCACGTTGCGCCACAGACGCTGCAGGAAGCGCATGCCACCGACCACGTTGCGGGTGTTCCACGGGCGGGATTCGTCCAGCGGACCCATGCTCATCTCGTACAGGCGGAAGGTGTCGGCGCCATAGTTCTCGTACATGTAGTCCGGGGTCACGATGTTCTTGAGGGACTTGCCCATCTTGCCGAATTCACGGTTGGCGTGTTCGCCGTTCCAGGTGAACGTCGGCTCGCCGGAGGCGTCGGCCGGGCCTTCCACGACCTCGTCGGCCGGCACGTACTGGCCGCGGTCGTCGGTGTAGGCGTAAGCCTGGATCATGCCCTGGTTGAACAGCTTGTGGAACGGCTCGGCCGAATCCACATAGCCCAGGTCGAAGAGCACCTTGTGCCAGAAACGGGAGTAGAGCAGGTGGAGCACAGCGTGTTCGACGCCGCCGATATACAGGTCCACGCCGCCTTCATCACCCGAGTACCTGTTGTGGTTCGGACCCATCCAGTAGTCGAACTCATCCTTCTGCACCATGTGCTTGGTGTCGGTCGGGTCGATGTACCGCATGTAGTACCAGCAGGATCCGGCCCAGTTCGGCATGGTGTTGGTGTCGCGGTAGTAGGTCTTCTTGCCGTCGCCCAAGTCAAGCTCGACCTTGACCCAGTCCTCGTTGCGGCTCAGCGGCGCCTCGGGATTGGACTCGGCGTCCATCGGGTCGAAGGTGCGCGGCTCATAGTCCGGCACATCGGGCAGGCTGATCGGCAGGGCGGAATCCGGCAGCAGGTGCGGGGTGCCGTCCTCGCCGTACACGATCGGGAAGGGCTCGCCCCAGTAGCGCTGGCGGGAGAACAGCCAGTCGCGCAGACGGTAGCTCACGGTGCCCTTGCCGACACCGGCGCCCTCCAGCCAGGCGTTGACCTTGGCGATGGCATCATCCACGCGCAGACCGTTAAGGCTCAGCGCGTCGCCCTTGGCTTCGGTGGCCTCGACGGAGGAGTTGATCACGATGCCGTCATGGGAAACGAACGGCGCCTTGCCCTCGTAGTTGGCCAAGTCGTCGCCGGAATCCGGCAGAGGCTTGACGGTGTAGATGACCGGCAGACCGAACTTCACGGCAAAGTCGTAATCGCGCTGGTCGCCACCAGGCACGGCCATAATGGCACCGGTGCCGTAGTCCATCAGCACGTAGTCGGCAGTGAACAGCGGGAGCTTCGCGCCGGTGATCGGGTTGGTGGCGTACAGGCCGGTGAACAATCCGGTCTTCTCCCCCGCTTCGTCCACGCGGTCCTTGGCGGTCTTGGCTTCGGCGGCGAGCCTGTAGGCCTTCACCGCCTCGACCGGGTTGACATAGCCGCCCTTCCAATCCTCGGGCACATCAGCCGGCCATTCGGCGGGCACGTTCTCCAGCAGGTGATGTTCCGGGGAAACAACGGCGAACGTGGTGCCGAACAGCGTGTCGGGACGGGTGGTGTAGATTTCCATGTCCTTGTCACCGTCGGCAGTGGCCACGGTGAAGTGCACGGAGGCACCATGGGATTCACCGATCCAGTTGCGCTGCATGAGCTTGACCTTCTCAGGCCAGTTGATGCCGTCAAGGTCGGCGATGAGGCGGTGGCCGTACTTGGTGATGCGCATGGACCACTGACGGAGCTCACGCTGGAAGACCGGGAAGTTGCCACGCTCGGACTTGCCTTCGGCGGTGACCTCCTCGTTGGCCAGCACGGTGCCCAGACCCGGGCACCAGTTGACCGGGGACTTGGAGATGTAGGCCAGGCGGAAGTCGTTCAAGATATCCTGCTGCTCGGCGGCAGTGAGGTCGGACCACTGCTTGCCATCGGACTCGTGGCCCGGAATGGCCTTTTCGCCGGATTCGAACTTGGCCACGAGCTCGGCGATCGGGCGTGCGGAGCCCTTGGAGCCGGACGGGTTGGTGGCGTCCTCGTCGTACCAGGAATCGTAGATGCGCGAGAAGATCCATTGGGTCCAGCGCACGTAGCCGGGGTCGATGGTGGCGAACGTGCGGCGGTTGTCGAAGCTCAGACCCATGCGGTGCAGCTGGCGGCTCATGTTGGCGATGTTCGCCTCGGTGGTCACGCGAGGATGCTGACCGGTCTGGACCGCGTACTGTTCCGCGGGCAGGCCGAAGGCGTCATAGCCCATGGCGTGCAGGACGTTCTCGCCCTTCATGCGGTGGTAGCGGCTCGTCACGTCGGAGGCCAGATAGCCCAGCGGGTGGCCCACATGCAGACCCTTGCCGGAGGGGTACGGGAACATGTCCATGGCGAAGTAGGCGGTGCGGCCTTCGGCGTTACGGCCCTTGCCGTCCTTCAAATCGCCGTTGACGTTGGCGGCCCAGAAGGTGCCTTGCTCGTCCCAAATCTTCTGCCACTTGTTTTCGATGTCCTGCGCCAGTGCGGCGTTGTAGCGGAAGTTGGGCTCTTCGGTTTGCGTGCTCTTCTCGTTGTCACTCATAAATCAGCAAGGTAGCCTCGCAACTGGACACGTCGTCAATCGTTATTCAGCATCCGAGACGATGGCTTTGGGGTCACCGTTCAGCGAAACCGTGAGCTTTGTTTGGCTTGTGAACGTATCCTTGGCGGCCGTCCAGCTGCCATCCTCAACCATGTCTTCCAATGCTTCCGCGATTTTCTGCGCCAATTGGCTGATGCCTTGACTCACGGCGATGCCATAACTGACCTCGCCCTTGTCCGCAATCACGTCCATATACTGGGGCCCGTTGGCCGCTTGAAGACCGGAAAGCACCGCCATATCGGAGGCTATGGCATCCGCCGACCCTACTTGCACAGCCGTGACGCACTGCGCATAACTGCTACGCTCCTGAATCCGAGCCTGCGGGTGGTTGCCGCGGAAGATGCCGACTGTCTCGTCACCTTTCACTGCGCACACCGTGCCGTCGCCTACGTCGCCCACCGAACCTGCGTCATTGGTGAATCGGCCACGCTCATCCGACCTGACCAGCAAACCGACGCTGGTCGTGAGGTATGGTCCGGCAAAATCAACGATCGCGCTGGACCCATCGGTGATAGGCCAAGAGGCGACGACCATGTCGACCTGTCCATTGTCCAGCATGGAGCGCCGGTTTCCGGGGCGAACCTGCTTGAAGACGATCTGCTTGTTCGCATAGCCGAGTTTGGCGGCCACGTATTTGGCGATGGTGATGTCGAAGCCCTGGTATGTGCCGTCATGCCATGCTCCCACCGATGGTTCGTCGGCTGCGACCCCAATGGCGATGGTGGGTCCCTCCGGCGCTCCGGAGACGGTGGTGACTTGAATTTGGCCGCAACCGGCCAGACCAGATAATGGCAATATCATGCCAAAGGCCGCGGCGAATCCTGCCATCAGCCGGGAGCGAAATCCGCGCCGCATCGGGCGGCGAGCGCGGAGCACGCTACGGCTGGCGAACGATGACCAATGGTGCATAACCGTCAAACGCCTTACTTGAACATGCGCGAACGTGTGAGGAACCAGGCAACCACACCGGAAAGCACCATGGAGATCACGATGATGAGCAGGAAGCCCCAAGGCTTGTCGGTGAACGGCATGCCCATCATGCCGCCGTCGAAGTTCATGCCGTACATCGAGAAAATCAGCGTCGGGATGGACAGGGTGATGGAGATGATGGTGAAGATGCGCATCACGTTGTTCAGGTTGTTGGACACGATCGAGGCGAAGGCGTCGGTCATGTTCGCAAGAACGCCGCTGTAGATGTTGGCCATCTCGATAGCCTGCTTGTTTTCGGTGATGACGTCGTCGAGCAGGTCCTCGTCGTCCGGATACTGCTTGATGCGCTGCAGGGTGGTGAGTTTCTCCATCACGATCTCGTTCGATTTCAGCGATGTGGTGAAATACACCAAAGTCTTGCTCAGCTCCATAAGCATCACGATCTCGCGGTTTTGCATGGAATGGCGCAGCTTCAGTTCAAGCTTGTCGCTTTCGCGGTCGATGATGCGCAGGTAACGCAGGTACATCGTGGCGTTGCGGTACAGGATCTGCAGGATGAAGCGCGAACGCATGAAGGTGTTGAAGCCTCGGATCGTGCCTTCCATGAACGGGTGGAGCACGGGCGTGTCCTGCATGCAGACGGTGATGATGAGGTTTTCGGTGACGATGATCGACAGCGGGATGGTCTCGTACCAGTCGCGTCCGCCACGCTCCTCCACGGTGGGAATGTCGACGATGATCATCGTGTAATCGTCTTCGACGTCCACACGTGAACGTTCCTCGTCATCCAGGGGCGCGCGCAGGTCGGCCAGGTCGATGCCGGTCTGCGAGGCGACGGTGGCGAGCTCCACATCAGTGGGTTCGCTCAAACATAACCAGGAGCCGTTTTCCGGTTTCTCGATCTGCTCCACCTGGCCATTGATTGAGCTGAAGATTCTCAGCATGTCGCCTCACCCGCCTTCCGCGCTTTCCTACTGTTCTATCGCTGTACGGTTCCAAACCGCAATCAGTCTAGACCCACCGTTCGAATTTGCGAGCGGGGTTTCGCATAGCGACCGTCACCAGACGATTGGCTGCCAACTTGGCATGTGCGGTCCGCGCAGATCGGTCGGCCCGTTCTCCCAGTCGGCGCTGTCGGCGATGGCGGGAGCCTTGTTGTATTCCTCCAACTCCCACAGGGGCTGTTCGGCGGGGATGCCGTTGACGCTGTGGCGCACTTTGAGCCGGCACCAACAGGCGTTGCGCATGCCGCCGAGTGCGTTCATGCCGTCCGGGTCGAGTTCGAGCAGGTTGGAGATGGTGGCGGTAATCCATGAGCCATGGGTGACGAGCATCAGCGTGGTGGGCATGCTGTCTGAATAGGCGGAGTCGATGACCAGTGCGCGCACGGCATCGGCACCTCGCTGGCCCACGGCGGCACGGCTTTCCACACCATGCTTGGTTTCGCCCCCAGTGTGCTGTTTCCAAGAGGCGTAGTCGTCGGCTGCCACGGCTTTGATTTCGGCGCGGGTCATGCCTTCCCACTCGCCGAAGCTGCGTTCACGCAGTCGTTGGTCACAGGTGACCGGCAATCCCAAAATATCGGCGAAGGCGTGTGCGGTCTGCTGGGCACGGAACAGGTCGGAGGTCATCACCACCATGCGCCGGCCGGCGGCGGGAGCCTCCTCGAACTGTCGCGTATCAGTGCGTTCGGCGGCGTCAGGACCGGGCTGGGCGATGGCTTCGGGATGCTCGGCAAGTCGGTTCACCTTGGCCCAGTAATACCGTGAAGCGAGCGCGAATCCGGTCTGATCGACCTGCCATTGGCCTACGATGTCGAGCGGCACATCGATCTGGCCTTGCAAGCGATGTTCGAGATTGTATTGCGTACGGCCATGACGCAGCATCATCACTTCATCGATCATCGGTTTTCGCCACCTCGTTCTCTTGCGGTTTGCCATACTCATCTCAGCACAACCCCTAGAATGGCGGCATGGAGATTTCTGAGTCGACCTGGGCGTTCATCGCCAAACACCGCCGTGAAGATGTGCGTGATGTGGCCTTGCACGCCAAACATGATGGCGACGTGGATGTGCCGTTCGCGCTGGAGCAGATTGCCGGCTGGCAGCGCGCTTCACTTAAGCTACCTGACTGGGCGTCCCATGATGGGCTGATTTTCCCGCCGCAAGTCCCAATGGAACAATGTTCCAGCCAGTTCACGGCTCAATACAAAGCCCGGTTAGCACAGCGATTGTTGGCCAAGGAAGCAGTCGACGACGATTCCCCGACATCCCTAGTCGATCTGACCGGCGGTTTCGGCGTCGACTTTTCTTACATGTCCCGAGTGTTCAATCGTGCCATATATGTGGAACAACAATCCACTTTATGTGATATCGCTCGCCATAATTTCCCAATACTCGGCCTTGGCCACGCCGAAATCATCAATGATGATTCAACAGCAGTGCTTGATACGCTTGGCCGAGCCTCCATGATCTTCCTCGATCCGGCCCGCCGTGACGATCATGGCTCGCGTACCTACGCGATTGCCGATTGCACGCCGGATGTGCTGACCCTGAAGGATACGCTGCTGGCCAAGGCACCGACGGTCATGGTCAAGCTCTCCCCCATGCTCGACTGGCATAAGACCATTACGGATTTCGCCGGCGCGGTGCACGAGGTGCATATCGTCTCCACCGGTAATGAATGCAAGGAATTGTTGCTGGTGTTGGGGCGCGGCCGTTGCGCCTCACCGCTCGTGGTATGCGTCAATGACGGGCAGGTGCTGTCGTACAAGGCCGGCGATAACAGCGACAATCAAACCCCTATCAGCGATTCTGCCTTAGTTGCATGCAATACCTGTAATACCGAGGATCTCCCGGCTGAGGAAAGCGCGAACGGCTTCGATTCCTCGCATTGGAAGTACCTTTACGAACCCAACGCCTCAATCATGAAGGCCGGGTGCTTTGATGTTCTCGAACAGCGCTTCGCCGTGCATCACATCAGCCCGAATAGCCACCTGTTCGTGGCGGCCGAACCTATTTCCGATTTGCCAGGCAGATCATTCGTCATCGAATCCATCGCCACCATGAACAAGAGAGAACTGAAGCAGCTATTGGCCGGTCTCACGCACGCCAACATCTCCGTACGCAATTTCCCCCTAACCGTGGCCCAGCTACGCAAAAAACTCAAACTCAAGGACGGCGGCAGCACCTACCTCTTCGCCACCACTGACGCCCAAGGCCGTCACCTAGTACTGCGCACTAAAAAGCGAAAAAGTGGCTCCCTCTGACGAGGAAGCCACCAATACGTCAGCTAATCAGTCCTTGGCGATGGTCTTGCCGGCGGTCGGACCGGAGGCAAGGTTCTGGATTTCGGTGACTTCGAGAACCGGAATCACGGCCGGCTTCTTGGTGCCCTTTTCCTCGGCGACCTTGACCTGCTCGTTGTAGATGTCGTCGTCAACGTGCAGCACCACGTTGCCGCGGAAGCGGTAGCCCTGCTTC
Source organism: Bifidobacterium sp. WCA-178-WT-4B (assembly GCF_009696495.1). Classification (NCBI taxonomy): domain Bacteria; kingdom Bacillati; phylum Actinomycetota; class Actinomycetes; order Bifidobacteriales; family Bifidobacteriaceae; genus Bifidobacterium; species Bifidobacterium sp. WCA-178-WT-4B. Next base: position 225,009 of record NZ_VULV01000002.1, on the reverse strand, counting down.
TTCTCGAGGTTGGCGAAGGCGATGACCAGCGGAGAGCCGTTCTTGAGGTTCTCGTAGTGCTGGCCGGCGGTGCGCTCATGGTAGGCGATGTGCGTGTCGTCCAGAACGAACAGAGACATCTTCGGGCCGAGGTCCAGTTCGCCGTCCTTGGAGACGGTGGTGATCCAGCCGAGGTTGTTCTCGATGAATTCCTTGATCTGCGGTGTGATGACTGCCATGTCGAATCCTTTCAAGATTGTTGCGGAACCATGTCTGTTCCTTTCTAGAATACCGGTTTCGCGCGCGACCGGCCCGGGCGCTCACTGTGAGTATCCTCACCTTCACATGGTTTTCATCGCGCTTCCGCCCGCCGGCGGCAATACGGGACGATACGCGCCCGATACCCGCCGACCGGTCGGTTTTGGCCGGTAGTCCCCGTAATCTGTGAGCCAAGAGAGCCACAAGTTTTTCCAACCGTCCAGAGGTGCACCATGGGTTTGGTCGATCGTTGCAACAAGTTGCGCAGCCACTGGTCACGCAGCTTTCCCCCGAATCTCGCCAGACTCATGCTGCTGTGCTGCGCCGCGTTGTGGGGAGGCAGCTATCTGCTCGCCAAAATCGCCATGGAGGCGATTTCGCCCCAATGGCTGATGGGGCTGCGCATGACCGGTGCCTGTCTGTGCATGCTGGCGTTGTTCCATAGGCATATCGTGCCGTATCTGACGCCGAAGATCATCGTGCCGGCACTGGTGGCGGGCCTGACCTATTGGGGTACGATGGTCACCCAGACCGTCGGGTTGCGGACCATCGAGCCCGGGCGCAGCGCGTTTCTGACGGCGGCCTATTGCGTCCTCACCCCGTTCGCCACATGGATCGTCTCGAGGATTCGGCCGAAGGCCATCAACCTGGTCGCCGGCGTGATCTGTCTGGCCGGCGTCGGCTTCGTCTCGTTGAAGCCGGGCGGTTCGTTGTCGCTGGGCGCCGGCGACTGGCTGACCATCGCCACCGCGGTCATCTTCTCGTTCAACCTGACTTTCCTGGGCATCTATACCAAACGGTTCGACCCGATCGCCGTCACCTTCGTGCAGTTCGGCGTCGCCGGCGTATTGTTCATCGCAGGAGCGGCGTTCACCGAACCCGCGCCGAACGCCGGTTGGCTGGCGCCCTCGGTGGTGGCCAGCGTGCTCTACCTGTTCCTCGGCGCCACGATGAGCGCCCAGATCATGCAGAACATCGGTCTGGCCCACGTGCCCGCCTCGCAGGCCTCGATCATCATGTGCACGGAGAGTCTGTTCGCCATCACGTTTTCCGCTTTGTTCTGGGGCGAGAGGATCATGTGGAGCTCACTGGTGGGTTTCGCTTTGATTTTCGCCGCCGTACTGATGTCGGTGATCAGACCGACCGGGCAGTCGCTGCATCGTAATTGACGATGTCCCGCGGCCTGCGGCGACGCGAAACGCACGTGTGTGCGCCGCAGGGCGTGTCCGACCTGCACGAAGACCGATTTTGAAGGTCTCGTGTAGGCCTCGCCCCGCTTCCATCGAGTCTCAGGCAACCTGTCAGCCCGACACCCTACGGTCGTGCATTGTGAAGAAGTTTTTTGAAGGAATCTCCCTCTCATCCATCGTGGCGGGCACCCTTGCCGCCGTCACCTCGTTCCTGCTCGCATCGAAGATCGGCATCGGCGGTTCGGTGATCGGAGCGGCGGCCAGTTACGTCGTCTCCGCCGTGGCCACCAAGATCTACCAGAACGTGCTCACCGCCTCCGGCGAAAAACTCCAATCGGCCTCGTCCTCCGGCAACGGGATCACGAAGGACGCCGAGAACGGCGATGCCGATGGCGGCACCCCCCGAACGGCCGGCAGCCGGACCGACGTTCGAGACGAGCCCGATACGGCGACGGGCGTGACCGCCGATGATGCTTCCTCCACACACAGACCGCGTGAAATCGTGTTCAGCCGGGCGAACGGCAGGACGTACTCGGTCGATGAGCTGCGCAAGTCCCGCTTCCGCGCTTCGAAGCACACCGCCATGATCGTCACCTTGGTGTCCGGCCTGCTCGCCGTGGCGGTGACGGCCGGCGTCGTGATGCTGGCCACGCAGGGACGCGGCACGGACAATCTCGTATCCCCCACCACGACCACGCCCGCGCGCAACGACACCGGCACGCGAACGGGCACCCCCGATCAGAACAACGCTCTGCCCCAGACGGGCACCGGCGATGATTCGAAGGGAACCAGCAAGGATTCGAAAACCGACGCCCCCTCCACCGACCTCGACGCCAACGGTGTTTCGGGTTCGAACGGCGCCGGCACCTCGGATTCGAAAACCGACGGCACCGCCAACGGTTCGAACGGCACCGGCACCTCAAAGAATCCGACCACCGAGGACCCGACCAGCCAAGGCACCGGCGGCAGCCAGACCGGTTCGACCGGCGCCGGCACCGGCTCGACGCAAAAAGATCCATCGGGATCGACTTCAACCAGTACCGGCACCAGCGGCACCAGCGGATCGCCGGCCACCGGCCCAGACGCCGGAGCCGGCAGCACGGGCAAATAGCGCATGCGGAAAGCCCGGCGACCGCGACGTCAGTCGACGGCTAAGTTGAATCCGGGACCACCATGCCGAATATCGCTTGGAGATATGATAAGGGAATGACGCATGAGTCGTTCCCTTATCGTGGTAGTCGTATCGTGACCCTGGCGCCTTTGGTTTCTGCGGAATTACTGAGGAGCAGTTCTCCTCTATGCTGTTTTATGATGACGTCCACGATATATAGGCCCATCCCATAATGCAGTTCGGAGCCTCTGCTCTGGTCTGCCATATAGAAACGCTCTTTCGCGTGCTTCAATGCCTCTTGCGAAAAACCACAGCCACAGTCCGTAATGCAGACATTCAAGTGATCACCCTGGCCATCCGCATCCATATATAGCGGAGAGTCTACGGGCGAGTGCTCTACGGCATTTGAAACCACATTCATCAATACCCGCTCCAACAATACTCCATCCCCAGTTATATGTTTCGGAAGAGCGTGCTGCGTCTGCTGAATCACAATACCTTTATCTTTGCAGATGATTTCAGCTTGAGATATGACATGTCTCCAGAACTCCGGGAAGCATATGTCTTCCATCTGCAATTGATATCCGCAGGATGCTCGGGATATATCAATCATCATCTTTATGTACCGTCTCATCTGCTCAGAGCTTCTCATCGCATACGACAGATAGAGCTTTTGTTCTTCGTCAAGCGTCGTTTCATCCAACAGGTCGATGTTCCCCTGCATAACAGTCAATGGAGTCTTCAGATCATGGGCCAAGGATGCGATCTGCTCTCTCTGCGCTTGTTCACTTCGCCACTGCTGTTCCAATGACTCTTTCAAACTGTTTCGCATACTATCAAAAGATGAAACCACGTTTTCAAATTCAAGTATTCGAGAATGCCTGATAGCGAAATCTAAGTTGTGATTTTCAATCTCTTTAGTGGCTTCTAATATAGGCGTCAATTCTTTTCTCAGCTCTCTGGCGAAATGAACCGTCAAGTAGACGCATAAGCCTAAGCTGTTAGCGATGATCAAAGCGATCAGCAGTATCTCCGGAGACGGTAGGTACTTGTTGCACTGTGCATTGAGATACTGAGAACCTATGACGTACTGCAGAACAATGTACCCATCATCTCGAGTGATGAAGATGAACTGTGTTCTACCGCCTGCATCTATGAGACCCGTCTCGGCAAACGCCAGAGCCTTCTCTTCCTCTTCTTCGTTCATATTCGTATCTATAGATCCATAGTTTCTATCCAACCGAAGGTATTTAATCCCAATGGGCAGATACACGTCTGATACATCTGGCGTTGCGGTGAGTATCGGCACCAGATTTTTCGCTTGCCGTTCGGCATTATCCGCAAACGTTACAAGCCCCATGCTGGAGGCGAACATCATGCAGGCAAAGGGGATGACTACGGACATGCACAGTCCGCAAAGCAGACATACAAGAAATCTATAAAAAGTTCTTGTAAGCGTCGTCTTCATCTTTGTTCCCATTTATAGCCTATCCCCCAGACCGTTACGATTGGTTGAACACCGGCCTCCTCGAACTTCGACCTTATGTTTTTTATATGCGTCGAAATTGTAGAACCATCGCCATCCCCATAGAAGGGAAAAACGGCTTCGTATATTTGTTTCTTTGAAAAAACCTGCCCTCTGTTGCCGGCAAGATATTCGCAGATCAGATATTCGCTTTTCGTCAAAGGCACAGGTGTATTATCCACCAGCAGTTCTTTTGCGGATAGATCAATCTTTATCCGATCAAACGTAAGCGACACATGTCGTTCTCTCTGTTCACGGCGTAGATGCGCATGTACTCTCGCACGTAATTCCGCAATACGAAATGGTTTTGTCAGATAGTCATCCGCTCCTAGTCCAAGACCGGATGTAATGTCTCTCTCCATTGTCTTAGCGGTCAGAAAGAGAATGGGACAGTCCACCAACGAACGTATCTTGCCGCAATAGGTGAATCCGTCCATATCAGGCATCATGATGTCCAATATAATCAGATCATACCCGTTCAGCCCTTCAAGGGGCACATGGGCGGCGGACGTATGGATCGTCACTGAATGTCCATCTTTTTCCAGTCCGTTTTTCACAAGTTCCAAGATGGGTCGATCATCATCAATCATCAGGATTGTCGCCATGATACACCTGCTTGCCTCTTCTATTCCATAATTCATATATGCAATAAAAACGGTCATTGGCGCTTTGCAACATAGAAGACGTCATTTATCCGCACCGCAACGGCTTCAGTCCTCTCTCTACTGTTGATTTCATAAACGTCCTTGTACATCCATTGTTCCCGATGCCGTCCAACGGTTTCCCCATACCAGTCAATTTCCTTCAATTCCTCCTTTGACAAAGGAATCTTCGTCTCTGCATCAAATACGACATCTTTAACAAGAAGATCAATGCGACTTCCTAGTTCACCATCTGACACAGTATCAGAAGTTACTTGATAGACTACGCCATCACAAAGAATCTGGGTCGCATCTCGGGGATTGACCGAGAATCCGCAACTCGTGGATTGTCGCATGTCCTTAAAATCAAACACCCTATCCACGTCTCTGACATCTTCGTCTATGACAGCTTTGTGATACTCGCCATCTATATCCACAATCAGATAGTCGCCGGCATCAGAAGCTGCATACACATTTACGAATGGAAGAACATGGGACTTACCAGGGGCTTTATCCACCAGATCCGATATCTTCGCCAGAGTCTGCAAGGTACCATTCTTAAGATCCTCTTGAAGTATTACCTTTCCCGTCTCGTCCACAGCAACAAGTTGTCGGACATACCCGACCCATGCCCCGAGACCGTTGTTGGAGACCGTATCCTCTAGAATGGTGTAGTCATTTCCCATACAGGAGAACTTCGTCACGTTATCCTTATTCAAATAACATTGCTCTCCGGGATATTCGCTGTTCCCCTCTTGCAACGAACAGCCCGTAAGAGATAGACATGCGATACCAGCACAGAGCAGCGGCAGCATTTTACTCATATCCCTTTGTCCCTTCCCATCTGTGGAACCACATCAGGCTTACGATGAATAGCACCATTGAAGAGACAAGCATGATCATGAATCCTAGTTGGAGTTCATATAATCCAGAATAAAACTGTTCCTCATTAACATATCTCAAGACACAATAATCTATAAACCGCACTCCCCAGCCCCACGGAAGGAACTTCCAGATACAGTCTCCAAGTCCCGTAGCCAGCAATGCCGATAATAGGCTTCCTGTAATACCTATACCCATAACTACACTTTTACCTAGAGTGAAACCAGCAAGTATGGAAATAAGATACAGTGGTATTGCAGACAATATCAACATGGTAAGTGGTCGTATATAGAACGAGAATGGAACGCTTGAATAAAGCAGAGCAAATAAGAAGACACAAAGCGCCGTTGCGGAAGCTGCCAGAATGATAAGATATGCCAATTTTCCGATATATACTGACATGCGCGAAGGAACCACGCCAAGGATTGATTGAAAATGACCTGCTTCATTTTCAAGTTCGACCGTCATACCTACGACGATAGAGATAACAAGTGGAAAAACAATTGCCACAACTTCTAAAAAAGTCGTCACAGCCGTCATCCATCCCCAACCTGATATACGGAAATATCCAGCAAAAACACAGGCCCCGATCACAGGGAAGAGAACATGGATCAGAAGTAATGGCGTATGCCTGCTTTTAAGCCATTCCGCTTGAAGACATCTGATAATACCCGACATCAAAGAACCTCCTGCTTGATAAAGGATCTTGCCGTTGACTTCGCAAGGCCATATAGTAGAAACACCGACAGGCACAGTACCGCGATGCCCAACAGTAAGGGAGTCGACAGGGCACTTCCTTCNACTGATGCTCCAATCGGCAATATTCCCAATGCGGGAACCATAAGGCGATCAACCCAACTATAAGGGCACAGGAACCAAAGGCCTGTGTCCGCCCCAAATATCCCCAGCGTCAGGCTCATTCCAACATTCAATATGAGAGTGGCGAATACACCCACCTTCTTGGTCAGCCATAAGCATAGTGGTATATTCCATGCACTTGCCAGAATGATGCAGAGCGTTCCGAACAATGCCTGCATCGGTCTGATCGTCATGGGTATGCCGAAGATGCGTTGAATAATGAAACCACCTGCAATATTGCACAACATCAGAATTGCATTGGCGAGTGCCGCATAAAGTATGCAGGTGATTATCTTTGCATACCATACCCGCTCTAGGTCGACAGGTAACGACAATATGGCCCTAAACTGTAATTTGCCGCTATCTCTCTGGATTATCAAGATTGATAATAGCGTCACGCAGCCGGGGTACAAGAACACATACCACCAGTTATATGAATTCTGCTGATACCACATAGGAGCAAGCACATTAAGACATACCGTTAGCATAGGGGCTATCCATGCTATTTTCCTAACGAAAGTACCTTTATGTTTCAGGTATTCAGAGGCTATATAATTGATCATACTATCGTTCTTCCTGTGATTTCCTTACAACCTCGACAAATAGTTCTTCCAAGTTCTGATCCTTATTCATTGGTCCTTCATATCCCAAAACACCATTTGAGATGATACCAATATCGTCAGCAATAAGCTGAACCTCCGATAGAATATGACTGGATAGAATAACAGTAATCCCTTTAGATGAGAAGGAACGGATAAGAGAACGTAGTTCTTGTATGCCGATAGGGTCTAATCCGTTTGTCGGCTCATCCAGGATCAACAATTCGGGACTATTCAACAGAGCGATGGCTATTCCCAAACGTTGTTTCATACCCATTGAGAATTGTCCGGCTCTTTTCCGTCCCGCATCTTGCAGATCCACTATTCTTAGAACTTCACCTATCCGGGTTTTAGGAATATCCAGCAACTTCACACGGACTTCCAAATTCTCCGTTGCGGAAAGATTCTCATACAGTGGAGGAGTTTCAATCAAAGCTCCGATCTGTTCCAGATCTCTTCTGCTCCACTCATGTCCATCAAACAGAATCTTGCCACTGGTAGGATGGAGCATGCCCGTGATCATTTTCAGAGTGGTGGATTTACCGGCGCCATTTGGGCCAAGCAGCCCGTATATCGAACCTCTCCGAACGGTTATAGACACGTTATTCACAGCCCTTTGCTTCTTGAAATCCTTACATAGGTTATTCGTCTGTAGAATTGCTTCCATGTTTGCCAATACCCTTTCCTTGTTTTCAAGGTAGAGAATAAACAGCAAAATTGAAGACTTTTTGAAGATTTCAAGATACCGTGCACCCATCCATCCGCAGCGTTCAACCTGCGATATACGCAAACCGTGGCCACGGATCAGGGAAGGGCCCGTCCACCGGATCATCACGAACGTTTCGTTCCATCGAGAACCGTTCAATGGAACGAAACGTTCGTGATCATCCGGCCGACTGCGTGGCGGCGGGAAAAGATGGGGACGGGCGCGTACGGCGAATGCGCTCCAAAGCCAGACCAAGGCAGATGAATGCAACGCCGAACAACGCCACCAGACCAATCGACGACGCCCATGCCACGTAATCCACTCTGGTCACGGCATCAAGCCCGAACGCATTGTCGATGGACGTGCACAACCACCATCCGGGCAGCAGTTTGCCGACCATGTTCTTCGGCCCAAGCAACATCACGGTCAAAGTCTCATGGGGCACCGATACCAATATTATCGGCTCTGAGAACGTCACAGAAATCAAGACATAACTGCACGATGACGAATCATTGAACTCGGACAACTTCACCATCATTTGGTATGGCAACATCTCGACCGTCACCGCCCATGGCGAAAAACAGTCAGGCCAAAGCTACACGTTCAACTGGAAAGAGCCACCCCGAACACCACTTCTCTCAGGTCCCCACAACCGGACAGGCCACACCAAGACATACGCATGGGAATCGTGCGTCCGACACTCGGTTTCGAGCCCATGAGACATTAAGGCCACGACTATCGTTGTATATTCCGAAATTGGACGCAAAGCAGGTATTGGTCGTAACTACATGGTAAAGTTGGCCGTGAAAATTGGCGGAGATACGCATACCAGCGGCCTCAAATCAAACTACGCTTACAAAGACGCAAGGAGAGTTTGGTGGGCGGATGAAACATCTTATTATGATTATTATCCATATTGAGCAAAGTAGTTCGAGTATTTAGGGCGGGGCTATTTGTCCCGCCCTAGTTTATAGATCCCTTCAAAGAAGAGGCGTATGCTATGAAAAAGTTTTTAAAGATTTTTATTTTCCTTGAAGTCATACTCTTTGCCTATATTTTTAATACTTCCATTTACAACATTTATGAAAAGAATAGCATTGCTGCCAAGAATCTAAAAGGGTACGTCTTAGAGGAAACATCGTCAGAAGTTCTCGATAGGTTTTATACGTTATTTACAAAAGAGTATTCTCATAATAAATTAGAGCTTATCAACAATACGCTCACTTCCACAGATAAATCTGTTTATGATCTGTATTGCTTTCCGTTAAATTCTTTTACACAAAAACAGCCTATATCTTCCTCTATCTTATTTCAATATCATGAATTGCAGAAGGAAGATTTTTTAGATAGTGTTGGTGTATTCTATACAGATTTACCAAACGATGCAATCAAAGAGATAGCATCTCGACTGTCCGTCGCGATAAACAACTTTGAAAGCGACTCCATTCCGTACAGTATGGTATTGGAACTAAATCTTGTGAATTTCATAATTTTATTTATTGTAATTCAAATCATATACTGTATTTATACCTCCTATAGTTTGAAAAAAATAGGTATTAAAAAAAGCATGGGCTTTTCTACTATACATATTTTAAAGGAACAAATTACAAATATAATAAAATATTATTCTGTAGTATGCCTAGTATTACTGTTGTTGTTAAATACCTATTACGCATTAACAAACAGGTATGCTTCTTCTTATTTAATAACAAGCGTGCTATTCTTTATTGGAGTTTTAGCTATAAATGTACTTTGTGTTTTAATGACAAGTATTCTAATTAAGTTTGTCTCCTTAGAGGCAATGATAAAAAATAAAACTTTAAATAGCGGCACAAATGTTGTAGTTCAGGCTGTAAAAATAGCTTTTTCAGTAATAATCGCCATTACCATTATTTCATTACTAAATCAAGGAAACTCATTTAGACAAAGCCAACAAGCTGTTTTAGACTATAAGTATCTGGATGGATATTATACCGCCAATGGTTTTAATTCCTCGAAGTATGACTATGCGTTAGCAAACACAAACATATTAGAAAACTATTCCAAGCAAGCATCGGAGATGTACAATCATAACCATTCACTACTGTGTGATTTTAAGACAGACGATGGTTCGCAGACATCACGCCCCTATTATGAACAACAGCTTGCTATCGCAAACAGGAACTATCTGAATGATTTTTCAAATATTAAGCTCAACGGAAAACCATTGGAAGAAGATAAATTCAATGAACCAACCGTATTGGTTCCGCATAAATACAAGAATGATGAACAATCTATTAAAGAATATATCAAGCAAGAATATTTTCGATTGATGAATTACAATCAATTCTATGGAATACCAGGAGAAGAAAGAACTATTGACAAGTTTAATATTGTTTATATCGACGATGCTTCCACAATAAAAGTTAATACAAAGAATGGTTTTTCTGATATAGCTAATCCTATTATCATTGTTGATACAGGCGATTTTGCTGGACTTTACTATCTGGATTCCTTAAATACAAGATGTCTATTTTTCCAAATGAAATCAAGAGAAGACTTTTCTTCCTTGTTGTCAGAATATGGTTTAGAGCAATTAGTTACAGCTGGAACATTACTCACACCTTATTTAATGCAGCTCGAGAATGTGACTTTCGTTCTTAAAACACTCACCATGTTCATGATTGTATTTATAGTGTCTTTACTATTTATTTTGTATATTTCAAATTATGTGGACATCTTTGTAAATCGAAAGAAATATGCGGCAAAAGAGATTTTGGGATTCTCTCATTCTAGAACACTAAAGAATCGTTATATTCTTTGGGGAATTGGACTCATTATATCAGTCATATTGACTGCTATAAATCATTATTTTGCTTTCATTTTCGTGATCATATTTATTGACTACATATTTTGCGAATTGCTTTATAGAACTTATATCTCAAACACTTTATATGAGATTGAAAAGGGAGCATAATTATGTCATTGATTACATTGAAGAACATCAAGAAACAATATGGAAAAGATCAGGTTCTATTTGAAAATCTGTCTTTGGAAATAGAAGAAGGCGAATTTGTGGGGCTTGTGGGGAAAAGCGGTGCGGGCAAAACGACACTTCTAAATATAATAGGATTGATTACTGATATATCTGCGGGAACAATCACTATTGACGGGCATCAAAATGTGTCCATGAACAGTAAAGATGCTATGATTTTGAGAAGATACACAATAGGTTATCTGTTTCAGAATTATGGACTTATAGAAGATGAAAGCGTGTTATGGAATTTAAAATTGGCTCTTGAATATAAGAAAATAAAAAAGAAAGAAAAACTCAAACTAATCGATAAGTATCTAAAGCAATTTGAGCTAACTGATATGCTTGACAAGAAAGTATACCAGTTAAGCGGCGGAGAGCAACAGCGAATTGCAATTATCAAGTTGATTTTGCAAGGAAGTCGGATCATATTAGCCGATGAGCCAACTTCCGGACTTGATAAAGAGAATGAATCGATAGTGATGAAGCTTCTGAAAGAATTAAATGAAAATGGCATTACCATAATCATGGTCACACACAACATGAATTTGCTCGATTGTTTTTCCAAAGTTATAAATGTAGAAAACTTCAGATAGTTTGCCTAAAGGGAGATACACGGTCTTACATGCGTGCAATCTCCCTTTGCATCTCGTCATATCAAGACCCATATTCAATCACGATACATTCATGGTGAACCACTTATCATCCAAGCAATGAACAGTCTTTAGATACTGTATTTATGTAGATAATCAGATTCCCTGTATCGGGTTTTGCTTACAGTAGATTTTCCCAACACTCCTGTCCCTTGAAAACTACAAACATTCACCGCCAGTCGCCTGCGCTTCCATCCATCTTTGATTCCTCATGAAGAACGGCATGGACCCATTCCAAATGCTGATCGGCGGATCATCGAGGTGCGTTCCCAGCATAAGAGCCCCCCTCCGCCGGCTCGCGGTCACTCGTTGCCTTGCCGGCCTGGACTTCTCCGCGACTCCGATTCAATAGATGCGTCCCACGGCCTTGCCCGTGGCGCCCATCACCCTGCGCAAGCCGAGCGCCCGGCGCAACCAGACGCCGCTCACCAAGGACAAGATAGATCGACTCGTGCCATTGCCCCCCCGAATACTACCGGCCCGGCGGGTTCTAGTGATCGTTGCAACACCTGACCTACCGCAAGGAGGGTCAGGTGACCAGGAGCCACCGAAACGAAGACCGTGGCGGGGAACACCGTTGGGCGTTCAACGGCGTCGAATATCCGACGAGGAAGCTGATGTGCGAGGCGAGACGCGCCGAGTACGTGCGCCTGCTGGACGAGGAAGGCATGAACTTCACCCAGGCCGCGCACGCGGTCGGCGTCTCGAAACGCACCGGCAAGGCGTGGCGCAACGGCAGGACGCGCGCCACGGGAAGGAACGAGAAACCCCTGGTGGACCGGTATCGTTCCACCATGGACAAACCCAGGACCCTCCATCCGCGCCACCTGAGCCAGGAGGAGCGCATCCAGATCGCGGACCGTCTGCGTCTGGGCGATTCGATCCGCGCCATCGCCCGCCTGCCGGGCCGCGACCCCGGCACGGTCAGCCGCGAGGTCGAGCGCAACAGGAATCCCGAGTCCGGCGGTTACGAGCCCTACCAAGCCCAACAAAAGGCCGCGGACCGGCTCAAACGCCCCAAACCGCGCAAGGCGGCCGAGGGCACGCGACTGTGGGACGAGATCGCCGCCGGGCTGCGCAGGCATTGGAGCCCGGAGCAGATAGCCGACCGGCCGAGGCCGGACCTCCCGGATAATGGGGATACGCACGCGAGCGTCGAGACGATCTACCAGGCCATCTACCTGCAGGCCAGGGGCGAACTCAAGCAGGAGATCAAACGCGCCATGAGGCAGGGGCGAACCGCCCGCAGACCCCAAGGCGGCCAAGGCCGCAAACCCCGTTTCCGCGAACCCATGGTCATGATCTCGGAGCGACCCCCGGAGATCGAGGACCGGGCGGTCCCGGGCCACTGGGAGGGCGATCTCATCACCGGCAGCCGCAACAAAAGCGCCATCGGCACGCTCGTCAAGCGCACCACCAGGTTCACGATCCTGCCGCACCTGCCCGACGGGCACGACGCCGAACACGCCCGGCAGGCCATCATCGACAAGATGCAGCACCTGCCCAAACTCCTGCGCAACAGCCTGACCTGGGACCAGGGAGCGGAACTCGCCCTGCACAAACGGACCGGCGCCTCGCTGGACATGGCCGTCCACTTCCGCGACCCGCACTCCCCGCGGCAGCGCGGCACCAACGAGAGCACCAACGGGCTCCTGCGCCAGTACTTCCCCAAAGGCACCGACCCATCCGTCTACCCGGAGGACCACCTCGACGCGGTCGCCGAGGAACTCAACGACCGGCCACGCAAAACCCTCGGGTTCATGAAACCAAGCGAGAAGATCATCGAACTGCTCGACGCCGCGTGATAACCTCAACAACCGACAACGTGACCATGGAAGGCCGCTCAAACCTCAGGTGTTGCAACCACCACTAGAATCCGCCTTATCGCCAAATCCATCAGGCTCTTGTACCCGGTCTGGAAGTAGCTGTTCGGACTGGAGGACTGCTTATCATCACGATCCGGTTTCACGGATCCGCCGTAGAACGTATTCTTCCCGACGGCCTGCGTCACCATCCTGGGACCATCACGCTCGATGGCCTCACGGTGTTTTTCCAATATCGCGCTTCCACCGGTGATGGAGGCCATGGAATCAACGATGAGCCCGACAAAACATCACCAGCCCCTCGCAGGACACACGCCGTAAATCGTGTCCGACTCGGACAGATATGCAGCTAGAATCTCTTCTTCACCACATTGACGACCAAGTGGCCCACTTTGCTGACGACCGTGGGACCGTATTTCTTGGCGAAGGCAGGGGCTCCGGTATCACGTGTCTGCATGAGGAGCACAGAGCTTACTCGGAAGACGAAGCTTCCTGAGGTTCTGCGTCAGTCTTCATCTTGAACGGGTTCATCTTCCATTTCCTCATCGTCTATTGCGAAGGCTTCGTCGGAGATACTGATTCAGCAATCAGGAGACATGGTCATTGACATGTCTTTGCTCCCATCCTGGTCAGCACCCGTATGGGCCCATGAACCTGAATCCGTTGAAATGCATCATATAATCGGGAGTGTCGGCACACCAAGTATGGTTATGAAGTTGTATGTGGAAAGCGTCAAGCCGTTCTCTAACAAGCTGAGATGTTCCCAATCGGTACGCACGAGCTGTTTTATATTCAGTAGCAGAAGAACTGCCACGAACAAAAACAGAAACGTCCCTATGGAAAAATGATAGACAAGGTGTTCGTCGCCGGCACTGATACGGTGTCTTTTGTTCCAAATCTTTTGCATAAATCAATCACTCCTTTCTGAGTACAAAAAGAGCAGTCAATCCTAAGACTAACTGCCATGTATGCATAGATATGAAATTGCAAAACTGGAAGTTATCGCTCTGCCATATATCTCTGTATTTCATCAGAGGTCAATTTTCTTATTTGTGTATTTGCATATTCTCTGTATTCTTCAATCATGAAAACAGGTTTCACATCTTTGCAAGTTTTTCCTTTGTTCTTCTTTAGATATAACAGCAAGTCCTCACCGTCCGCAAAGATTTTGTATGAAAGTCTGCCATTCTCACTTTTCAGTTCGTAAATACCACATGACTTTTTAGTACTATAATCAGCAGTACGCAAATATAATTTCGCTATCTCTAACGATCTAAAAGGGAAATTCCACCGTTGTAATCCACGTTTGGGGTCATGCTCAATGCAGATACACCTCCCGCAAGTCCCACAAATGTATTGTGTATGATTTTCTAAACAATCTAATGGATTTAAAAGTGGTGTTATTCTATTCTCGTCAACATAACATTCCATACACATTTCAGATTCACTCCTTCTGCAACTTCAAATGCGTTGCTTCCTTCATACCCATATGATAACAGTTCCATATATCTGCTACAATAAAAAATCTACCCACCAAATTTATTTTTTCGGTTGTCCCTGCGGTGTATGGTTCCGTGGATTGCCTGCGTTCTTCAATACAATGTCCTCTGCTTTTACATACCAATCCGCATCTGCACCCGTATAGGTCTTTCTTGATACCGTATCGGCTCCGGGATTGACAAGCTCCACAACTGCATTATACGGAAATTCCCTTAACGGTACTTCTGGCGGTACAGACACGGGAATAATTCCACCATGCAGACTACAGTTTAAATCAGGCTCTTGTGTTGTTTTCGTGGGTGGTGGTTCGTCGGTGAGCCGTTGAATCCCAAATGGTCGTCGAGGACGTGCCGGCGGACGATTCGCCGTTGTGTCCCGCTCCCGCGCCGGTGGTCCGGGTGCGGTGCCGGAAGGCGACACCCGGGTGTTCGCACTGCGGGCGCAAGTGCCCTGAGTACGACGACGGGGTCGGCGAACGGCGACGGCCCATCGACCAAGCCGGGGCCGGGCTGGAACGATGGATTTTCCGAGCCTCCCACAGCCGCATCCCCAAGATCGTCGAACCATGCGGGAAGACCCACGGACGCGAGGACAACATCCTCGGGACCATCGGACTCGGCCACTCCAACGCCAGGCCCGAGGCATTCAACGACAAGATCAAGATCACCATCCACATGGCCTACGTCTTCCGCCACGTCGACAATCTCATCGCCATGATCAAACTCCGATGCAGCGGCCTACCCATCCACCTGCCAACACCCATCCTCTAACCCACGAAAACAGCAGAAGGCTCTCAAATGTATAGCGACGAATATCGCACCTTGTGATTCGACGTATTTTACAAACTCCAATCGTCTGGAGGATTTTGCTAAGGCTATGGGATTTAATATACATAGATCGACGTATACCGGTTCTTTGTTTATGTAAGGGAATGATTGATGGTTCGGTTTGCCTGTTTGTATAATGCGCTTATTTATCTTGGTGCCGGATGCTTTTCGGTCTACTATATGGTGGCCTATCATGATGTGGGCCTGTCGGTGCTGCTGATCTCCATCGTCAATGTGGTGTTCGACGTCAGCGAATCGGCCAGCGAGCTGCCCACGTCCGTGCTGTTCGACCGGTGGTCCCGGGAACGAACGCTGATCATCGGCGTGTTGTGCCGCGTCGCGGGATTCATATTGATGCTGTTCTGGTCCGCGAACTTCGCCGTGCTGTGCCTGGCCAACGTGCTGGCCGGCATCGGGGCCGCGGTCGAAAGCGGCGCGGCGTCCTCGCTGTACATCGAATACGCCCGCAAGCACGATCCCTCGCTGGGTATGAAGACCTTGGTGTCAAGACTGTCGGCGATGATCGGTGTGTGCACGATATGCGGCGGTGCGGTCGGTGCCGTGCTGTTCCTGCTTGACTCCCAGCTGATCTGGCTGGGCGCGACGGTGTTCTACGTATTGGCGATCATCCCGCTTCTCGGTCTGATGAGGGCCGGGTCGCGCACCAAGGCGGCAGCGATGGATGGGAACGGGACGACGGAACGGCAGGCCGAGGCGTCCGTCGAATCCGATGGATCCGCCGAGCCGGGCGAGTCCGGGACCTCGCTGACGGTGTTGGATCATGTCAGGCAGACCGTGGCGGCCGCGGCCGTGCTGCTGCGGAAGCCGGAGATATGGAATATGGTGGTGTTCAATCTGGGTACGTTGTCGGTGCTGACGTTCTGGCAGCTGCTGCTGATGGGCCACCAGACCGGGGTCTGGTGGCAGTTCGCCGGCCTAGTGTTCACTAATATCGCGCAGATCGTCGGCAGTCGTCTGGGTATGCTGCGGCTGCATCCACGTTCCGGCGACATTGCGATCCTCGTGCTCATCGTGTCGGCGGTGGTGCTTGCGGCCACGCCGATGCCGGCGGTGAGGATCCTGGCGTTCTTCGTGTTCTCCTGCGCGCAGATGTACGTGGCGAACACGATCTCCAGCAGCTTGCACGAGAGCATTAACGATTCGATCCGCGCGACCGCGTTCTCCGTGGGATCGCTCGTATTGATGGCCTTCACCGCGGTCGTCACCCCGCTGTGCGGCTACATCGCCGACACGTTCTCGATTTCCTGGGGTACACTGACGACGATCCCCCTGCTGGTGGCCCTCCTCATCGCCGGACTTGCGCGAAAGCCTGAATCCGACAAACGGGTAAAAGTCGATATTTCGTTGGATTGAGACGTCAAGGGCTTGCGGACACGATGTCCGCAAGCCCTTGACGTCTATATGTCATTCATTCATGGTTGGAATGCGCTCCTCCTACGCGTGCGGTTGAATGGTTAGTCCATCGCTATCGTCGGAGGGTGTCAGGGCCGAAGATGAAACCGTCTGTTCCGGGTGCGTGATCCAGGTGGAATGGATTGGCAACGGTGTACGACTTGTCGCCGGGTTTCACGTCGTCCGTGTCGAATTCGTTGGAATCCTTGTCGAGCAGTGGGCCGTCCAGCGAGGCGGGACAGTACACGGTGACGTGCCAGTTGCCGTCGTCCATGGGGATGAGCACGGTGTAGTGCCTTGGAGACCGTCTGCCGCGGCATCCCTTATGGATGATTCCTTGATAAAGGAGTTTCGGGGGGCGGGTAACAAAAACCCGGAACCGAAGTTCCGGGTTTTTGTCTGGCTCCTGCGGCTGGGCTTGAACCAGCGACCGTCCGATTAACAGTCGGATGCTCTGCCAATAGACAACGGGCAATTCGACTGCCATGTCAGGTATGGTAATCTCGAACCAGCCAGAAGATCGATAAGCCAAATTACCTGCGACTGAAGTGAGGACGGAATCATGCGTAGCGAGTCCCCTGGTCTGTTGTATTGCGCGGGTGCATTAATCGCAGTGACCTCTTGGGCTCTTTTCATGTTCTCGAAAGAAGTCCATCGGAAAGGCCGAACAGTATCCATCCTGAGATTGCCCGTCATTTGGATACTGTTCCTCGTGAGTTCGGCGCTGGCTCTCGCATCATATCCGGTTTTTGAAATATACTCAGGATCCATGGATCCAGATGTCCTCGATTTCTACAGTCAGCCGTTCATACGGCTACTGCCAGCAGCGACCTGCATAGTGAATCTGTGCGTATCGACATGCTGCTCCATGGCTCTTGTCAGCAAGCGCAGAAAAACCGAACATCGAAACATCTGAACCACAGCGTTCGAGATGAGATGCCATGGAAAAACCGCTGCTTCCGCTGGCCTTGGTGCCGCTGACCGTCGGATTGGTCCTGATATCCGTCGTGATCGGATCCAAAAAACTGGGAAGAGAACGCAAAAGGACTCTTCTGCGTGTCTTCTCGGCGCCCATGGTCGTTGCCGGCACGTTGATCATCGCGAGCCAACTCGCATGACGCTTCGCGCGGCGGCTCGGCTTCCCGGCTATCGGCCGCGGCCAGTCCACGGGCCCTCTGTGCCATTCCCCGCAATCAAACAGCAACGCCCGGTCTCAAGCCCATGAGACACTTAAGACCATGACTACCATCATCATGCGCACCTCGCATGATAATCCTAGCCAACTGTTTTTGGCTTTGTTCCAAGGCTTTCGATTTTTGGGAAACCTACCGATTACCCTCGTTTCTCCACGAGGCACCCACAGGCACCCAAGAATAATCTCAACTGATTCCCACCCCACCGGTCGGCCACCATCAGCCGGAACGCTCGTATCTCGCGGCGTTGGCGATCTCGTTCGCCTGAAGCGTCGGGCATCGCGTTGACGATCCGCTCGACCTTCTCGCGCACCATGGCGTCGAGCTTGCTCTCGAACATGGCCTGGTCGAACTGTATGATTTCCTTGGACATGGCTCCATGCCTCTTTCCAATCGCGGTTTTTCATTGTCTGGCGACTGAAAATCGTACCCGGCACGGCCCATGTCCTTTTCCATCAAGGCCGGAATCCAAAAATGCGCAAGAATTCGGTCGTTATCCCCTTAGAGACTAAAAGAATTCTATTAGTTCAGCAAATTCGTATATCAATTTATTTTTTAGCATGTCGGACAATACAGTAAATCAACCACTCTATGGCTAAGATACCAAGGTAGAAAAGCGCCCATACGGAAAAACTAATCAGCTTTACTCCTAGTGTCTGTACAGTTCCATGCCCGTCCACTGTTCTTATAAAAAGGAATACACTAATGCATAAGAACAATATGAATTGAATGATTTGGAAAATTCTCCAACCTTTGTTTTCCACAATCACCCTCCTGTAACCCCAATCTCTATATGCTGATTCCACCATTATAAGCCGCCCTTGGTGAAATGTCAGGCGCCCCGTTGTCTAATTGAAAATGCAACACCCGTTAGATTGGAGATCGTCCGGATAACCAGTCCGAAGGGATGTTGCACCTATGGGAGAAGTGTATTCGCACCTGTCGGAAGAGGAACGCCAGGTCATCCAGATCGAGATCGGCAACGGCACCAGCATCCGCAGGATCGGTCTGATGCTCGGCCGCAACGCCTCGACGGTCGGCAGGGAGATCAAACGCAACACGTGGTTCCCGTCCAACGAGAACGAGTCCTGACGGCCGTACCGGCCGAAACGGCTGAAGACGGGCCCGTGGACGGGCAGATGCTACATCGCCGGCCCCGCCGCGGCGCAAGGCCGACCGCAGGCGCGCCAAACCGCGCAGGCGCCACCCGCCTGTCATGCGAACGCCTGTAGGCGCGGGTGGCCGAATGGCTGCGTCGCGGCTGGTCGCCGCCGCCCGTCAGCGGCGGGCCGCGCGTCCTGTTCCCCGACGACTCCGCCATGCGCGTGTGCCCGGAGACCGTCTACCGTTGGATCCACGCCGACCGCCATCGCCGTGAACGCTGGGCGCGCTGCCTTCCACGCGGCCACAGGAGGCGTCGCAGGCGTGGCGGCGGGAGGACGTCGCGTTTCCCGATCCCCGGACGGGTTCCCATCCCCGAGCGTCCGCCGGAGGCCGGCGACCGCAGCGGTTTCGGCCATTGGGAGGCCGACGGCGTGATCGGCGCCGGATGCAACCCGCACACCGAGGTCGAGAGGAAGACCAGGTTCCTCATGGCCGGGATCGTGCCCGGCAAGACCGCCGGGGAAAGCGTCGGGGCGCAGCCGGCGATGTTCTCGCCGCTGCCGGCCGGCGCGCGCGGCGGCGTCACGCACGACAACGGCACCGGGTTCGCCCGCCACACGCGCCTGCGCGACGAGCCGGTCATGGACACGTACTTCGCCGACCCATACTCCAGCCGGCGGCGGGGAAGCAACGAGAACAGGAACGGCATGATCCGCCGGTATCCGCCCAGACGCAGCGAGATCCGGATGGACATGGCCGGGGAACTGCGGGAGATTGTCGACGAGGCCGACAACCGTCCCATGCGCGTGCCGGACTACCGGACGCCCGCCGAGGCATTCGCCGACGAACTGCTGGAATTGCAGGACCAACAGGGGTGTTGCACCTCTAAATAGACATCGGGCGCTTACTGTGGCGAGAACTGGATCTACAGGGCCAACGTGACACAAATTATCGAAGAACACGGCATCTCAGTCACGGTCCAACGGCAGAATGCCGGAACCGCTCGCCGCATCGTTACCCAATGCATTGGTCTCAATCTTGGTGGTCGGCTACCCCATGCCCCTAATCACAACCCGCATTCCTGCAATCAGGCATCACCACCCGGTCTCAAGCCCATGAGACACTTAAGACCATGACTACCATCATCATGCGCACCTCTGATGATAATCGCATGTGGTCGTTTTTGGCTTTGTTCCAAGGTTTTCAATTTTTGGGAAACCTGCCGGTTACGCTCGTTTTCCACGAGGCACCTACAGGCACCCAAGAATAATCCGGGAACGTTCCACCACCCTGCCGGCGCTCAGCGTCTTCGCCGACCGGCACGGAAAAGCGCAATACCCCCTGTGGTTTCATGATGTTCCGCATGGGTGGTGCCCAGAAGCATTCACCCGGCAGCATGTCTCCATGGCGGACAATAGACAGAACGATACGCAACCCGTGCAACCGTCCCAGCCGCCAATGGCATCCAAATCCATCCCGAATCCCACAGGCCCATTGCAGACAGCCCAGATCAGCTGGCTCATGGTCCAAAGCCGCCTGCGACGCCACCGTCCCAATAGCAGGAACGGTCAGCTGCGCAGTATGATTTCCGCCCTGTCGGCCAGTTCCCGTTCGCGCACACCCATGGCAGACAGGATCGCTTGGCTCCGCGATGGCATGGTGGAGGTCACCCGTGCGACCAATGCGGAGAAGCGACCGAACAATTCCAAGTAATCGTCCTTGTCAAGCAAATAACCAAGATCACCGATGGCCTGATACACGTTCTCGTTAGCGCGCCCATCGTACCGGGCACAATAGCAGCGCTCGTCATGCGCGCACAGGTTGCGGTAGAACACCAGTCTGTTGAAGATGCTGTCCAGCCGCTTGATGGTGATGCGCCGTGGCCTGTCGTGCGTGTCCGCATACAAACCGGTGAAACTTTCGGCGACCGCCAATCGGACGGCCGGGGACTGGACTTGGAAGAACCATACCGTCTGGCCGAAGGAAAGATCGTTGGCCAGCACCCACAACGGGACCTGGCCGTTGTGGTCTTCCATGCAATGGCGGATATACGCCTTGCCGCCATAGTCGCCCCTGTTGCGCGGGTTGCCGTCCAACTCAAGTATCCGCTTGAAGACCTTGTCGATCAATGCCATGGCGCTCGGACGGCACCTGGAATCATAATAGTCGGGATTGAGATACGGGTTGACCTCGTCGGGGTGCAGCCCGGTGAACTCATGCGCGCACACTGCCTTGAGCGCGGCCTCCGCCCGTGTGATGGAGGAAAACAACAGTTCACGCAACTCACGGTCGAACAGGAACAGGGCGTACAGATCATCGAAACGCGCGCCCGTTCCGTACCGGTCATCACCAGCGGTCAGGCATGCCTTTCGGTCGAGGAACAAATCCTTATAGCCATTGACGATCGGATAATAGCCCTCGCGCCTGAGCACATGACCCGCACCGGCATCGACGGCCATGCCACGGGAGCGCAGAATGCGCAGCTGTTCGTTCACACTCCTGTAGGGCTTGCGCAACGACATGGATCCGACCTCCCCCAATCCAGCGATGAAAGCACTGAGGCCACCCCGCGTCCACGGAATGGCCTCAGCGAACCGAACGAAGTCCAGCTTATTTCGCTGTTACAGAATAGCGCCAATCCCCCGCGAATGCAACCCAGCCAGACGGCGGACGATATAATGAAACCTCCATATCATCATTCCAGAGGCACACGCCGGTCCATCAAGACCACCACCAGAAAAACCCAAACGCCCACAAAGGAGAAGACGCGCGCCTCCACGAGGCCTGTATGACCCTCGCTCTTTCAAGCGTCTGCACGAACCAGGCGAAGTCGTAGATGCCGTATGTCGTACATCGATGATGTCGGGTCCCCAAGCAGGGTGCTCGTGGCTCTTCACCAGGAGGCTGGAACACTTTCTCGTCGATTCCGCAGGAGCGACGCAAGCCTTCCGCTCCTTGAACTGGGCCTGGCCTCTCCGGTAAGCCCTACTACAATAGGACTCACTCCTCCGCAGTTCGAGAATCGAGTCAATATGTGCCGAATTTGCCACATTCTTGCAGGTCTCCTAGTGGGTACCGGACTCCTACGCACAGTAAGCGGCTTTATTTTTGACTACCTGTATCCGGAATACGTGTCTAGCTTTCCTTCATACCTTTATTTTTTACGAGCAGTCCCCTTCCTTATCGCTGCTGGTGCTGTCGAAACTATTTTATTCCTGACAAAAAGGAGAAATAAATAAAGAAACTCAAACAAATTGTCACTGCTCTAGTATCTGTAATATTGGCTGGAACTGTGACAGTAAATGCGTCGGCAGCAGAATCTATGGAAACTCCCTATAGGAGTCCTACCCTATCCAGCTTTCCGTCTAATGCTTCTCTGGAAGATTTTGAGAAAGCCTCAGATAACGAAGATCTGAGAATTATCTCATCTCCTTCTCGGGGTGCTAATTACAAAACGTGCGATGCAGAGGCTGTAGCTTTACTGCGGATTTATTCTACTACAGGATCCGGCTCGTCATCTAGTTTCACGAATCTCGGTCATTCTTGGCTTATGATCACAAACCTGTCTGGCTCTACGGCAGACATTGCTGGGATTAACGTTGCTGATGGTAAATCTATAACAGCAAGCACTTGGGATGAATCCGTAGATGTCAGTAGAGAATATAAGGGTCTGTGGCT
Source organism: Bifidobacterium sp. WCA-178-WT-4B (assembly GCF_009696495.1). Taxonomy (NCBI): domain Bacteria; kingdom Bacillati; phylum Actinomycetota; class Actinomycetes; order Bifidobacteriales; family Bifidobacteriaceae; genus Bifidobacterium; species Bifidobacterium sp. WCA-178-WT-4B. The sequence goes on along the minus strand of NZ_VULV01000002.1, from coordinate 202,056 downwards.
CAATCTTGATTCGAAGCTTAATTCCAATGGTATTAATCTTCAGAATGTTTCCATTCAATTACCCTTAAGGCAAATTGATTTAGATACAGTGAATTCTAATATTAAAAATAACGATAAATGGGGCTATCTTAACAACTGTTCTACTTTCGCTTCAAAAATTTGAAATTCAATTGCTAGTGACAGCAGTAAAGTTGACGCTGGAGCCATGAATACACCAGCCAGTCTAGCAAAAAGTATTACAAAAGTTGGTGAGGCAGAATCATATACATTGTTAAAGTACAATACTTCTTCACCGCATTACGATTCCGTATATTACGGCTATCCTCCCATAAAGAGTAATAACAATAATTAGACAACCAAATCTGTCCGGTAAAGCCAGACTAGTTTTATCTATAATGTGAGCCGCAAGTGTTGGCATAGCGCTTGCGGCTCATACGCACGATAAGCAAGAGCCACAGCATTCCCACCCGGTCTCAAGCCCATGAGACACTGGGGACCATGACTACAGTTATCATGCGCACCTCCGAAGGTGACATGCGCATGATGCTTCTTCTTTGGGATGTGACATCAGGAAACAGATCACTGAAGATTGTTGAAATTCCAGTCAAAACCACTCCAAGAGCCCTGAACAATCCCGATTTTCCCGAAAGATAGAATCCCCACGGTCGAAGGATAGCACCTTATTCAAAATCACCGGCGTAGGCAATTACTCTTTCTTCTAATGGTTTTTCAAGAAGTAGAGAAAGACAAAACAACCGATGTCCAATGGAGACAGGAAAAGACGGAAATGGGGATGCGTCGTCGCCTGCAAGGACGCGGACGGAAGGATCGTCTCCTGGCAGGCCCGATACCAGAGTCCCGTCAATCCCAGGCAAAGAATCTACCGCCGATTCGGATTGGAATTCCAGACCGAGGCGTACCGCTGGCTCGACGAGGAGCACGCGCTCGTCATCGACCATAAAAAGGGAATCCGCAGGTGGACGCACCCGTCTGCAAGGACGATGCACGGCAGGGTCCTGTTCTCCTCATACGCGACGCGTTTCGTCGCCAACCTGCGGAAGAAGGACGGGTCGGAGCTGAGCGGCAGAAGCAAGCGGATCCAGAAGGCGGCGTTGGACAAACTGCTCCCCTGGTTCGGCGAGACGCCCATGTGCGACATCACCGAGGAATTCGTCAACGAATGGTACGCGAAGGCATGCGACGAGGTGCGTCCCTCCGCGCTCGAGCACGCGGTCTGGCTGCTCAAGCGCCTGATGAGGGCCGCGACCGAGCGGCAGCCGGACGGAGGTCCGCCACTATTGTCCTCGAATCCATGCAATCTCGTCACGAGGAAGAGACCGTCCAAAAGACGCGAGCAGGCGCCGATGACCAGGCAGGAGATCGACACGCTGGTCGAGGGCTTCCCGGAATACTACCGCCTGTCGATCCATCTCGCGCTGCTGGTGGGCGGGCTGCGCATCGGAGAGGTCTGCGGACTGCAACTTAGGGACATCGACCTCGACCACAGACTGCTGTACGTGCGGCATTCCGTGACGCAAGGTCCGGACGATCTGGGCGAATACCGGCTCGACGAGACGAAGACCCCGGAAAGCCACCGAGTCGTACCCATCCCCGCACCGGTCTGCCGTCTCATCAGGGAACATATCGACAGGTTCTGTCCCGACAGGGATCCCGACACGATGCTCTTCCACGCGATCAGGCACCCGGAACGGGTCCTGAACCCGACGACGATCCAACGGCAGTTCCGCACCGCGAGGAAAAGAATCAACCGCGAGGACGTGACGTTCCACTCCCTGCGCGCGACACACGCGACGATGTTCATGATCCAGGGCGGCACACTGCGCGAGACCATGGACGAGCTCGGCCATGTGGACGTCGACGTGGCCGTCCGATGCTACCAACGCGTGGTGCCGAGACACAGGCGCGACGTCGCCGAACGACTGGCGCTCGAATATCTCCCCGCCGGGGATCCGGCCGGCATCAAGGCGCAGATAGCCCAGAAGGAAGAGGAAATCGACCAGCTGCGACAGACCGTCGCCGGACTCCGAAGAAGACTGGAAGAGCTCGAAGACGACGGAGACGGGCGGAGCCAGTCCGGATAAGCATACCCAAAACCGAAAAACCGAAAAACCGAAAAACCGAAATAATGAAAAACCAAAACCGGTGGAGACCGGCATCAAACGGAACAGGCCCACGCATCTAAGCGTTGCGGCATCTGCCGTCGCAACACTTAGATACGTGAGGCGTTATCCGAAAATCATCTCGACCTGTGCCTGAGTTTCGGCTTCTCCTGCCCTGGAGGAACGATGGCACGCTGATAGGAGTAATGCTCGCACACATGTTGTCTCTGTGCGGGAGACATGTCGTATGCCTTGTTCGCCGGTTGCGTATACTCACCAAGATGGGCCAGATCATTCGACATGGTTAACGGTTCTGACAACGGCTTGACGATTCTTCTGAACATATCCTCGAGAGGACGCAGATCGTTTCGCTGCATCCCCGCGATCGAGGCTTGATCGTTCGTCCTTTTGTCGATGAGTCCCCAGTCGAAATGCCAGCCGGCCTCCCGCGCGATGATCTCCCAGAAAATGCGTTGCGTCCGTCCGTTGCCCTCACGGAACGGGTGAAGGATGTTGAAGTTGTTGTAGCTGACGCTCAGACGCTTTACGAATTCGTCATGGCCGAGACCCTTGAGAAGATCGTCGGCGCGAAGCACCTCCTCGGAGTAGCGAACCCCCATGCTGAACAGCTCCAATGGCTGGAAGGGAAGCCCCTCGCCCTTGCCCATGTCGATGGTTCGTATCTCCCCCGCCCAGTCGTACACGTCCTGGAAGAGGAACCGGTGTATGCGGCGAAGCTGTTCCAGCGTCCCCTCCGCAGGTGGGAGATTCTCTCTCAGAATGGCGGCGCGGGCGGAGCAGAGATCGTTCTCCGCAGCCGCCAGCGCATCCTTGTCCGTGGCGCCCACAAGGTTCCGCAGCACGTTCGTTCCCGGAATCAGGTAGGGATCGAAGACACGCGCCATCGTCACTCCAGTCCGTAACGGCGACGGGTGCGGGAAAGAAGCTCGGCGCTGCCGATGCTCCCCCGCGCATATTCTCCGGCATCGCGTATGAAGGCCCTCGTCACGTCACCGCCTTCCAGCCGCACGGACTGCACCGACAGTCCGACGTTCTCCGTGCGGCGGCGCATCTCGGATTCAGATATCGTTCCGAACATTGCACCTCCTTTTCTCTTTAGATTCTAGCAAAACCGACGGCCCTTAGACGGAGCCGCGCCTGATTCCGCTCCTAAAGTCCTTCATTCCAGTCGCAATCCTTTCGCCAGATGCCACGCATGACACGTCAGGCACGCCACCGCACCGTCATCGCCCAGAAGGAGCATCAGATCGGCAAGCTCCGGGACGAGGTGGAAAGGCTCAGGAAGATCCTGCTGGAGCGGGATACCGGAACCGGTGAAAACCGGGAAACCGTTTTACCTAAAAACCGAAATACCGAAAGAACTACATACCGAAAAACCGGGATATGGAAACACTGGAAAACCGAGACAAGGAGAAACCGATGAACGAGAAGACCCGCGAACCGATGGTGATCGCGCTTTGAGACTGCTTATATCGTTTTGGACGGAATGAGCGTCAATCAGAAAGTTATGTATGATGGTTTCGCTTATTTATCTCGGTAAGGAGAATCCCATCTCATACAAGACAGTATTCGGCATGGACGCTTTCGATAGACATGACACCGATGGAGGAAACCAGACCGCGGATTCAGCCAGCGATATAAAGGTGTATCCTGAGTCCGCTTCGGGATGTTTGATTAACGACTTGGGCAAGTTGCTGAATATGAATCCGGATTTCTATAGACGACGGATCCGCCGCATTAGACCGGCTGCGATTGCCGTCGGGCTGAGCGCCATTTGCCTGATTGACATTTTCTTGATTCCAGATGATTCGAATCCGGTTTTCCAGAATTTCTTCAGCGCACTGTTTGGTTTCTTCCTCGGGTTGGCCTCTTCTGTATATGAGGAATTCCGCAAATGGGCCGACCGAGTTAATCAGACCATGAAAGACGCTGAAGGACGTATGCCGATATGGGAAGCCATATATAAGAATTCCATATTCTACGATGAATGTTTTATAACGCTTCCGGCAGCACGCGTATCCCCAACCTGGGCACAAAGAGCATGGATTAAAATCAGATTCCCCTCATTGTCGCGCAAGTGGCATAAGTATTTTCGCAACGGAATGGCTGAACCAGGTTTGAAACCATTACCATTTCCGCTTATCTATGACTCTTCGCAGAGTGAGCAAAAGAAGTTCTCGATAAGATGGCGCCATTGGTTCAATAAGAGGGAATGCAGAAAGCAGCTTCATTACCTGGAGTCGCTGAGCCGATGCATCTTCATACTCGAACCGTATCAGGCGACTCTTGATTATCTACTGGCCTATTCGTCCAAGATAATCGGGAAGGAAATTCGTAAGGATAAAATCCTGAAGGGATACATTCCAGTTAATGACGAAGTCTACGTTTACCAAAAAAATGTAGACAAATAAGCAATACCGGAATACGGAAATACTGAAATCAGTAAATACCAAAAAACAATATACCGCAATCGGATCCACGTGAATCCAGGACGCTTTTTTCAGGAACGCGGTCAAGAACACGGTACGGCACCTGACGGTGGTAGGCGACCACCTTGTTCTTTCCCATCCATTCCAAAGTCGGCATGACCTGTTCTCCTCGCTACTTCATGGAATTGGTATACTCAGAGTATATCGGCCTAATGGCTCATATGACGCGCGGGCGAAAGTATTCTGACCGACGCGCAGTGGGATTCAATCGTTAGGGATTTCCTACAGCGAATGGCATGACCGACGCGGACGATGAGAGCGTGACCTAGGTGGCGATCCGTTACAGCCTGTCCCAGAACGGCAATGGATAACGCCCGAATTCTTGCGCAAAAGCGGTTCGGCCCGTTGCCGGGAGGACAACTTCAGTCGGTTGATTGCATGATGCCGTCGAGCCGGGACATGTCCAGGTAGCGGCGTGCGCTCCATTGGTTGGCGGTGACGTAGCGGATCCTGGCGCAGACGAGCATGAGCGCGCTCCTGCCGTCCGGGAAGCTGCCGACCACTCTGGTGCGCCGGCGGATCTCGCGGTTGAGCCGTTCGATCATGTTGTTCGTGCGGATCCGCCGCCGATGCTCGACGGGATAGTCGTCGAGCAGGTAGGTCGTGGTCTCGCTGATGCCTTCCCTGAGGCAGGAGGCGGCGGCCTTCAGCCCCTTGGACTCCATTTCGGTGGCGACCTGTTCGGCCTTCTCCAACGCGGCCTGCCGGCTTTCCATGGCGAACACGGCCTTCAGGGCGGACGCGGCCCATGCCGCGTGCTTGTGGCTGACCTTGGACAGGACGTTGCGCATGAAGTGGACCATGCACCGCTGGTAGCGCGCGTCCGGCAGCATCGAGTTCACGGTGGAGACGAGCCCGGCGCACCGGTCGCCGACCACGAGCCGCACGCCCCTGAGACCGCGTTCGATCATGCTCCTGACGAACTGCTCCCAGCTGGCCTTGTCCTCCTTCATGCCCTCCGCGACGCCGACGACCTCACGGTGGCCGGTGTCGTCCACGCCGATGGCGACCAGCACGCTCACGTTCTCGACCGACCCGCCCCACGTGCGCTTGTGCCACACGCCGTCCACGAACAGGTACGGGTACGAATGGGCCGCCAGGGGACGGTTCCGCCATTGATCGATGTCCTCGTACACGCGCTTGAGCTTGTCGGAGAGCGTCTGGGAGGGCATCCGCTCGCCCCACAGCAGGCGGCTGATGTCGTCGACCTGACGCGTGCTGACGCCGGCCAGGTACATGTCGATCAGCGCCTCCTCGACGCTCTGCTCGCGACGCCGGTAGCGTTCGATGACCGCCGACTCGAAGACCGCGCCCTTCAGCTTCGGCACCCTGAGCGTCATCGTCCCGGCCTTCACGGTCAGGTTCCGCTCGTAGTGGCCCGCACGGTAGGCCCTCCGACCGGACGCACGCTCGTATCTCGCGGCCCCGGTGATCTCGTCGGCCTCCGCGTCCAGCATCGCGTTCAACAGCTCCTCGCCCTTCCGGGACACGAGACGGTCCAGCTTCGTCTCGAGCATGTTCTCGTCGACCTGTAGAATCTGGTTCGACATGGTTCGTCGCCTCTTTCCATAGCGGTTTTATGTTTGGCGACTGAAATCGTACCCCGGCGACGGACCATGTCCCTTCATTCAGACCTCAACCAAAGTGCGCAACAAACCGGGCGTTATCAAAAGCAGCTGGAGTCGACAATCACCTTCAATGTCAAAATGCTATTGACGGCTTATGGTTATTCGCAGTCCAGCTTGGCCGAAGCGATGGGAATTGGCCGTTCGGCCATGTCCCTAAAGATGTCGGGGAAAACAGGCTGGTCTGTATACGACCTGGTTAATGCATCAAGATTCTTGAAAGTAAGCACGGAACAACTTCTTGATGATTCTCTGATGAGGAGAATGGGCGTTTCGGACGATGCGGAGGCGGATATGGAAAAGTCCGCCGTTTCCGGCGGACTTTCCGATGATGTTACCCCCCGTCGGAGCGCGCCCCCGCGGAGGCACTCGAAAACATCCACCCGTTCGCCGACGACAACGGGCGTACCGGACGCCAGATCCTCAACATGATGCTCATGCAGGCGGGGTACGAGCCCATCGCCATCAGGCATGATGCCGGCAGCACCTACGCCGGACGGCTCGAGCAGTGGCAGGCGTACGGCGATCCGGTTCCCCTGGCGTGCATGGTCGCGGACTGCGTGGTCCGGGAACAGTGCCGGATCGGGAAGATCGTGTCCGATATCCGCCGCGGGCATCCCATCGCCGGACACGCCAGAGGTATACGTGAATAGTGTGTTTACACACTGTTCGAGAATAATACCCTGACATGTCAACTAACGCAACGTTTACTGGGATGACGGACAAGAAGGTTGGTTCCTATCAGCTCATAATGACGTTGCCGACTGCTTGATGGTGGTTGTGGCGCTTGTTTGTTCGATTCCGCCGGTGCTGGGTCGTTTTCGTCTGGCTGAACGGCGGCCAATCTGGGAGTTCGTTCTGGTAGACCTCGTCGGGCCATAATCTCCCAGATTCTGCGGGAGTTTACGCTGACTTCGGGAATTCGCCGCTGAACTCCCGTGCCGGACGCGGGAGTTTACGAGAATCCGGTACTCTCATGCATAATCTCTCAACAAAAACGTTGGAATTCCGCGATTCTCAAAAATCGACCTTGAAGCCGTTCCCGGGAGAACTTCGCCGGATTCATGTTTCGCGCTAAACTCCCGCGCGCATCCGGAAGTTTTCATAGAATCGGTCGCGCAAACGGACATCCGGATTTCTCAATTTCTCCCGGGATCAGCCTCTTCCACCGAGTTTTCCAGACCACAATCTGAAAACTCGTGATTTGAGCCTGCTGAATCGAGATTTTGAGTTCTTCCCAAACTGACTGCCGCAAACTGACCGCACTCATAGTCCTGTCAGCGCAGCCGGTTTGCGGAATGGAAGACGTGTGCGGAGAGCAGCGCGCAGCGGTGCATAGTCCCCATGGTTGGTGGCCGTCCGCGGCTACTCCAGCGGTGTGCGATCCCACTGGTCGGCGCGTGGAATGGTGCGCAGGCTGCGCGAACTGACGATTAGCAGCATACTGACGAGCATCACCGCCCAGAACACCAGCATAGTCCCGCTGAATCCGAAAGCGGGCAACAGACTTCCGGCCGTCGCTGAGCAGAACGCGGACAGTGCCTGGGCCGGTACGGTAAGCGTCACGGTGATACGCCCCTGCATCGTGTCGGGCGTCTTACCGAAAATGAACCCGAGCTGCAACGCGTTGATGATCGGGAACGGCAGGCACATCACGGCGTTGGCGATAAGCAGCACCCAGTAGTTGTCGGTCAGCAGCATCGGCAGCGAAGCGATGCAGATGAACACGAATCCGCAGCATGTCACCGGCCCGACCGGTGCGGTATCGCTGATCCGTCCGGCGATGAACGCACCCGCCAGCATCGCGAGGAATACGCCCGTATTCACGAATCCGATGAGCGTCGCGTTCACGCCGGTGCGCATCAGATGCAGCTGAATCGCATACTGGAAGCCATTGACCCCGAAATTCGCCAGCGCGGACGACACCATCGTCAACACCAGCATCCTGCGGTGCAGCGACCACGACCATCCTTCGGCGAAATCACGGAAAAATGACGCGCCGCCCGCTTTCCCACCGTCATCGTCGCTATCGCCGTTGCCGCTATCGCTGCCGTTCCGCGGATTTCCGCCGACTCGGATACGTGTCGCAGCCACGCCTGCCAGCAGGTACATGACCGCAGCCGACAGGAACGGCAACCACGGGGCGATGCCGTACAGCAGGCCGCCGACTGGGCTGCCGGCCATGTTGATGGTCGCGTCACGGCCTTCGTTGAGACTGCGCGCTTTCGGATATGAGCGAATATCGACGATGGATTTGAGCATCGCATCCGAGGCGGGGCCGAGAAACCCGTTGACCGCAGACTCGAACACCGCGATGGCAAGCAGCACGGGGAAGACCAGCTTGCCGGCCATGAGCAGCGCAGCGACTGACCCCCAACAGATGACGCCCGCTGTCGCGTTCACGATGATCAGTGTCTTGCGATCGTGACGGTCGGCGAATGTCCCGCCGAACACGGCGGCCGCCTGCTGTGCGATCGCGGCCAGCGAGCCCAACCAACCCGCTGCTGTGGTCGATCCGGTGAGCTTGTATCCGATCAGAGAGACCGCCAGATACCGCAGGGCCACGCCGATGGCCGTCGCGCTGTCCGCCGTGAACCATGGCACGTAACCTGGGATATCCCACAACCTGCTTTCGCGCACAGGAGCAGAAACGAGCTTTAACGAATTACTCATCTAATAATTTATCCTTACCCTACCAGTACTGGAATCCTACAGAAGATTAGGCGGCACTGGTTCTTTACAAACTTGCTCAGTATGCCAAGCATAATCATATATATCGAAGTAACCCTTTTCTCCATAATGAGCAGGGGCCGGTAACGTTTTGTTGGACTCGTGGCATAATCAAACCATAGAAACAAAGAAATCCAATAAAGCGACACCGTATCCAAGTGCCCACCTCTATTTGACGGAATGCACCATATTCCGGCACCGACGAACATCAGGATCGAGCCCCATCACCAATCGGCGCCAAGCCGCCCATATCCCATGATTAGCTAAAGATATCTCTGAATCACAGCGTTCAGAAAGGAGGCGCCATGGAAAAGCCACTGCTTCTACTGGCCTTGGTGCCGCTGGCCGTCGGATTAGTCCTGATATACGTCGTGATTGGATCCAAAAACCGGGAAGAGAACGCAAAAGGACTCTTCTGCGTGTCTTCTCGGCGCTCATGGTCGTTGCCGGCGCGTTGATCATCGCGAGCCAACTCGCATGACGCTTCACGCTGTGGCTCGGCTTCCCGGCTATCGGCCGCAGCCAGTCCACGGCTCTCCGCGCCATTCCCGCAATCACGTCTCTTCCCCGGTCTCAAGCCCATGAGACACTTGGAACCATGACTACCATCATCATGCGCACCTCGCATGATAATAGTAGCCAACTGTTTTTTGCTTTATTCCAAGGTTTTCGATTTTTGGGAAACCTGCCGGTTACGCTCGTTTTCCACGAGGCACCTACAGGCACCCAAGAATAATCTCATTCTTCTGTGCATATCAGCGGCTTACCGACGCACACGAAAGAAGCATGCGAGTGTTCCTGCGACCTATCTCAGATGGCGAAGCCGCTCGATCAGATCGACGAGCGTCTGTTCCTCCTGTTCCACGCAGTCTAGGAAAATGGAGCAGAACGAATCCGGCTTGCCGTCCACCTGCCATGCCTCCAGGCCTCGCGCATATGACCGACCCGCATCGTATTTGATGGCCACGGGACGGTATCCGTTCCGCAGCAGCACGAAGTTGAGCAGCTGGCGGCCGGTCCGCCCGTTGCCGTCCATGAATGGATGGATGTTCTCGAACATCGCGTGGAAACCGGCGGCCCTGAGCAGCGGATGCGCTGCGCAGCCATCCAACCCGTCGATCAAGGATCGCAGGTCGTCGCGGATCTCCAGCGGGTCCGCGGTCTTGACTCGGGTGGCGGTGATCCGCGCCAAATAGCCATAAGGACGGAACGTGCCGCGGGCGAACGGCTGGAGATCCAATGCGGTCACCTCGTGTAGACGACGGATCAGCTCCTCGTTCAGCTTCCGCCCCTCCTTGGCATATTCGCGCACGTAGGCCATGCCGTCAGCGACCCCTCGCGCTGCGAACACGTATCTGGCCGGCGAGTCCGATGGGACGAACTCGCCCTCCAACACCAGCGACGTGTCCTCCAGGGTCAGCGTGGATCCCTCAATGGCGTTCGAGTTGTAGGTGTAGCGCACCAGCCAGTCGCGGTCGTAATCCGCCAACGCCATGTCCTCGACACCGTCCAACGGCTCCAGCGAGCGGGCCCGGTCCTTCAGCGCGTCGACCCTCCGCAGGTGTTCGGAAATCTCCCGTCCCCCTTCAAGGGCGTTCAGCTCGTCGGGAAGGGCCTGGATGTGCCGTGACAGCTCGGGATTGGCCATCATGCTCCTCTTTTCGTGTTCCGGTTGCAAAGTCCATTATTCCAGTAGTGATTCGTTGCGCTAGCGGTTCAGATGACGGCTCAACGCATCCGGTCCGGTTCCGACGCTTCTGGCATCCCCGTCCCGTTGTCCAAGGTTCTTCCGCAACGTCTCGCCGAATCTGTCCATCAAATCCGTTTTATTGCGAATCGGGTCAGAAACACGAAGGACCTCACCTTCGCTGATTCTGCGGAGCATCCCGATACGCTTTACCAACTGTACCCGGATGGCGTCGAGGCGTTCGGGCGCGAACATGCGCATGCGCGACAACTCGTGCGCCACCTCGTCGGGCCAGTCCGACAGGGCGTCCAGGTCGAACCGGCCCCAATCCTCCACAAGTCTGAGCTGCCGCAAAGCCGAGGGCTTGCCGGTCGCGGTATAGAACGGCTTGGCGAACCAGTCCCGGCCGTCCACATCGAGCTCGCCGCTCCACAGGCTCGCTCCCGTGTCGTAGATCGGGGCCGGACGGACCTCAAGGGTCTCGATGTCACGGATCAGACCGAAGTTGTTGTAATGCCGGTCGGTGTTGCGCATAAGGTAATCGACCACGAGCCAATCGTCGGTCGCGTCGCTCGCCGCCCGCCCGTCGGCCCCGAAGCCGGCGGCGGCACGGATCCACTGGTCATGCGTGTTGAGGCCGCTGACGGTTTTGACGGACTGGAGCACCTGCCAGGCGGAGACCAGCTCCTCATGATTGGAGAGCAGGTCCGCGCATGTGGACACCAGACGGTTGCCGTTGCGTGCCAGGGAATACCGGACGGCCGGAACGCCCAATCGCATGCAGAGCCTCGAGGCGATGACCTCGTTCATCGGCTCCTGGCCCGTGCGGCCCGACTTGACGAGCAGCCTCCTGCCGGTGGTTTTGTCGATCGTCCAGCGTTTGGGAAGATCGCCGCCAGTGGACACGTCGGGGACGTTGAGGCTGATGTCATGGGACGACGAGTACGAGGTGAGCAGGATCTCGCCCAGCGCCTCGTCGAAGGAATTGTCGAAGAAGTTGACGTCCTTCCATTCGGCCGGGTCGTCCTCGCGTCTGACCCAGTACTGGTCCGACAGGCTCAGCCCGTAGGTCCTGTCGAGCAGTTCGTCGGTCGATGCCGCGCCAAGCGATTCGAGCACGCGGCGGATGCCGTCGCGGGTGGAGGGGATGGCGCGGGACCTCCACCATTCGTCGATCCTCTTGGCACACAGCGCGCTCTTGCCGTGCGTGGTGAACTCCAGGGGCAGACGATCATGGTCAAGGACCTCGCCAGAGGAGCACGCGCGACCGGACTCGGGATCGTATTCGAACGCAAGAACCGGATGGTCCCCGCACATGATCAGCTTGCGTGGCATGATTCCGCTCCCTCCAAACTTGGTCTTTAAAGATTCTACAGGCACGAATTACGCGCGAGACGGCGTCCCGTTTCATGACGCGATGCATGGATATGGGCCACTTCCGCAAATCGCAAGCCTCGGCGATGACGCCGACAACTGATACGGTAGTCATATTGGTTTCCCAAAGGTAAAGAGGCATGACCATGGGATTGTTCGACTTCGCTAAGAACTCTTTGGGTGACGTGCCGTCCGGCTTCGGCGGTCGGAGCGATATCGCCAACCATCTTTTCAACGACCGATGAAAAGGCTCCGGTTGAAGGCTATGGCATGATGACACGAGCGTGGGGAATTTATGACCGAAGGATACTCACATAAAGCGGCACACATCGTTGAGCATATCATTCTCGCAATCGCGCTAATCTGGGCTGGAGGCTGCACTCTCATATGGATGCAAACGGATATGTCGCATCGCATCGTGAACGCGAAATCCGCTGACGGCACCTGCGAAGTGACCATCAGCGAACTCGGCTCGCCCATATTCTTCGGCCCAAGCAGCATCACGGTCAAAGTCTCTTGGGACACCGATCCCGGTGTTATCGGTTCCGAGAACGTCACGGAAATCAAAACGGATCTGCACAACGACGGCAAATCATTAGGCTCGGGCAACTTCACCGTCACCTGGCACGGCAACATCCCGACCGTCACCACCCATGGCGAGGAACAGCCGGACCAAAGCTACACATTCAACTGGAAATAACCGCTCCGAACATCATGTCTCTCCCGAGAGTAGTCCTCACAACCGGGCAGGTCCCACAAGGAGCATAGCTCATGCACCCACTGTCCGGTCTCAAGCCCATGAGACACTTAAGACCATGACTACCATCATCATGCGCGCCTCCGAGGGCGACATCACCATCAACCTGTTCGACGACAAGGCACCGAACACCGTGGCCAACTTCCTGGGCCTCGCCACCGGCGAGAAAGAATGGGCCGACCCGTACACCGGCCAGCCTTCCCATGAACCCTTCTACAACGGTCTGACCTTCCACCGCATCATCAAGGATTTCATGATCCAGGGCGGCTGCCCGCTGGGCACCGGTACCGGCGGCCCTGGCTACGAGTTCGACGATGAGATCGACCCCGGCCTGCAATTCGACAAGCCGTACCTGTTGGCCATGGCCAATGCCGGGCTCCGCCGTGGCATGGACGGCAAAATCCACGGGACCAACGGCTCGCAGTTCTTCATCACCACCGTGCCGACCCCTTGGCTCAACGGCCATCACACCATCTTCGGCGAAGTCGCCGACGACGCCTCCAAGAAGGTCGTCGACAAGCTCGAAGCACTGGACACCGATTCGTCCGACCGTCCGACCGAGCCCGCAGGAATCCTCTCCATCGAAGTGAAGCGGTAAAAACCGCCCATACCTTCATGCCATAAGTGCCACAAGGCGGGGCGCCCCGATCCGACGATTCGGACCGGGGCCCCGCCGTATGCCACCCACATCCCTACTTCATCTTGCGCAGACGGGGTTCGGCGGATTCCTTGGCACCGGTGATGCGGTATACGTCGAACACGCCGTCAATCTTGCGCACGGCAGCCAACAGCGAGTTGAGATGCTGCGGATCCGCCATCTCGAAGCTGAACTGGCTGGTGGCCACTCGATCGGAACCCGTGGCGATCGTACCCGAGATGATATTCACGCCATGATCGGAAAGCACGCGCGTCACATCCGACAGCAGGTTGCGGCGATCCAATGCCTCGACTTGAATCTTGACCATGAACAGACCCTTGGTGCTGGTCCATTCGACCTCGACCACACGCTCGGGCTGCTTGCTCTTCAAGTCGATCATATTCTGACAATCGGTGCGATGCACGGACACACCCTGGTTGCGGGTGATGAATCCGATGATGTCATCACCGGGCACCGGCATGCAACAACGGGCGAGTTTGATCCACACATCGCCCACGCCCTTGACGGATACCCCGGTGGAGCTGCTGGAAGTCTTGCGCTCCACGGGCTTGAGCGGCAGAACCTCCTGCTCGACCTCTTCATCGACCTCGTCGGCACCCGCGTCCTTGACCAAATGCGAAATGACGTTCTGCGTGGAGACCTGACCGTCCCCGATGGCCGCGAACACGGCGTCCGCGTTCGGGAAGTTGAGATCGTCGGCCACACCCACCAACGCTTCCGGGGTCAACAGCGTGTTGACCGGCAGGTTGCGTTTGCGCATCGCCCGGGTCAGCTCGTCGCGACCCTCCTCGATGGCCTCAGTGCGGCGTTCCTTGGAGAACCATTGGCGAATCTTGTTGCGCGCCTTCGGACTCTTGACGAAACTCAGCCAGTCGCGCGAAGGCCCGGCCGTATCGGATTTGGACGTCAGAATCTCGACGGTGTCCCCATTGTCGAGCGTGGTGTCAAGCGGCACCAGACGTCCGTTGACACGTGCGCCCATCGTACGATGACCCACTTCGGTGTGCACGGCATACGCGAAGTCGACGGGCGTGGCATGAGCGGGCAGGGATACGATCTTGCCTTTCGGCGTGAACACGTAGACTTCGGACGAGCCGAGATCCTCCTTGAGTGAACCCAGAAACTCATTGGAGTCGGGGGTTTCGCTGGTCCAATCGGCAAGCTGCTGAATCCATTTGAGATTGTCGGCTTCGGAAAGCTCCTGGTTCTTCTCGTCACGCCTGCGGTCGGACTTGTCCGGCGAGCTCAGGGCGCGGCCGGCCTGGCCGTTTTCCTTGTATTTCCAGTGCGCGGCGATGCCGAACTCGGCGCGACGGTGCATGTCCCAGGTGCGAATCTGGATTTCGACCGGTTTGCCGCCCGGACCCACCACCGTGGTGTGCAGCGACTGGTACATGTTGAGCTTCGGCATGGCGATGTAGTCCTTGAATCGGCCGGGAACCGGGTTCCACCGCGCATGCACGGCACCGAGCGCCGCATAGCAGTCCTGAATGGTGTCGACGATGATGCGCACGCCGACCAGATCGTAGATGTTCGCGAAATCATGCCCGCGCACGATCATCTTCTGATAAATCGAGAAGTAGTCCTTCGGGCGGCCGGTGACGTATGCCTTGATGTTCTGCTCGTCGAGATCCTCGTTGATCTCTGCCAGAATCTGCTTCAGGTACACATCGCGCTGGCCGGCTCGGCGAGCCACCAGCACCACGATCTCGTTGTAGATCTTCGGGTAGAGCACCTTGAAGCTCAGTTCCTCGAGCTCCGTCTTGATGGCGTTCATACCGAGTCGGTTGGCCAAAGGCGCGTACACGTCGAGGGTTTCACGCGCCTTCCTCTGTGCCGACGTGGTTTTCACGTAACGCCAGGTGCGGGCGTTGTGTACGCGGTCGGCGAGCTTGACCACCAGGGTGCGCACGTCGCGGCTCATGGCCACCACGAGTTTGCGAATGGTTTCGGCTTGGGCGGAATCACCCACTTCAAGCTGGCTGAGCTTGGTGACGCCATCGACCAGACCGGCCACGGTGTCGCCGAATTCGGCGCGGCATTGATCCAACGTGTAGTCGGTGTCCTCCACCGTGTCATGCAGCAGACCGGCCGCCACCACGATCGGCCCCATGCCCAGATCCGCGAGAATCTGGGAAACGGCCAACGGATGGATGATGTATGGTTCGCCAGACTTGCGGCGCTGGGCAGAGTGCTGGATGACGGCGCGCCGGTACGCGCGGTCGAGGATGGACAAATCCTCACCGGGATGGTGGGACTTGCACACTTTCTTGATTGGTTCCAGCGGATTGAGCGGATCGGCGCTGATCTCGCAACCCAGTTTACGGGCGGCGTACTGCTCGCCATCAATCTCTGCCATGCCAGTCACCTCCCTCGTCATGAAGTTCATTGTAACCGCGAACCAGTGCCATGCGCACGCACCCGCCCGCCATCATTGGTTCCGCAACCGTTGTTGCCGTCATCACCTTGGTCATTCAACCGGCCTAATCCGGTCAGGACGCCACTCCCGTCGAACCGAACCCGCGTTCGGCGCGATCGGATCCGGGCAGTGTCTCGGCCGGGATGAACCGAGCCTCAACATACCGCTGAATCACCAATTGAGCGATGCGATCGCCCGGATGGAAGACGGCGGTGTGCTTCGGATCGAGGTTGATCAGCGGCACCTTGATTTCGCCACGGTAGCCTGCATCAACGGTGCCAGGCGCGTTGAGCACGGTGACGCCCTGCTTGGCCGCCAGCCCCGAACGCGGGTGCACCAAAGCCACGTAACCCGCAGGCAGGGCGATGGCCACGCCGGTGGGCACCAATGCCCGTTCAAAAGGCTTCAGCGTCACATCGACGGTGGTGATGAGGTCGGCACCGGCATCGCCCGCATGCGCGTACCGGAGCAGGGCCGGGTGTTCGGGGTCGAGGCTTTTGACCAGGACCTCGGTGGATTCGGGCTCGTTGTAGGTCTCGTCGAACGCCATCAGGCGGCGCACTCCTCACACACCGGCTGGCCATCCTCGTCCGTGTAGGCGAGCTGGCTACGATGCTTGACCAGGAAGCACTGCGAGCAGATGAACTCGTCACCCTGCATGGGGATGACGGTCACCGAGGAATCCTCGTTGCTCAAATCGGCGCCCGGCAGTTCGTAGTCTTCGGCGATGGCGTTCTCATCGTCGTCGATGTCGCCCGAGGCGTTCTGCGAGGACTTCCCCAGCGCCTGCAGCGATTCCTCGTCCTCATCCTTATTGCGGGGGGAATCATAATCCTGAGCCATCATGGTCCTTTCGTCGTCTTTGGTTCGTAAGTCGATATATATAGCACGGTCAGCGCCGTACTCGCCCATAGGATACACGATTTGAAATACTCGTAAAGTTCGACACGTGGGGCATACTTAAAAGAAGTAATGTCTTTGCGACGGAAAGTGGTGCGAATATGCCAGATGATCGGCTTGAAAAAGCCCGTTTCGTACGCGTGAGCAAGACGGGGGACCTTGTATTCTCCATTGGCGGCGGGGAAATGGCTGTGAGCGTGGACGACACGCTCGAACGGGCGATTCTTGAGGCCAAGCAGGTCAGAAGCGAGATGCGACAGGCTCCCCAGCCGCATCAGCAGTCCACTTTGCCGATTTCCCAGATACAGTCGCTGATTCGCGCCGGTGCCGATCCGGCCCGTGTCGCGGAGAAGTATCATCTGAGCGAAACGCTGGTACGTCGTTTCTCCATGGCTGTGGAAACCGAGAAACAGTATGCCATCGAACAGTTCCTTGCCGTGGCGGCACCCAAAGACAGCAGGGTGCGCACCATCAGCGAACTGGTGGAACGCACGCTGGCCTCTGCTGGAATCGGCATGGAATCAGTGACCTGGAAATCCACCCGGCGCGGACTTGAGCCTTGGCGCATCGTGGCGATATTCACTTCCGCGGGCCGTGAGATCCATGCCGAATGGACGTGGAATATGCACGACAATTCCGTGATGAGCCTGAACAATGCCGCTCGAAAACTGCTCGGCGAACAGAATCCGGAATCAGCCACGGATTCCAAACTCAAGCCGACGATTCCTGAACTGCCCGGCGACTCCGTACGTTCCGCGCGTATCGAGCGCGCCGTGTCTGCTTGGGCGGCACCTACGCCTTCGATTCCGGCCGCACGGCCTGCCGCGATCCGGCCCTCCGTCACTTCCACAGGTTCCATGCCCCCGGTGGACCTATCCACGTCCATCTCACCGGCCACGAACCAGGCTCATGACGCTACG
The DNA here is from genome assembly GCF_009696495.1 of Bifidobacterium sp. WCA-178-WT-4B. Taxonomy (NCBI): domain Bacteria; kingdom Bacillati; phylum Actinomycetota; class Actinomycetes; order Bifidobacteriales; family Bifidobacteriaceae; genus Bifidobacterium; species Bifidobacterium sp. WCA-178-WT-4B. The sequence goes on along the minus strand of NZ_VULV01000002.1, from coordinate 184,356 downwards.
GCCCCCAGCCCGGTCTCTTCGCAGACCGCCAGCTCTGTTTCGTCATCTGCCGCAGGATTGCAGCAATCGCCTGCCACGGCACCAGAGCAGGGTTCTGACAATATTTCGGACAAGACCATACGGCGTGGCCCCAATGCACAGCTGGTAGCCACCGAGCAGGAGCGGGCGGCCGAATCCGCCGCCACCAAACACGAGGCGCCAGCCAAACCGGCCAAGCGTAAATCAGGACGTTCGGCCGTACCAAGCTGGGACGAGATTCTGTTCGGAGACTGAATTTCCGAATCAGGCCATATCGATCAGGCAGGGAATATCCATTTCCAATGCCGTTTGGGAGCCATGCACGCTCGGCAGGTGGGTGGCTTTGTCTCCTTGCGTACGCGAATCGACGAGGGTCACGGCTCCCGCTGCCTGCACGACCACATCGCCGAGCATCGGCCGGACTCGCTCGCAGACCGGTCCAAACAATCCGTCCGCGATGGCCTCATCCCTGGTCCGCACCAAGGCTCGGTCTTGCAGGTGATCGCGCCATCGGCAAGCTATATCCTCAGGTCGTTCATCCGGCTCGGCATACAGCATCAGCGAGCGCGGCTCTCCCCCGACCAGTGACACGCCTCGGGTGAGCTGCGGTTCAACGGCGATGTCAATCCGCTGGTCCATGTCGGTTTGCACCATGCCGTGGTCGGCCACGATGACGATCAGCGTGCCTTTGGGTGCGCTGCGTTTCAGGAGCGCGAGCTGGGCGTCGATATGTTCGAATGCGGCCACCCAGTGTTCGGAATCCCACCCGTAATTGTGGCCGACTTTGTCGGCGTCACGGATGTACAGGTAGGTCAGGCCGGGGGTGCGTGAGGCGCGTGAGGCGGCCAGCACACGATCACGTGGGGTGACGTTGCCCTGATAGTCGGTGCCTCGCAATGCGGCTTCGGTCAATGGTGATCTGGAGAACTTGGGCAACCCCGAGCTCGTGACGCGCACCTCTTGAGCCGCAAGTTTCTCGAACACCGTCTCCTCGCGCTGCAGGTCGAACGGATCGACCATGGGCGGCGCAGGAATGTGCGGATTGGCTGGTCTGGTTGCCAGCGCGTCTTTGAACTGGATGAGTTGGATGAGCTTATGGCTGGCGGGTTCGAGCTGCGTATAGCCTGCCATTGCGGTCAGTCCCGGGCAGGTTCCGGTACCGAATGCGGCCATGGCCGCCACAGTGGTGCTTGGAGCGCAGGTGGCGACGGGACGCTGATTGGCGCTTTCGTTCATCAGCGAACGCAGATAGGGCGCGTGGCCGAGGCGCATGGCGAGGTTCCAGAAGCCGAGGCCGTCCACGAGCACCACGATGGCCGATTCGGCGTCGGGCAGTCCCAACGCGTGCTGGCAGGCCTTGGGATCGGCGTGGACCTTGGTGGGAGTCGGATGTCCGATGGCGGCGGACAAGGCGGGCAGCACGGCGGACAGGTGCAGCGCTCCCCCACGCCGATCGGCCGGGACGTCATCCCCATAGCCCACAGTGGGCACCAGCCGCAGCAACTCGTCCATATCCGGCGTCTCAACACTCATAGTTGCCCATTCAAGTAGCACCCCTCCCCTTGGCTCAGTGCGCAGAGAACGGTTCTCAATAACAACTGTGCGCTCCAACGCACATAATCAAACAAACGCACATCGACTGAAACACTGGAATCACGCCGTTTTATCGGCAGACATGTGCGATTGGCGCATCGAAACCAGCGCACAATTGGTATCGAGAACCGTTCTCTGCGCACTGTTTCGCGCCCTCCCGCTAATATGGGGGCGTTCGAAAGGGAGTTTCATGGCATCACACCGCAAACCGTCCGCGCAAACCTACGATCCGCGCACGGTCAAGGAGCATATCGTCGAGACGCCGCTGAACGAGGAGATGAGCAAGTCCTTCCTCGAGTATGCGTATTCGGTGATTTACGCACGCGCACTGCCCGATGCGCGCGATGGCTTGAAGCCGGTGCAGCGCCGCATCGTCTACCAGATGGGCGAGATGAACCTGACTCCCGACCGCCCGTATATGAAGTCCGCCCGCGTGGTGGGCGAGGTGATGGGCAAGCTCCACCCGCACGGTGATTCCGCGATCTACGAGGCCATGGTGCGTTTGGCACAGCCGTTCGCGATGCGTCTGCCGCTGGTAGACGGCCACGGCAACTTCGGCTCGCTGGATGACGGCCCTGCGGCCTCCCGTTACACCGAGGCCAGGCTTGGCCCGGCGGCTCTCGGCATGAACGCGGATATCGATGAGGACACCGTCGACTTCACGCCGAACTATGACAACAAGCTCAAGGAACCGACCGTGCTGCCGGCCGCCATCCCAAATCTGCTGGTCAACGGCGGCTCGGGCATCGCCGTGGGCATGGCCACGAACCTGGCCACCCACAATCTGGGCGAGGTGGTAAACGCCGCCAAGTTCCTCATGGCGCATTCGGACGCCACTCTGGAACAACTGATGCGTTACGTGCCCGGCCCCGACTGGCCCACCGGCGGCACGATCATCGGCCGCGACGGCATCCGTGAGGCCTATGCCAACGGCCGTGGTACGATCACCACGCGCGCCGCCACGCATATCGAGCATGTCACGGCCCGCAAGCAGGCCATCGTGGTCACCGAGCTGCCGTACATGGTGGGCCCAGAGAAGGTAATCGAACGTATTTCCGACGGTGTGAAGAACCGCAAGCTGGAGGGGATTTCCGGCGCGTTCGATCTGACCGATCGTCATAACGGCACGCGTATCGTCATCGAAATCAAGACTGGCTTCGACCCGCATGCGGTTCTGGTGCAGTTGTTCAAGCACACACCGTTGCAAGACAACTTCGCCATGAACAACGTGGCGTTGGTGGAGGGCCGCCCGCACACGATGGGTCTGAAGGAGATGCTTCAGGTGTGGGTGGACCACCGCCGTACGGTGATTCGCCGCCGCAGTGAATATCGCAAGAAGAAGGCGCTGGAACGCCTGCACCTGGTCGAGGGCCTGCTGCTGGCCATGCTGGACATCGACGAGGTGATTCAGGTAATCCGCACCTCGGATGATGCGGATGCCGCGAAGAGCCGTTTGATGGTCGTTTTCGATTTGGACGAGGTCCAGGCTCAGTACATCCTCGACCTGCGTCTGCGCCGACTGACCAAGATGAACCGTATCGAGCTTGAGGCCGAACGCGATGATCTGAAGAAGCGTATCGAGGAGCTGACCCGGATCCTGGCCTCCGCCGAGACGCTCGACCAGGTGGTCACCGACGAGATGGACGAAGCGGTCGCCAAGTGGGGCTCGCCGCGCCGTACCGTGCTGCTGGATGCCGACCCGGATGGCACGTTGACGCCGGTCGTGGCGCAGGGTGCCGGGGCTTCGGGCGTGTCCAAGTCCGCGCTCGAAGCGGTGAAGGCCGCCACCACGATTTCCTCCGCCGAAGCCGATGTGGCCGCAGCCGCAGCCGCAGCCAAGAAGACCGGCGAACAGTCCGCGCTGACCGGAGCCTTGAAGATCGAGGACGAGCCGTGCGTGGTGATGATGAGCGCTACCGGTTTGATTGCCCGTACCACGCCAAGCGCGATGGACGTGTTCAATGCACGGTCCGCATCCGATGAACGTCTGCGAGACGATCAGATCACCACAATCTTCGAGACTTCCACGCGCGCCACGTACGGGCTGGTCACGTCGGCCGGCCGCCTGGTGCTCGCGCATGTGGTTGATTTGCCTGCCTTGCCCGCTGCCGCCACATTGTCGCTGAAGGGAGGAGTTCAGGCCGACGAACTGATCGGCATGACCGAATCCACCGATCCGATTCGCGGTGAGCGTGTGATTACGGCGATTGCCATGGAGCAGCCGACGTCCGGCAAGGCCAGTGCCAAGGATGAGAGCGAGGATGGCGGGGCCGCCGAGGCCAAGCCGTTGCCGTCGCTGGCTATCGGTACCCGTAACGGTGTCATCAAGCGTTGGAATCGTGAGGCACCCACCACCATGGATTCCTGGCCCGTCATTGATCTGAAAGATGGCGATGAAGTGGTATTCGCCGCCGTGGCCGAGGATGACGACCGTCTGGTGTTCATCTCCTCCGATTCCTCGCTACTGACCTTTGAGGCGAAGAACGTGCGCCCGCAGGGTCGTACCGCGGGCGGTATGGCCGGCATCAAGCTGGCCGAGGGTGCCCGTGTGGCGGCCTTCAACGTGGTTCCCGCCGGCAAGGTGGCATGGACCTATGAAGAGGGCGAGAACGGCTTGACTTCCGGATCCGGTGCAGTGGTGCTCACCGTGGCCGGCGATTCCGATGCACTGCCCGGCACCGAAAACGGCGCGGCGAAAGTCACTCCGCTGGAAATGTACCCCACCAAGGGTCGTGCTACCGGCGGCGTGCGTTCCCAGCGCTTCCTGAAGGGCCAGAACACGCTGATTCTTGCCTGGGTGGGCCTCTACCCGTTGCACGCCTCCACATCCGCAGGCTCCCCGGTCGAGCTTCCCAAGCCCGATATGCGCCGAGATGGTTCCGGAGTGGACCTCGCCTCCCCCATCGCCTTCATTGCGTAACCTCAATTAAGCTCCCTCTGATGGGCCGAGCCGTAAAGCAAACACCCCCAGTGGGGTGTTTGTAGGCGAGGAGCGAACGATAGTGAGCCAAACACATAGAGAAGAGACCCTAAACCCGACCTACACTAAGCATCAAGGAGGTGGCGATGAGACTACTGGTTGCCGTATCCAATGAACCGTTGGCCCGCGCCATTCGTGGTGCGCTGCTTGCCTGTCGTCATGAGGTGTCCTTGGCAAGCACCGGCAGTATCGCGCTCGCCGCGGTCACCAAGGAGCTATTTGACGCAGTGATTCTCGATGAATCCCTGCTCGGCATCTCCACCGAGCAACTCATCGAATCCCTTCACAATGCCCGTGCCTCCGTCAAGATTCTGCTGCTGACTTCGACGCCACTCAGCAAAACCATTGGCGAAGGCAGCCGCTGGCGAGCGCTGCCTGACGAGTACGCCCCTATCGAAGAGACGCCCTACAGCTCCTTCAGCGCGGATTCACGCGCAAACAACTCAGATGCCGAAGCCGAACAACGCTCGGACAATGCCGCCGCTAGCGCACAAGCTAACGTACGACGCCCGGATGCCGCGCTGAGCAAACCATTCTCCGATGGCGAACTGCTCTCATACGTCGGCTCGCTTGCCACCGACTCCCCCGCCATGATCATTCGTGGCAATCTCACGTTGGACACCACGAATCACAAGGCCTACTACGCATCCACGCACAGCGCAATCTCACTGTCCCGTCTGGAATACAGTTTGCTTGAAGCACTGGTCAAGGCTGATGGCCAGTTTGTCAACACCAGCGAATTGGTCAAGCTCGTCGGTGGCCCATTCTTCGAGCAACAAGGGCTCCTCAGGAACGCCCTCTACACACTGGATAAGAAGCTCACCCGCGCCGGCCTCATCATGACCCAACGCGGCTCCAACTACCGCATTCGATAGCTGGGCTCAATCAGTACAGCCGCATGCCTCGGGGAACGGGGGTGAAGCCGGACTGGTGGAGGATACGGGCGAAGGGGTGACGCGCGTTGAGGGGTTCGCCATTGATGTCGCTGAACGTCACGGAACCGGTGCCATTGCGTTTGAGGGCGTAGGCCAGTTCTGTGGCGGCTTTGCGCATCTGTTCGTCGGAATCGTTGGCAGCGGGTTCATGGTCGACCGATTGATCGAACGCCGTCAGGTGCTTGGCTTTGGCAGCCGCGTATAGTAGCGTGCCTTGCGCATTGAGCACGACCATGGCTCCGATACGGCGTGCCGGTTTACCCGCACCGGCAGGCGCGTCCGGCCACGCGATGGCGGAGCCACTGAGATTTGCGGGGTCGAGCACACTCAATGCCACCACGGACTGGCCGCGATGCTCTGACGGATGACGCAACGCATCCACGGTGTCGTGCTCGGCAAATTGGGCCGCACCGAAACCACGGACGAACATGCCTCGTACCAGTCGACCATGCTCCTCCATGCGCTTCAATACCGGATACAACGCTGAGTAGCCACCCGGAATATTATCCTTGTCAATCACCGGCTGCGCGATGACGCCATACCTGTCCAGCAACGTCTCGACCAGTGCGAGTGCCCGTTCGGTCTGGTCAGTGTCTTCGGCTTCAGCTTGCCCGATCACGGCAGACCACAAACCTCCTAACGTCATATCCGTCGTGGCTCGGCGAATCGGAGCGACACGCCCACGACGACGTGATGTAGTGGATTTACGCGGGCTTGCTGCGCCTGCGGTTAATGCACGCACCGGCGCGAAGCTGGAATTGGTGACCTTACCTTGCCAGACCAAGCTCCACAAGGCATCCTTGAACTGCTGTTCGCTCCACTCTTGCGGAATGATTTCGCCGGTGTTTGGATTGATGTCCGGCTCCGCGGCCTCATTCCACACACGTTTGGCGGCATCCATCAGTTGACGGGCATGGAACGCTCCCCCTGAGTCCAGTGCGGCCAGAATCGCTTCCGGCATGGTGGCGTCTGAGGCGTTCGATGTCGTACCATGTTCCACATCGCTGAGCAATATTGAATCCGCCGGATAGAAAGCAACCTCACCGGGGTCCATCGCACTGGTTCCCCCGGTTTTTGAGCCGACCCAGACCACATCGCCGCTGGTCAGCAACTCATCCAGCAATGCAGGTTGGTAGTCTCGTACTCGTGCGGGGAATACCGCCGACTCCCAGAGTGCAGTGGGCAGTGATATGCCCTCCAGCTGCTCGATAACGCGCATGAGCCCGTCAGCACCTTCATATCGTTCGCCGCCGACCGGCCCGATACCTTGTCGGTCGATAAGAAACATCTGGAACGCCTCTGGTTCTACTGGCTTGACTGCTTTACGCGCCTTGGCCAATGAGCGAGACCGAATGCGGCGGAATACGTCCTTATGGAGCCACTGTTGGCCTTGCTCGTCATCATCTACAAAGTGGCCTTGCAGCAACTCGCCTTTGGCAGCCAGCACATCCAGAGTGTGCACGGCATCCGTAGCATCGAGGTGTAGGTCGGCTATGAGCTGATCGGCGGTGAAAGGACCATGGGTTTTGGCGTAACGGGTCACGCGACCAGTCACATCATCGTCGGCAAGTTCATTCCAGAAAGTGCGCTCCCCCAGTTCCTGTTCGACTTCGCGAATCACGTCCGGATTCAGCACTTGTGCCATGTCGGTGGTGCCGAGCAAGCGTTCGAGCACGTGCGGATCGAGAGACAACAGTCGCGCGCTGCGCTCGGCCTGAGGTTGGTCATACTGGTACATCACCACGCCGACGAAGCCAAAGAGAATGTTCTCGGCGAAAGGCGATGGCGATTCGGTCTCCACGTCCTTCACGGTAATGATGCCGGATTGCAATCCGGTCATCACCTCGTTCAGGGCAGGCATGTCGTATACGTCTTGCAAACATTCGCGCGCAGTTTCCAGCAGCAGCGGGAAGTTCTTGGCCATGCGTGCGGATTGCAGGAGCTGTGCGGCGCGCAGTCGCTGCTGCCATAGGGGCACGCGACGGCCCGGGTCGGATCGCGGCATGAACAGTGATCGGGTGGCGCATTCGCGGAATCGTGCGGCGAATAGCACGGACTCGCCCACTTGACGTTCTACATCTGCTTTGAGGTCTTCTGGGTCGAAAAGGAACAGGTCTTGAACAGGAATATGTCCATCACCGTCCGGTAGCTGAATGACGATACCGTCATCGGCGGCATATACCTGCCCATCAAAACCGTAGCGTTGGCGCAGTCTGCGGCTGATGGCCATGGACCACGGTTCGTGAACGCGGCGGCCAAAGGGGCTTAACAGCACGATGCGCCATCCGCCGTCTTCATCGCGGGTCCGTTCCACGATGAGGGTTTGGTCGCTGGGAACTGTGCCGGTGATGGCTTGTTGCTCGGAGAGCAGGCGGGCCAGGTTGGTGATGGCATTGGGGTCTAGGCCATCTCGGTGGAGGCGAGTGAGGATTGTTGGGATGAAGGTTGGGACAGCTGGACCTTCTGCGGCAGACCTCCCCTCAGTCCGCTTCACGTCTAATCCGGCGGCGATTTCTCGGGTGAAGCGGGCTATGGTACGGCTGAAACCGTAGTCACGGCCAGCGCCTTCACCGTGCCAGAACGGCAGACGGGCGGTGCGGCCCGGAGCCGGAGTCACGACCACACGATCACGGGTGATCTCCTGAATCTGCCATGTGGAGGTGCCGAGCGTAATGACATCGCCCACGCGCGATTCGTAGACCATCTCCTCATCCAACTCGCCGACGCGACGCTGGCCTTTGCCGGCGTCCGCCTCAGGCAGGACCACGGTGTACAGCCCTCGATCGGGAATCGTACCGCCAGAGGTAACGGCCACTTTCTGCGAACCGGGACGGGCGGAAATCAGGCCATTATCCTGATTCCATACCAGTCGCGGCCGGAAGGCCGAGAATTCCTCGCTGTTGTATTCGCCGGACATCATGCCGATTACGGCATCGAACATGTCACGTGGCAGTTCGGCAAACGGCGCAGCACGGAGCACCGTGGCATACCAGTCATCAGCGTTCAAATCGTGCATCGAGGCAGCGGCCACGGTCTGCTGGGCGAGAATATCGAGCGGATTGCGCGGCACGGCCAATGGTTCTATATCGCCGGCAATCATGGCTTCCAGACTTGCGGCCCCAGTGACAATCTGCTGACGGGTGAGCGGGTAGAACAATGCGTGAGAGACGCCACCGACCTGATGATCGGCACGACCTACACGCTGCAATCCGGAGGAGACCGACAACGGTGTATCGACTTGAATCATCAGGTCGACCGAGCCCATATCAATGCCTAGCTCCAAACTGGAGGTGGCCACCACGCAGCGCAATTCACCACGCTTGAGCCGTTCCTCAATCATTTTGCGACGGTCTTTGGAGACCGACCCATGATGAGCCATGGCGATGACATCATCGCCCTCATGCGAGCCGACAAGCATGGTGGTGGAACCGACCACAGCATCGTAATGTGTGGAGAACCCTTCGCGGCCTTCCGGAGAGCCCGGATCCCGCACAGTGTCGGGATTGGTGCCATGCCGGGTCTGCGCATAGAGATCATTGAGGCGCGCGGTGAGCTTTTCGGCCACACCACGCGAATTGACGAACACCAATGTGGTGCGGTGCGCGAGAATCTCATCCAAAATGCTGCGTTCCACCACGGGCCAGATGGAACCGGAGGTACGGTCGCCCGCCGCTCCAACCAACGCGGAGGAATCGAACGCATCACTCGCATCAGAATCGTCCCCAGAAGTGGAAGAAACATCTCTATCATCCACCGGCACAATGCCCCTGCGTTCGGCAAGTCGCTGCATGGCCGGCGTGACACCGCTGATATGCGGAGCGGACCGTTCAGCCTCCACGCCACCGACACGCTGCTTGGCATTCACGGACTGCAAATCACGCATGTTTTCCAACGGCTCAATCATGCGCAGATCCATTGCAGGCCGCCCACCGGGATTCACGATGGTAACCGGTTGTCCGCCGCCCAGGAATCGCGCCGCCTCTTCAGGCGGATTCACCGTAGCGGATAGACCAATGCGCTGCATATGAAGGTCACTGAGGCCAGCATCGATGGCGGTATCACTGCCCTCATCAGCATCCGCATCGATTGCATCTCGCTTGCGCGATTCCGCGACAAGGTTCTCCAGCCGTTCCAGACTTACCGCCAGATGTGCGCCGCGCTTGGTGCCCGCCACTGCATGAATCTCATCGACGATCACCGTATCGACAGTGCCGAGAATCCGCCCTGCTTTCGAAGTGAGCAACAAGTACAACGATTCTGGCGTGGTAACGAGGATATCCGGTGGATGGGAGGCTATGCGCCGCCGCTCCTGTGCGGTGGTGTCGCCTGAACGAGTGGCGACCGCGATCTTCGGCACGGGCAGCCCTTGCGCCTCGCATTGTGCGGCAATGCCCTCCAAAGGCTGTTCTAGGTTCTTGGCCACATCGACCGCGAGCGCCTTTAACGGCGAGATATACAGCACACGCACACCGGCACGCCGCGTACGTGGCACGGTCATCAATCGGTCGATGGCCGAGAGAAACGCGGCCAATGTTTTGCCGGAGCCGGTAGGGGCGATGACCAAGACATTACGACCGGAATGGATTGCCGGCCATGCTTGAGCCTGTGCCTCGGTCGGCTGACCGAAGGCATGCTCGAACCACACCTTGGTGGGTTCGGAAAACAGGCTCAGGCTTTCGTACATATGTACGATTATAGGTCAGCTGAAGTAGGCGATGACTTCTTCGGCAGTGCCGTAGGCGCTTTGGGCACCAAGCTTGGTGGCCGCATAGGCGGAGACATAGGAGCCGATTTGCGCGGATTGCAGCAGCGTATGACCAGCGGCCAAGCCAGCCAGCACGGTCCCCATGAACGAGTCGCCGCAACCGGTGGTGTCCACCGCATTGACTTTCGCGGCGGATACGCGATGCCAACGTCCGTTCTCGATCACCACCGACCCCGACGCACCAAGCGTCACTATCGCCCGGTCGAATCCGTAATCGGTGAATCGTTCGGCGACCTCATACCAGTCGAGTGATTCCACATCGCCGTCCGGTAGACCCAGCAGTTGAGCCACTTCATGCTGGTTGACCAGCAGAATATCCGTGGCTTCCACCAGTTCGTGAGGCAGCTCGTCCATAAATGGCGAGTCGTTGAGCAGCACGGTCACGCCAGCGTCATGCGCGGTCTGCGCGGCGGCGATAACGGTGGAAATCGGGCTCTCCAAACACAGTCCCAATACCGCGCATTCGGCGATGGTCGTGCGATGTGATTGCACATAGCTGGCACTTGCCTTGGCATTGGAACCCGGCGAATAGACGATGGTGTTCTCGCCCTCAGCGCTCACGGTGATTACCGTGGTGCCGCTGGGGCCTTCAACGTGCAGGATATCGGCGGTGTCGACGCCGGCCTCATCCAGCTTGCCTAATAGGAAGTCCGCGTTGGAGTCCTCGCCCACCGCGCCCAGCAACTGGACATTGACACCGAGACGAGCGGCGGCAGACGCCTGATTCGCGCCCTTGCCGCCCGGCAGCACTTTCATGGCACCACCATTGACGGTTTCACCTGGCTTGGGCAGTCGTTTAGTGGTCACGGTGTAATCGGCGTTCATCGAGCCGACCACGATTACCGAACCCGGCGCATCCTTCAGCGCTTCCAATCGTTCCCGTACGGGCTCGGGCATCTGTTTATGTTCTTCTTCACTTATCACCATGGGCTCCAAGCATAGTAGGCGGCGGGCCCAATTGCGCCGCATATGATCAGCCGCGCAACGTGCGAAGACGCTCGTGCATGGCCACCATCAGCACCAAGAGCACCAGCAAATACCACGGGTAGAGACTGATTGTCACATATTGCGCGATGATGCCGAACAGTGGCGGCATGAGCAGTGAGCCCACATAGGCGCAGGCCATCTGCACGCCGACGATGGCCTGCGATTTGTCTTCGCCGAAGTAGGCCGGAGTCGAGTGGATGACGCACGGATAAATCGGCGCGCACCCGAAGCCGATGACCACCAGCCCAACGACCACGCCAAGGTGGTGAGGCAATGGCACGAACATGGTGAGTATGCCGGCGAGCACCAGCACTTGGCCGAGGCGAATCATGACCGGGTCCTTGAATCGCATGGTCAGGAAACCGGAAAGCGCACGACCCACAGTGATGCCTACGTAGAATAGACCGGCCCAGCTGGCGGCGGTGATCTTGTCGATGCCACCGTGCATCACCATATAGCTGGAGGCCCACAGGCCCGCCGTGGATTCGATGGCGCAGTAGCAGAAGAACATCACAAGGATTTCCTTGGCACCGCGAATGGCGAGCACGCCGGCCACGCCGAGCGGTTTGCGTTCGGCAACAGACACCCCTTCAGCATTACCAGATCCCTCGGCATTGCCATCAGATGATGCGGCACCATCGGTCGATTCGCCGGCCGCAGTTGCGCCACGCTTCTTCCACAGCGGCAGGCTCAGCACCAGAATGACGGTCAGCATCACCTGCAGAATCGCGATGTACCGATAGCCCCACGGCCAGCCTTGGCCTCGAGAGAGCGCATAGCCCATGATATAGGGGCCGACCGATGCGCCGACGCCCCACATGCAGTGCAGCCAGCTCATATGCCGGCTTTCGTAGTGAATGGCTACGTAGTTATTGAGCGCCGCATCCACACCGCCCGCGCCAAGGCCGTACGGTATGGCGATGGCCAACAGCACCCAGTAATTCGGGGCAATGGAGAAACCGGCCAAGGCCGCCGCAGTCAACGCCACCGAAACGGCGGTGACCTTACCGGCCCCGAATTTCAATGTCATTCGGTCCGAAAGCAGCGCCGAAACAATCGTGAACATGGAAATCACTGCGGAGATGCCGCCAGCCCACGCCACCGGCACGTTCAGATTCTGGCTCATGGTGGGCCATGCGGACCCGAGTAGCGAATCCGGCAACCCCAGACTGATAAACGCCACATAGATGACGGCAAGCAACAGACTGGCCATGTTCCACCTCCCATTCACAGTGCGGCACCGGTTGTGATAACGATGTCATCAGTCTATCGAATAACTCATGGGCAACACGCATAAAACATATGACAACGTGCTCACCTCAAACGCCAATTACGGAAATTCTCGGTAAGCACGATGTCATTATCAGCGACGTCTTCGATCAGGTATCGATCTTGGAGCGATCGAAATCGTCGGCGTTGTCGACGATGAACTGCTTGCGCGGCGGCACATCGTCGCCCATCAGCAGGCTGAAAATCTCGGATGCCTGGGCGGCGTCCTCCATACGGATGCGGCGCAGCATGCGCGTGCGCGGGTCCATGGTGGTGTCCGCCAGCTGGTCGGCGTCCATCTCGCCCAGACCCTTGTATCGCTGGATGTCGTCGTTGTATCCGATGTGCTTCTTGTCGAGGTCGGCCAGTTTGCCGGCCAGCTCGTCATCGGAATACGTGTAGATGTATTCGCCCTTGTGCGAGCCGGTCAACGCGATGCGGTGCAGCGGCGGCACTGCGGCATACACGTAGCCGTGTTCAATGAGCGGACGCATGTATCGGTAGAACAGCGTCAGCAACAGGATACGGATATGAGCACCATCCACATCGGCATCGGTCATCATGATGATCTTGTGGTAGCGCGACTGTTCGATGTCAAAGCTCTGGCCGGAGCCGGCGCCCACCACCTGGATGATGGCTGCGCACTCCTTATTGGAGAGCATCTGCGTGATCGACGCCTTCTGCACGTTCAGGATCTTGCCTCGAATCGGCAGCAGTGCCTGGAAACCGGCGTTGCGTGCGGCCTTGGCGGTACCGAGTGCGGAATCACCCTCGACGATGAACAGTTCGGCCACGTCGTCATTGCCCGGCTGGCAGTCGGAGAGTTTGGCCGGCATCGAGGCGGATTCGAGCGCGTTCTTGCGGCGCGTGACCTCCTTGGCCTTGCGCGACTGGATGCGTGCGTGCATTTCGCCGACGATCTTCTCCAGCACGCGGCCGGATTGTTCCTTGTACCCGCGCTTGGAGCCGGTGATCATCTCACCGAATTGCTTGTCGGTGAGCCGGGTGACGATCGGCTTGACCTGCGCGGTGCCGAGTACATCCTTGGTCTGGCCTTGGAACTGAGGTTCGGCCACGCGTGCGGTGACCACGGCCACGAGTCCGGCTTGGATATCGTCGCGCTCCACCTTCATGGCGGAGTCCTTCATGTTCACCTTGAGCTTGCGGGCGTTGTCTTCCACCGCCTTGCGAATCTGCTTGGTGATGGCGTTCATGAAACCGTCCACGTGAGTACCGCCGCCGGGCGTCTCCACGATGTTCACGAAGCTCATGATTGTGGTGTCATAGCCGTTGACCCATCGCAGGGCGATGTCCACGCCGCAGGTGCGTTCGATTTCCTGGGCGTGCAGTTCACCGCCCTCACCCACGGCCTGGGTCTCCTCCTTATAGGTGCCCTCGCCTTGGATGCGCCAGATGTCGGAGATCGGCTCGCCTTTGGATAGGAAGTCGACGAAATCCTTGACGCCGCCGGTGTGCAGGAATTCCACGACGCGCGGGTGCGCGGGCTGCTCGCCGAACGCGCCATCGACGTCCTGGTCGCCGGCCGTCAGCGAGAAGTCCTCCTCGGACAGGCTCTCGGTACTGTCGGCTTGAGCCTCGGTGGAGTCGTCGAAGAGTTCGGCATCGTTGGACGAGACGTCCAAAGCCGGGGCCTGGTCTTGCGCAGGTTCGACTGCGTCGGCATCAATGGCTTCGGCGGTGTCAGTCGCCGTTTCCGGTACGTTTTCGTCAACAATGGTGATTTTGAGGCCGGGCACCAGGAAGCTGGTCTGGCGCACGCGGTCGATGAGCTGTTCGTATGAGAATTCGGCGGTTTTGTTGAAGATCTCCGGATCATACCAGTAGCGAATACGGGTACCAGTGGTTTTGGGAGATACCTTGCCGATGATTTCCAGCTCGGTGGGTCGGTTCTTGCGAGTGCGCTTGAACGGGGAATCGGGAGACGGATTGGCCGGGTCGGCATCCGTGTATACGCCAGGGTGACCTTGGTGGAAGGTCATGTGGTGCGTCTTGCCGTCACGATCCACTTCGACGTCCAGTCGGGAGCTCAGGGCATTGACCACGGAGGAGCCCACGCCGTGCAGGCCACCGACGGCGTTATAAGACGAATTGCCGAACTTGGCACCGGCGTGCAGTTTGGTCAGTACGACCTCCACGCCGGACAGGCCGGTTTTCGGTTCCTTATCCACCGGAATGCCTCGGCCATTGTCCGCAACTTCCACGGAACCGTCGGTGTGCAAGGTGACTACGATATCGTTGCAGAAGCCGGCCAAGGCCTCATCCACGGAGTTGTCGATGATCTCCCACAAGCAGTGCATAAGCCCCTGCGAGTCGGTGGTGCCGATGTACATGCCCGGACGCTTGCGTACCGCATCCAAGCCCTCAAGAACAGCTAGGTCCTTGGCGCCGTATTCTTCTTTGGGCATACAGTCCTATTTTTCTCTTCAAATGCTTGGCTCCCCTCACAGAGGGGAGCCAGATGATCATTGATCCAGGAAGTCGCGCAGGGTCTGCGAACGGGACGGGTGGCGCAGCTTGGACATGGTCTTGGACTCGATCTGACGGATTCGTTCACGGGTCACGCCATACACACGGCCGATGTCGTCCAGCGTCTTCGGCTGGCCGTCTTCCAGGCCATAGCGCATCTTGATGACGCCGGCCTCACGCGGAGACAGGGTTTCCAGCACCTGCTTGAACTGTTCCTGCAGCAGGGAGAAGGCCACGGCGTCGGACGGAGCGATGGCGTCGGTATCCTCAATGAGGTCACCGAACTCGGAATCGCCATCCTCGCCAAGCGGGGTGTGCAGGGAAATCGGCTCGCGCCCGTACTTCTGCACTTCCTGCACCTTCTCAACCGGCATGTCCAGTTCGCGGGCCAGCTCGTCCGGCGTAGGTTCACGCCCCAGATCCTGCAGCATCTGGCGCTGTACACGGGACAGCTTGTTGATCACTTCAACCATGTGCACAGGCACGCGAATGGTGCGGGCTTGATCGGCCATGGCACGGGTGATGGCCTGACGAATCCACCACGTGGCGTAGGTGGAGAACTTGAAGCCCTTCTTCCAGTCGAACTTCTCGACGGCACGAATCAGACCAAGGTTGCCTTCCTGGATCAAATCAAGGAAGAGCATGCCGCGACCCGTGTAGCGCTTGGCGAGCGAGACCACAAGTCGTAGGTTGGCTTCCAGCAGATGGTCCTTAGCCTTCTTGCCGTCGGCGGCGGCCCACTTGAGTTCACGCTTGCGCTTGAACTCCATGCCTTCGCTTTCGGTGTCGAGCAGGTGCTGGGCGTACAGGCCGGCCTCGATGCGCTCGGACAGGTCGACTTCCTGCTCGGCGTTCAGCAGGCTCACGCGGCCGATCTGCTTCAGGTAGTCCTTGACCGGGTCGGCGGTTGCGCCGGCCGCAATCACACGACGCTTCGGATTGCCCGAAGGGATGATGTTCTCTTCCTCATCATCCGTGTCGGAGACCACGTAGGCACCCTTTTCCTTGGGCTGCTCGGGTGCCGTGGACTTGGCTTCTTCCTCGTCCTCGTCCTCGTCGTCTTCCACATCGTCGTCGTCGGCATCGTCTTCGTCAACGTCGTCAAGATCCTCGTCGAGATCCTCAACGTCCAAATCGTCGTCGTTGACCTCGGCATCGTCATCAAGCCCGTCATCGACCTGAGTGTCCTCGTCTTTGACGAGTTCATCGTCCTTGGCCTTCTTCGCGGTTTTCTTCGCGGCGGACTTGCGCGTGGTCTTTTCCGAGGGCTCTGCGGACTTGGACTTCTTGGCGGAAGTCTTGCGTGCGGTGGTCGTAGAGCTGGCCTTCTTCTCGGTCTCCTCGCTGGACTCGGCTGTCTGCTTGGTTGCCGTCGTTTCCTTCGTGGCCAAAACTGCTCCTTCTGATCTCTCGCCGTGAAGCGCATATACCACATGGGCCCACTTCTGGCAAGGGCAAATCGTCAACTATGTGAGTAAACCACCCTCCACGGACGATTATTCCCACATCGTTGCCCGACGTGTTGCCGATCACCACACGCTTTCCTTCCGCGCATCGCGCGTAAAACCTCGGAGATCCGCCGTTTCTGTTCACTCAGCCCGAGCACCATGCCGGCGCCACGGCTCGATCGGCGGCTGAGAATATCATCGCCGCCAGCGAACAATCCTCATCGAGCAGCAGGCATCGCAAGGCGAACACCATTGCTCGTGGATCGCCCAGCCACCATAAGGTGTAAGCGATCACGGCCAATGGCTGTATGCAGTACGGTACCGGTGAGGCTTCCGCGATATCGAGCAACATACCGATGCCGGCATGGCAACGCTCCTTATCCGGCATCATGCCTTCATCCTCGAATGCGCAGGTCAGCAGCTCGCCCATTCGTGTTCTCGTACGTGCCAGATGCGGTCGCGCCGCGAATTCCATGAGCCATGACTTGGGGCAACGGCTTTCATCAATAACCAACGAGAGAATCAGCGCATCACGAATCGATAAGGTCTCGCGCATGCCCACCGCAAACGCGGCCATCGTCTCTCGGCCTAGGTCGGTGTTCCCGGCATCGAGACAAGACAGCCATTCGTCCAATGGTTCGGCCACCCAGTCGGCATTAGCCTGTTGCGCGCCTCGAAGTCGGCGATCATTGCGAAATTCCTGTGATCTCGTCTCCAACTCGTCAAAGCCAAAGGGCTCCGTCTGCTCGGCGGCGTGCCGTTTGGCGTGTCGGCTCTTACGCGGCTTGTGCGGCGTGTTGTTGTTCATCATGTCCTCCTTGACTAATGGTGTGCAATCTATTGGTGTTGTGGTGCGCGCCGAGCCGGATAGCTCATGCGCCGAGGGGGTGTGTGCCCACTATGGCTGAAAACGCCGTATGGCGCAGGAAAAAACGACCATTGTGGTTCTAGCTTCAAAACCCTTGATTCCCAACGTTCTTGTGTTCTTCAAACCCTGTGGATAAGTTATTAGGCATGTGCACAACTGCTAACAACCGCGAAATCATCGCGCCACGCATCATTCAGTTGGTGCGGGAACTGACTGCCGCCCCCGCCACCGACGAGGTTGCCGACGCCCTGAAACCGGTGATGGAACAGGTTGTGGGCCAAGCCGCCTCCTCCAGCCAAGGAGGCAAACGACTGCGTGCGCTGCTCGCATTGGACGCCTTCGATATTCTTGCCGGCGACGTGACGCCTGATCGGCGTGACGCCATGATCGACCTGGCCTGCGCCATTGAAGTGTTTCAGACGGCCGCATTGGTGCATGACGACATCATTGACGAATCCGATCTGCGCCGGGGCAGGCCTTCCGCACATCGTGCCTTGGAACAGGCCGTACACAGCGGTGCCATAGGCCGTGGCTTGGGCCTGATGCTCGGCGACATTCTGGCCACTGCCTGCATTGAAATCACACGCCGATCCGCCAGCCGTCTTCCCAACACCGATGCCCTGAACGAGGCGTTTCTTACCATGCAGCGTGAGGTGGAAATCGGCCAGGTACTGGACTTGGCCGTCGAGATGACCCCACTGTCCAATCCCGAAGCTCTGGCGAACGCCTCATTGAACGTATTCCGCTGGAAGACAGCCAGTTACACCACCATCGCTCCACTGCTGCTTGCACTGCTGGCCGCAGGAGAGAGCCCGGATCAGGCCAGGCATTGCGCGTTGGCCGTCGGCCGGCCGCTCGGACTGGCGTTCCAACTGGCGGATGACCTGTTGGATGTCGTCGGATCAAGCCGCAATACCGGAAAACCAGTTGGCGGAGACATCCGAGAAGGCAAACGCACAGTGCTGTTGGCTGATGCTCTGTCTGCGGCAGATACGGCGGATAAGGCCGATCTGATTGCCATCTTCGAAGAAGATTGTCGCAATGACAACCAGGTGGCCCGCACCATTGAACTGTTCACGTCGACCGGTGCTCTTGATCGATCCCGCGAGCGCATCGCTGCCCTATGGGGTGAGTCCCGTAAGGCGATTGCCGGTCTTGAGCTGAATTCCGAAGCGCAACGCCGTCTGACCGAGGCTTGTGCGCGATTCGTCCCCGAATCCTTGCGATAGTCCACAATGCGAGCCGCCGGACCATGAGACCATAAACACCGGTGAAAACCCGTGAAAGCTATGCGCTGATGCTCCGGCCGCGTAACCGGGGCCATGTACACTGAACATGTTCAGTCGTGATTAAAGGAACCGTACGATACAACATGAGTGAGAACGAGCCCGCACAGATGATTGAGGGACGCTACCGCATCGTGCGCAATATCGCCGAGGGTGGTATGGCCACCGTGTATGAGGCCATCGATGAGCGTCTGGGGCGCACCGTGGCGATTAAGGTCATGCACACACAACTCGCCAAAGGCCCGCATCGGGAGCAGTTCGTCGAACGGTTCCGCCGCGAAGCCAATTCGGCCGCGTCCATCGCCAACCCGCACATCGTTCAGGTGTATGACACCGGCGAGTTCAATGGACTTGATTTTCTGGTCATGGAATATGTGCATGGCGTCAATCTGCGGCATGAGATGAACGCCCAAGGCACATTCTCCGTGCGTGAGACACTGCGCGTGGTCGCGGAAACGCTGGATGGTCTGGCTTCCGCGCATCGCGCCGGCGTGGTCCACCGTGACATCAAGCCCGAGAACATTTTGATCAATGATCGCGGCCATGTGCAGATCACTGATTTCGGTCTGGCCAAGGCCGCCAGCCAAGCCACATTGAGCTCCACCGGCATGCTATTGGGCACCGCCGCTTATCTGGCTCCCGAAATGATCGAGAACAATCAGGCCACCGCGCAAGGCGACCTGTATTCCGTGGGCATCATGGCATGGGAGATGCTGACCGGCAAAGTGCCGTTCGATTCGGATAATCCGGTGACGCTTGTCTTCAAGCATGTTCATGAGGACGTGCCGTCCGTGGCCACGGTCTGTCAGGGCATTGATCCGTCCGTGGCGGCGTTCATCGCCCATCTGACCGCGCGTCAGGTGGATGTCCGCCCCACCGATGGCGCGGCAGCAGCTGAGGAATTGAGCCAGTTGGCCGCCAAATTGCCGCTGGAGGCGTGGCAATACCGTTTGCATGCCGAACCCATTGGAGGTGATCATACCGATGCCACCGCTGCAGCGCTGGTAGGCAATATCGCCGAGCAGGCCCCGCTGACCGGCGTACCTGCTGGTGCAGCAACGTTCGAGCCGTCCGTACCGGCGTTTTTGGCCGATGATGTCGCAAGCAATACCGCCGATACCGGTGGCGCCGCAGACGTCAATCCTCCGGCTCCTCCGGTCGCCCCCACCACGGCACTTGATTCGTCGACGCCAGCCGATGCTTCGGCTCCCCATAAGACGCAAATCATGGCACAGTCCGGCAGCGAGACACAAGTGCTGCCTCAGGCCGGCGATGCCTTCACCCGAGCGCCTGCCCTTTCCGATGAGCCGGACGTCGCTTCCAATGGCACCGGGCCAAAGAAGCAGCGCAGCAAAAACCGCTTCATCGTACTGGTGATCGTGCTGGTACTGGCTGCAATCGGCGGAACCGCCGGCTGGTGGTGGTTTGCCGGACCGGGCAGCTATTGGAGTGTGCCCAAGCCGGATGACGTGACCTGCGATGCGAATGCAGGCACCGAATGTTCGCTGACCGGCGCGGATTGGGCCACGTATGAAAGCACGTTGAAGGCTTTCGGCATCCCCTACAAGACGCACGAGGAATACAGCGACGACGTGGCGGAAGGCAAGATCATCTCTTCTTCCGTGAACAAGACCAAGGCCGTTGTGAACAGCCACATAAGCAAGCGAGCCAATCAGGAGCTTACGGTGGTGGTGTCCAAGGGCGTACGGATGGCCACCATCCCGAAGGATATTCTCGACGCGAATTCGGCCAATGGCAAGAATCCGTTGAACGCGCTCAAGAAAGCTGGCTTCGATAATGTCAAGCATGACGAGTCGAAGGATGAGTATTCGATGGACACGCCGCAGGGTGTGGCGTTGACGATTTCCCCTGATCCCGGTACCACGGCCAAGCACAACGATGAGGTGACGATTACTTTGAGCAAGGGACCGATGCCGGTGACCATGCCTGACATCGTCGGTAAGACCCAGTATGAGATGCAAGCCGCGCTCGGCGAGTTGAAGCTCACGGCCAATGTCACCGAACAGTACGATGACAAGGTCGAGGCTGGTCAAGTCATTTCCGCGTCTCAGGAAGCCGGAGCCCAGCTGAAGTGGGGAGATAGCGTGGACGTGGTGATTTCCAAGGGTCCGGAGATGGCGACGATACCGTCCGGCCTTGTCGGCAAACAGGAAAGCGCCGTGACCAAGACGCTTGAGGGTCTCGGGTTCAAGGTGAAAGCCGACAAGGTGCTCGGTGGCCTGTTCGGCACGGTACGTACCGTGAAAAGCGGCGATACGGACCTCTCCAACGGCGGCAAGACTCGCTTGCGCGACGCCAACGGCAACCCCACCGTCATCACCCTCACCATCGTGTGAGAGCAATCGACTGGCTCCCCTCGCTGAGGGGAGCCAGCACACATTATTCGGCTTCTTCGGCGGCCTGCTGGGCCTTGAGCTCGGCCTTGACCTTCTGGGCGTATTCGTTCACGAATTCCTGACCGCTCATTTTCTGGATTGCGGCGGAAACACGATCGGTCAGCGAGCGCAAATCATCATGTGTAATCTCATCGACCGGCTTCTTGGCAACCTCAATCGGCTTGCCATACAGCACCTTGGTCTTGCCCTTCTTGGGAATCGACGTGCCAATCGGCTGCAGCTTGTCCGAGCCGATGATGGCGGTCGGCACGATCGGGCAACCGGTCTCGAGCGCAAGTCGTGCGGCACCGGTGTGTCCCTTGTACAGTCGACCGTCCGGGCTGCGCGTGCCTTCAATGTGGATACCGAACAGGTGCCCATCCTCGATAATCTCTCGTGCGTGCTCGAGTGCGCCAAGCGACTTGCTGCCACCGGAACGATCAACCGGGAACACGCCCACGGACGTGAACCACCACTTCTTGAACTTGCCCTTCAATCCCTTGCCCTCGAAGTATTCGGCTTTGCCCATGAAGTGCACCATGCGCGGGCAGGTAATCGGAATCAAAGCATCATCGATCACCGCCAGATGGTTGGCTGCGATAATTGCGCCACCCTCTCGAGGCACGTTATTCAGTCCGCTGACAGCAGGGCTCAAACGATGACGAGCAATAGGGCCGAGACCTTTGACGAAGAACCAGTAGAGCACTTGGCATTCCTCCCGCAGACGAACTAGCCATTGGCCGGTCGCCTGATTAGAGTGACAGTTATGACTGAGAACCAGAATAGCAATGCCGACGGAAAGCGGCCAACCCCCACGCCGGGCAACGGACAGGATTACGGCATTTCGCCCCGGACGCCCGGAGACGGCGACGACGGGTCGCATGGCACGAACGATCTGGATTCGGCGTGGGCCGCATTCGAAGCCGAACATCAGGCCGACCTGCACGACGTGGCTTCCTCGCGCCAGGCCAGAAAGTTCGAGAAGCAGGCCAAAAAACGCGAGAAGGAGGCCCTGCTTTCCGTGAACGATCTGGACATCGGATCGTTCACCGATGACGTCCGTCCCGGCCGCGGTGGCAGACGTTCTGGCCCGCACGATTTCACCGGCTCCAGCTGGCTGGACGTCGACAACGTCATGGACGCGCATGACGATGGCGGCTTCACTCCCCCGAACCCCGACCTCGGGCCGGTCAGGACGTCCACGATGCTGCTGGTGACGCTGCTCGTCGTCGGTCTCGTGGGCGAGATGGTGATGGTGCTCGTTCCCGGTTTGAATTCGATTCCGCTATTGGGCCCGTTGCTCAACATCCTCTTCGGATTGGGCGTCCTTCTCGGCTTGGGTGGTCTGGTGACGGGAATCCTCAACCGCAAAGACCGCCCAGGGGACCGGGGCGGATACTACGACGACGGCGCGCGGGTCTAACGCTTGGACTGGGCGGTTTCGATCCACTTGTTGAACAGCGCCTCGGCTTTGCCTGAGTCGACGGCCTCCTCGGCCAACCGGTATGCGTCGGCGAAGCGCGACGCCAGAGTGCCGGCACCGACCAGATGGCCGTCGGCCACGATCGCGGAGGCGGCGTTCAGAAGCGCGGTGGTGCGGGAAGGAACGTCCTTGGCAGCCAGGAATTCCCTGAATGCGTTGGCGTTCGTATCCGGCGTCCCACCTTTGAGTTGCCCGACGGTGATGGCTTCCAAACCCAGATCCACGGTGGGGTCGAACTCGGATTCGTCGACCCTGCCGTCACGAATCTCCCATACGCTCACCGGGCCGGTGGGAGCGAGCTCATCCATACCCTCATGCGAGGTGTAGACCAGACCTGACTGGCCGCGGCTGGCATACACGGCGGCCATGATCGGACTCATCGACCGGTCGGCGCATCCGACGGCCACATGTGCGGGATTGGCCGGATTGGTCAGCGGCCCCAAAACGTTGAACACGCACGGGATGCCCAACGCGGAGCGGATCGGGCCCACGAAACGCATGGCCGGGTGGAAGGTGCGGGCGAATGCGAAGGTAATGCCCACCTCGTCGCCGACTTCCGCGACCGCCTCGGGCTTCAGATCCAACGGCAGTCCGAGGTCCTCGAGCACGTCGGCGGCACCGCACTTCGAAGACGCCGCGCGGTTGCCGTGCTTGACGATTGTCACGCCGGCGGCTGCAGCGGCCACGGAACCCATGGTGGACAGGTTCACGGTGGCGAATCCGTCTCCGCCGGTGCCCACGATGTCGGTGATCTCACCGGACACGTGCAGCGGCACGGCATGGCGAACCATGGCTTTGGCGGCACCGCGAACCTCCTCGGCGGTCAGACCCAGCTGCTCCTGCATGGCGAGCGCGGCACCGACGGCGGCGTGGTCCGCGTTGCCCTGCATCAGATCGTCCACAAACCACTCCGATTCCCCGGCTGTGAGATGGTCTCCCCCGACCAGCTTGGTGAGAATCGACTTCCATGTGATATCGGCCATGATGCCCTCCTCGACGCTTCCGGGCGCCCGTGTCATTGTCATTGTGCCGCCAATTGTAACGGCTCGGCGCTCCCTCATGTGTTCCCGTCCGTATCACGAACATCCATCGGCCGGCACCTCGCACCGTGTGCGCCCGGGCGGGCTACGGCAAACGTCGGGAACGCTTGGCGCCGATCGATGTATGATGTGTGCGTTGCTGCCCGTCTTCAAGAAGGATTCATCTATGAAGAACGTATTATGTTTCGGCGACTCCAACACCTTCGGCACCGATCCCGCAGATCCCGGAACCAGGCACCCTCTCGACGTGCGATGGCCGGGGCGTCTGGCCTCGCTGTTGGGGGATGGATGGCACGTCATCGAAGAGGGTATGAGCGGTCGCACCTCCGTGTTCGATAATCCTTTGGAACCGCATCGTTCCGGTGTGGAGGCGCTTCCGATCGTATTGCAATCGCACTGTCCGCTCGATTACGCGATTGTGATGCTGGGTACCAATGACCTCAAAGAGATGTTCAATGCATCATCGCGCATCGTCGCGGCAGGCGCCGAAATGGTCGCACGCACGATTCGCGATTACGACTATGCGGGTTGCGGGCCGGCGCCGAGAATCCTTCTCGTCTCCCCCATCCACATCAAACCCGGAGTTCCCTATGCCAGTTTCGCGCAGAGCGCCGTCGAACGCTCGCACGAACTGTCTCGCTGGTACCGCAAGGCCGCCGAACGTAATGGGTGGCTGTTCCTCGACGCCGCGACGGTCGCCGAACCCAGCGATCTCGATAAACTGCACATGAATCCGGAAGGCCACGCGAGACTCGCCGATGCAATCGCCGGGATACTGTTGGCGGACGCCGCCAGATAATGCAGGACCATCATACCGATCGTGAATAACGCCGGGGCCGGCACCCATATCATTGGGCGCCGGCCCCGGCGTATATCCGTTCGGTCGTCGAACCATCGGATGGTCAATGCCGATTCATCGTCACCGTCACGCTTCGTTCTGGCCGTGGCACATCTTGTACTTGCGGCCGGAACCGCACGGGCACGGGGCGTTCTTGCCGGTGCCAGGGAAGGTGCGGCCGTCGGCCCATGGCGTCTTGAGCTCTTCGCTCTTCGGACGCTTGGAAACCGGAACCTTGCCTTCGGCGTGGCTGACCGGAGCCGGGCCGGCAACAGGCAGCGTGGACTCGCCGGCCTCGGAAGCGGCTGCGGATTCGGCAATCGCCTGCTTGGCGTCCGTATCCTCGTCCTCTTCTTCGACTTTGCCCTCGGTGGCCTCGACCACGGATTCGCCGTTCTCGTCGGGGCCGGAGGCCACGGCGATGGTGTCGGCGCTTTCGGCGGTCTCCTCGACCTCGTCAACGGCATCGTCGGTGGTGGCGACCTGCTTGATGTCGATGTGGAACAGCAGCTGGACGGTCTCCTCCTTGATGGCCTCGATCATGGAGTTGTACATCTGGTAGCCTTCGCGCTGGTATTCGACCAGCGGGTCGCGCTGGCCCATGCCACGCAGGCCGATGCCGTCCTTGAGGTAATCCATCTCGTAAAGGTGCTCGCGCCACTTGCGGTCGAGCACGGCGAGCACCACGCGACGTTCGAGATCGCGCAAGCCGGTCTCGCCGATGGTCTCCTCCATTTCGCCGTACTGCTGCCTGGCGTCCTCGACGATCAGGTCGCGCACGGCCTCGACGGCCTTCGAACCCTTGAGGCCGCCGACGATCTTCCTGACCTCGTCTTCGTCGACCTTGGTGGGAATCACGGTGTTGAGCGCCTTGAACAGGCCCTCCCAATCCCAGTCCTTCGGTTTCTCGGATCCCTTGTTGGCACCCTTGATGTAGGACTCGACGGTGTCGGAAATGAAACGCAGGATGTCCTTGTGGATGTCTTCGCCCTTGAGCACGGCCTGGCGCTCGGAGTAGATGACCGTGCGCTGCTTGTTCATCACGTCGTCATACTTCAACACGTTCTTGCGAATCTCATAGTTACGGGATTCGACGGCCTTCTGCGCGGTGCGCACGCCCTTGGTGACGGACTTGGCCTCGATCGGCTGGCCTTCCTCCATGCCCCTGGCCATGACCTGGGCCACCAGCTGGGTGTTGAACAGACGCATCAGGTCATCTTCCAGCGACAGGTAGAAGCGGGATTCACCCGGGTCGCCCTGGCGGCCGGAACGACCGCGCAACTGGTTGTCGATTCGACGGGACTCGTGGCGTTCGGTGCCGAGCACATACAGGCCGCCCAGCTCCTTGACCTCCTCATGCTCGTCCTTGACCTGGGCCTTGATCTCGTTCAGGGTGCCCGGCCAACGCTTCTCATACTCCTCCGGGGTGTCCTCCGGAGAGTACCCCTCGGACTTCAGTTTGGCGTCGGCAAGGAACTCGACGTTGCCGCCGAGCATGATGTCGGTACCACGGCCGGCCATGTTGGTGGCCACGGTGACGGCGCCCTTGCGGCCGGCGACGGCGACCACGGCGGCTTCCTTCTCGTGCTGCTTGGCGTTCAGGACCTGGTGTGGGATCTTCGCCACGTCGAGCAGGGCGGAGACCACTTCGGAGCTTTCCACGGAGGCGGTACCGAGCAGCACCGGCTGGCCCTTGGCGTGACGCTTGGCCACGTCCTTGACGATGGCGGCCAGCTTCTCCTTCTTGGTGCGGTAGATGAGGTCGTCCTGGTCCTTGCGGATCATCGGCTTGTTGGTCTTGATCGGCAGCACGCCCAGCTTGTAGGTGTTCATGAACTCGGCGGCCTCGGTTTCGGCCGTACCGGTCATGCCCGCGAGCTTGTCGTACATACGGAAGTAGTTCTGCAGGGTGATGGTGGCGAAGGTCTGGTTCTCGGCCTTGACCTCCACGCCTTCCTTGGCTTCGATGGCCTGGTGCAGGCCCTCGTTGTAGCGGCGGCCCGGCAGGATACGACCGGTGTGCTCGTCGACGATGAGCACCTCGCCCTGGGTGACGACGTAGTCCTTGTCACGCAGGAACAGTTCCTTGGCCTTGATGGCGTTGTTGAGGTAGCCGATCAGGGCGGTGTTGGCCGGCTCGTACAGGTTGTCGATGCCGAGGAAATCCTCGACCTTGGTGATGCCCGGGTCCAGGATGCCGACGACCTTCTTCTTCTCGTCGACGTCGTAGTCCTCGTCGCGGGTGAGCTTCAGCACCAGCTTGGCGAACTGACGGTACCAGCGGGTCACGTCGCCTTCGGCCGGGCCGGAGATGATAAGCGGGGTACGGGCCTCATCGATGAGGATGGAGTCGACCTCATCGACGATGGCGTAGTGGTGGCCGCGTTGCACGAGGTCGGCCTTCTCCCAGGCCATGTTGTCACGCAGGTAGTCGAAGCCGAACTCGTTGTTGGTGCCATAGGTGATGTCGGCGTTGTACTGCTTGCGGCGCTCCGGCGGCTTCTGCTCGGTGATGATGCAGCCGACGTTCATGCCGAGGAAACGGTAGATACGGCCCATCAGCTCGCTCTGGTAGCTGGCGAGGTAGTCGTTGACGGTGACCACGTGCACGCCCTTGCCTTCGAGAGCGTTCAGATAGGTGGGCAGGGTGGCGACCAGGGTCTTGCCTTCACCGGTCTTCATTTCGGCGATGTTGCCCCAGTGCAGGGCGGCACCGCCCATGAGCTGCACGTCGAAGTGACGCTGGCCGAGGGTGCGCTTGGAGACCTCGCGCACGGTGGCGAACGCCTCGGGCATGATCTCGTCCAGGCTCTTGCCGTTTTCGATTTCCTGCTTGAACTTCGGGGTTTGGGCCTTCAGATCCTCGTCAGAGAGGGCGGAGATCTCATCCTCCAGAGCGTTCACGGCCTTGGCCACGTTCTCCAGCTTCTTGAGCTGGTGGCCTTCACCCATTCGCAGGGCTTTGTCAACAATATCGACCACTGGGTTCTCCCTTGACTGATAAGTGGTGGTGTCCGCGTACCAGAATAGCGCCTCGCACCGTCAGCAGTCGAATTTTTCGACCTTCTTACGAAAAAATGGACCGCCTCCATATTGGAAGCGGTTCATGCGGTATCAGCTGATCGTGTCAGCAGGCCTTACCTTCAGGCCTTCTTGACGTTCTCCGGAGTATCGATTTCGAACACGCCGTAGCTCCAACCGTGACGGTGGTAGACGACGGACGGGCGTCCGGTCTCCTTGTTCACGAACAGGAAGAAGTCGTGTCCGATCAGTTCCATCTCGTACAGCGCCTCGTCGATGCTCATAGGCTCGGCGATGTGCAGCTTGCGACGGATGACAATCGGCGTATCCCCAACCTGGACCTCCACGGATTCGCCAGGGCCAAGATCGGAGGCGACCGCAGCCTGCGGGCTGTTGTTCGGCTCTTCCTCCGACACCTCCGGCTCGGGCTCCGGGGCGATAACACCCAGATCCACCGGGACCGGGCTCGCGTAACCACGACGGTGATCCTTGCGACGGTCACGAGTACGACGCAGACGCAGCGTCAACTTATCCAGCGCCATGTCCAGCGCACTGAATTCATCGGTGCTGGAAGCCTCCGCACGCACCACGGTACGTCCGGCGATAACGGTGATTTCCACGCGCTTGGCGGTATCGGCCTGACGCGGGTTGCCCTCATGGGTCAGCACAATCTGCGCGCGCTGAGCATCCGGGGCGATAGCGGTCACACGATTCATCTTGGTCTCGACCACATCACGGAACCTTTGCTTGACCTGCGTGTGGCGTCCGGTAACGACGATTTCCATGTTGACCTCCTCTAACTCAAGCGGTGTAACCCGCTATATGTGTTCCGAACGGCATCATCACCGACCGGGTATGTTTCATTGTAGACGAACAATGGGTGAACGGCCGGAAACTCGCCCAGAGAATATATGTTTATCTCCGGGCTTTTCTCTGCAATGAAACGATGTATATACTGGGGTTTTGGCAGCAGTCTCCTATAAGAAGATTTGATACCGGTTTATCAGGCTGGCTTGTTTGTTCGTCATGGTAAATACTGCAATGGATAGGCAGCGTTTTCTTGCTCTTTCTCGCACATACCAAGCTCTTACAGATTTGATTCGTCTCCATACGACACGCCCGACACGCCCCATCCGATATTCGGCGCGTCGTTCACGAATCGCCCAACTATGGAGAAAACAGGATAACCGGGCAACGTCATGGCCTCATCGCAGGGCGGGATGCCGCCTTTTCCGCACCTTATGTATAATTGCAAGCTTGAGACCTCTTGATGGCCGCGGCCGTGATCTTCATTGGGATCGGCTGAGGAACTTCCGGGCTCCATAGAGCACGATGGCGGATAACGTCCGCCCAGGGTGACCTGAGAGATAGCGCAACAGAGAACAGACCGCCCGTCCTCGACGGGTAAGGGTGAAACGGCGGTGTAAGAGACCACCGGGCCTCTGGTAACAGTAGGTCGCATGGCAAGCCTCATCGGGAGCAAGGCCAAGCAGATGGCGGTAAGGGCTGCTCGCCCGTGTCATCGGGTAGGCTGCTAGAGCCTGGCGGTAACGTCAGGTCGAGATGGATGGCCATCCGTGCTGCGCGTTCGCGCACGGCACGACAGAACCCGGGGTATGAGAGGTCTCATTTTTTTTCTTGGCTACGCCAACAATTCGGCGGCGACTCGGCGGAGGGTTTCGGGGCTGTGTCCTTTGCGGCCGCCTGCGGACCAAAACCGACGCTGACGGACCTGATGATCGAGGCCATGGGTTTTGCGGGCTATCTGGCGGCCCAATTCCCATGCGGCATCTTCAAAGATGCCATTTTGCTCAGCTTCGCCACACACCTGTTCAGCCAGTTTGCGGTCCACGCCTTTGCGAGCAAGTTCCAGGACCGCACCACGACGGCCCATCATGCGACCGGCACAATAGCGTACGGCCGATTCGGCATAAGCGCGGTCGTCAATCAGTTGCACGCGAATCAGCCGTTCGATGACCTCGTCCACGATCGCCTCGCCGTACCCTTTGGCAAGCAATCGTTCGCGTAACGCACCGGATGCACGCGGGGCCGCGTCCAGCAAACGCAATGCAGCCTCGCGGCAAGCGTCCAAATCATTGGGATCTTCGACAACGGCAGCGCCTCTCCCCCGTCGAGAAAAACGTCCCGACGGTTTCGACTGAACACGCTTCTCGGCAATGGGCATGTTTTGCGACGCAACAGGATTGCGCCGCAAGAATGCTTCGGCACTAATCATGTTCAGGCCTTAGCTGTGCCGGCCTTGGCACGGGTCGTTTTGGCAGCAGGCGCCGCTGCGGCCTTGCTGTCCTTGGCCACGTCGGCCGCAGCGGCCTCGCTGACGGCGGCCGCCGCTGCGGCTTCGCCATCTTCCGCGAACTGATCGGCGGAACCGATCAGACCGAACTCGGCCTTGACCTTGTTCTCAATCTCCTCGGTGATGGCCGGGTTGTCCTTAAGGAACTGACGGACCTTCTCTCGTCCCTGACCGAGCTGATCACCCTCATAGGTGAACCACGAACCGGACTTCTTGACCACGCCAACCTGCTGGGCCATGTCGATCACCGAGCCCTCACGGGAAATGCCTTCACCGTAGAGCATGTCGAATTCGGCGGACTTGAAAGGCGGGGCCATCTTGTTCTTGACCACCTTGACGCGCGTGCGGTTGCCCACCGCTTCGTCGCCGTTCTTCAAGGTCTGGATGCGGCGGATGTCGAGACGCACGGAGGCGTAGAACTTCAGAGCTTTACCACCGGTGGTGGTTTCAGGGTTGCCGAAGAACACGCCGATCTTCTCACGCAGCTGGTTGATGAAGATGGCGGTGGTGCCGGCCTGAGCCAACGCGCCGGTCATCTTGCGCAGCGCCTGACTCATGAGCCGGGCCTGCAAACCAACATGGCTGTCTCCCATTTCGCCTTCGATTTCGGCCTTCGGCACTAGGGCGGCGACCGAGTCGATGACGATGACGTCAAGTGCACCGGAGCGAATCAGCATGTCGGCGATTTCGAGGGCCTGCTCGCCGTTATCCGGCTGGGAGACGATGAGTGAGTCGGTGTCCACGCCGAGCTTGCGGGCGTAGGCCGGGTCGAGCGCGTGTTCGGCATCGATGTAGGCCGCCACGCCGCCCTTCTTCTGGGCATTGGCCACCACATGCAATGCGAGCGTGGTCTTACCGGATGATTCGGGGCCGTAGATCTCCACGATGCGACCCTTGGGCAGGCCGCCGATGCCGAGCGCCATATCGAGGGCCAACGAACCGGTGGGAATCACCTCGACGTTCTGCTCGGGCTGGTCGCCCAGTCGCATTGCGGAACCTTTGCCAAAGCTCTTCTCGACCTGCGCCAGCGCGGTGTCCAGCGCCGCCTTGCGCTTGGGATCGAGCTCGTGCTTGTCCTCGGCTGCCGGGTCCTTGGCCGGCTTGGTCTCAAGTGCCATGATCTTCTCCTTGTCGAAGTCGTGCGCGAATCGGATGCCTCCACCGTATGACGGACATGCCATGTGAGGCAATCCAAACCAACCATTGTGGTTCCAGCTTGCCCAAGCTCGGCCGCCTGGCCTCCTTAAGCCCTACTGCGGTAAGGCTTATGGCGGATGGCAAGCACCCTGTGCACACGTATGCGGCTTCTTGTCACTGTGGATAACTATAACCACACACACGAACATCTGTTCGAATTTGGCGTGCAACACGCCGAAATCGCCAATTTCACGATTCAGCGACTCCGTAATCCCGCAGTGTCAGACGGCGGGCATGGGCGGCGCGTTATGATCGCGGCCCCAACGCTTGGAGTCCGGAACCTCCATCTGGTCGCAGAACACATTCCAGACCACGCGTGGCTCCTCCCCCGCGTCCAACGCCTCGACCACAGTCATATTCGCCAGTTTGGGCATCCGTTGATCACGCGACAGCGAACGACCGTAGGTCCGACCGAACACCTCTTCAAGTAATTCCCAGAATTCCCGTTCACGCATACACGCCAGTGTGCCACCACCCGCAGGACAGCAAAAACCCGCATCGCCACAAGCGATACGGGTTCACAGCTAGACATAGATTACGGGACACGGTTTCACACCGCCAACCGATCAGCCCTCGACCGAGTCGAGATAATCAGCCACCATGCGCAGCATGCGCGAAGTGGAGACTCCGAGCGCATCGGCGATGGAGCTCAGCAGTTCGGAGCTGGCTTCCTTCTGCCCACGTTCGACTTCGGAAAGGTAGCCCAGCGAAACGCCTGCCTTCTCGGAGACCTCACGCAACGTACGGCGATCGCGTGTGCGCAGTTCGCGCAGCACATGACCGATAGCACCACGCAGCGAAACCTCGCGAGGCTCCTCCTCAACCACCACGGGCTCGGCAGCGGCAGTCGGCTTGTACGACGGCGAATCCTCATCCCACATACGTTCACGAACGGCTTGACGCTGATCCTTGGCCTTCTTGGCGGCCTGCGCCTTGAGCACCTGCTGCTGGGCGAACATCACCGCACGGCGCTGGGCCGGAGTCAGTTCACGCATACGGGCGACACCCGGCTGCACAGCCATCGGCTTCTTGGCGGCCACATCCATCTGTTCGTTCACTCGGGTCATCGTTTCCATCGCCATCGCCCCTTCCAAGGTCGGTTCAGTGTTTCCACTATGTACAACACGACGGTCCCGCGGTTTTATTCCTTAAAACTTGCTGTGAATAGACTCAAGTTTTGCAGAACGCGGAATACGGCGAGGCGACGAACCTCTTCGCGCATGCCATCAAGATGGAGTTCGACGGCTTTGAGCACTTCGGCATGGTCCGTGGTGAGGCTTGCGGGGATGCGCAGGCCCACATACACCAGTCCGGCCGGCTTGTCACCGTCCGGACCGGGGCCGGCCACGCCGGTGGTGGAAAGGCCGATGATTCGGTCGCCGTATTCCGGCTGGCTGTATAGGCGAGCGGCACCGATGGCCATCTGCCGGGCGACTTCGGGGTGTACGGCGCCTTCTCGATCCAATAGGGCCTTGTCCACGTGTAGGATCGAGGCCTTGGCATTGATGTCGTAGGTGACAGCGGAGCCCAGCAACACGTTGGAGGCACCGGGAATACGCACGAACGCATCGGCAAGCAGGCCACCGGTCAGGGATTCAGCGCAGGCGATTTTCGTATTGTTCGCCTCGCAGATCTTGAGGATGCCGGCCGCGAGACTGTCGCACAATTCCTGCATTGGAATATCCGTCACTTCCGCTTCGGGGCGACGAACGTGTTGTACAGGTACACGGCACCCGAGTAGAGGCACAGGACCAATGCCACGTAGATGATGGCGTAGGTCAGGAAGTAGTAAGCGGTCATCCAGAACGGCGTGGCTTGTCCGTTACCCAGAGACCAGAACGGCAGCAGCAGCATGGACAGACCCACGCACTGGAATACGGTCTTGAGCTTGCCGGGCCATGCGGCGGCGATGACCTTGCCGCCCGGACGCTCCATGACGAAGAAACGCATAACGGTGATACCAATTTCGCGAATCAGGAACAGGATGGTCACCCACCAGCCGAGCTCGCCGAACGCGGAGCATACAATCATTGCGCCGCAAGTGAGCAGCTTGTCCGCGATCGGATCCATGAGCTTGCCCATTTCGGTGACCTGATTGTATTTGCGGGCCATCCAACCGTCGATTTTATCGGTGGACGCGGCGACGATGAACAGCACCGCGGCGATCCAACGCAGGGTGAGGTCGTCGGCGCCCCAGGCCCCGGCGAGAATGTCGAGCACCAGGAAGATCACCACCAGCACTATGCGCGAGTAGGTGACCAGGTTCGGCGGCGCGTTCCATCCGTCGAACAGCGATGATTTGGGCGATGACTGCTTGTCCATTGTGTTCTCATCCATAGTGTTCACGTTACCCCCACACTTCTACCTTGAGTGAGTATTGGCTGGATATTGACTGCTATTATTCGGGAATCAGGTTGCGTGCTGATGGCCGCGTGGCCGCGCTTCTCTCCCTCCGCCCCTTCGGGGCCACCTCCCTCATCAGAGGAAGGTCGATGGGTGAATTATTCGCCGAGTTCGGGCTGTTGCGGGGCGGTGGCTTCGAGCGAGCTGGTTTCGCCTCGGATGAAGGCGAGCACCTGCGGCAGGTCCTGCGGCTGGACGAGCACTTCGCGGGCCTTCGAGCCTTCGGACGGCCCGACCACGCCACGCGATTCGAGCAGGTCCATGAGTCGGCCGGCCTTGGCGAAGCCGACCCTGAGCTTGCGCTGCAGCATCGAGGTGGAGCCGAATTGGCTGGTGACCACGAGTTCGGCGGCCTGCAGCAGCACGTCCATGTCGTCGCCGATCTCCTCGTCGGGCTCCATGCTGTCTTTCTTTTCGGCTTCCTTGGCCATCTGTTCGATGTCTTCGCGGTACTTCGGCTTGCGCTGGGTGCGCACGAACTCCACGGCCTTGCGAATCTCGGATTCGGACACCCACGAGCCCTGCACACGAATCGGCTTGGCGGAACCCATCGGCAGGAACAACGCATCGCCCTGGCCAATCAGGGTCTCGGCACCGACCGTGTCGAGAATGACTCGCGAATCGGTGGCGGACGAGGTGGCGAACGCCAGTCGGGATGGAATGTTGGCCTTGATCAGACCGGTGACCACGTCCACGGACGGACGCTGGGTGGCGAGCACCAGATGCACACCGGCGGCTCGTGCCAGCTGGGTGATGCGCTGGATAGAGCTTTCCACATCGTTCTTGGCCACCATCATAAGGTCGGCCATCTCGTCGACCACCACGAGGATGTACGGATAGGGGGCCACCTTGCGCTGGGAGCCGGCGGGCGCATGTACCTTGCCGGCGCGCACGGCCTCGTTGAAGTCCTTGACGTGGCGGAATCCGAAGAATTCGAGGTCGGAGTAGCGTGCATCCATCTCCTTGACCACCCATTCGAGGGCCTGTGCGGCTTTCTTCGGATCGGTGATGATCGGGGTCAGCAGGTGCGGGATGCCTGCGTAGGCGGACAGTTCCACGCGCTTGGGATCCACCATGATCAGACGCACCTGTTCGGGCGTGGCACGCATGATGATCGAAGTGAGCATCGAGTTGATAAAACTCGACTTACCGGAACCGGTGGCACCTGCCACCAGCAGGTGCGGCATCTTGGTCAGGTCGGCGGTCACGAAGTGGCCTTCGACGTCCTTGCCGATGCCGGAGAGCATCGGGTTCGGGTCGCCCACGGCCTTGTCGGAGCGCAATACGTCGCCCAAGTGCACGATTTCGCGATCCTCGTTCGGGATTTCGATGCCGATAGCGGACTTGCCGGGAATCGGTGAAAGGATGCGCACATCCGAACTGGCCACCGCGTAGGCGATGTTGCGCTGCAGGTTGGTGACTTTCTCCACCTTGACGCCGGGGCCAAGCTCGACCTCATATTGGGTGACCGAAGGGCCACGCAGGAAGCCGACGACTTTGGCGTCCACGTTGAACTGTTCGAAGGTGGAAGTCAGTGCCCGGATCACGCGATCGTTGGCCGGGGTGCGCATCGCATGGGGCTGACCTTTGGTCAGCAGGTTCAGGTCGGGCAACTGATACGGCCTATTGGCGTCGTCGTCTGTACCGTTGCCGGCGGCGGCATTCGGCTGTCCGTCCGTATTGGGCACGCCCTGGCCGACTCCGCTGCCATCCGCATCGGCGCCTGCGTAGGCTCCGGTCGCGGCTGCCGCGGCCGCGGCACCGGCGGCCCCGGCCGCTCCCATCGCCCCGGCTGCCCCCGCGAGCGCGACAGTACCGGCCTGGGCAGCACTGGGTGCCCACGGATCGTCTACCGCTCCCCCACCGGGCACGGCGACGGGCTGGCCACTGGTGATGACGCGGGTTCGGGAAGCGTCGCCATCATCCGCATCGGCAGCAGGCGCAGGGCTGGATAGGTGCGGACGGCCGTCGTACGAAGACGATGCAATGGTTCGCGCACCGGTAATCTCGCCGGTCATCGGATCGACCACCGGGGTTTCGGCGGTGGCACCATGCTGGCTGGCGGCACGGTCGAACGGATCGTCGGCAGCATACTTGTCAAGGGTTTTGTCGTCTTCGGTCTTGGACTTGCGGCCGAACAGTCGTGCGAACAGGCTGGGCCGTGCATCGCCGGCCTGATCGTTGTCGTTGCCGTCATCGTCGCCGTCATGCGAGGGAACACCGTCGGCAAAGGCGAGTGTGGTATCTCCCACACGGACCTCGTTGGGGAACTGGCTGGCGCTCCCATCCGTCTCCTGGCCCATCGGCACATACGGTTTGCGCTGGATCTTAGCGGCGATTTTGCGCGCATCCTCCGGCAAATCGGTGACGTGGGTGCCGGTAATCATCAGCAAGGAGAACAGGCCGACGACCACGAAAATGATGATGGCGAACACGTTGGAAAGGCCCCAGGCGAGCGGTGAACCGAGGAAGAAGCCGAACAGGCCGCCGGCGGATTGCAGAATCGTGACGTCGAATCCGGTGTGGTCGGCGGCGATCGCCACGTCGATAATCGAACAGATCGACCACATGAGCAGCACCCAACCGGTGACCACACGCGGGTTATTGGACCCTTTGCCGGAATTGCGCATGAGTCGGAAGGCCACGGCGGCGAGCAACACCGGCAGCACGACGCTCATCAGACCAAGCACACCGGCCGCGATGGCGTGAAGCAGCTGGCCGAATGGACCGCTGACACGGAACCATTCGGACGCGCAGAACAGTACGGCGAGCACGAGCAGCAGGAAGCACAAACCGTCACGACGGTAGGCTGGGTCGTATTCGCCGACGCCGGTGACGGCGCGTACGCCGGAGCCGAACGCGCGCGGAATCGCGAGCAGGATCTTCTTCCACAACGGCTCAGGTTCGAGGTCAAGCTCGGGCTGGACCTTGGTTTCGCCATCATGGGTAGACCCATTGTCTTTGGATTTACGGGGTTTGGTGCTGTTGGAGGATGCTGTTCGTGCCATATCGGGACTGATTCTACTAGTACGGGGGTGCATGGTTGGTGACGACACCGTGACGATATGGTCGATTGACGAATCCCGACAGCCGATTCGCCGCGGTTCGTCCGAGTCGATTCCCCGCTGGGGCGCGAATATGCCTTATCATGGGTTGCATGACACCCGCAGAGCGTGCGAGCGCAGTCGCATTTGCACTCAAGAACTGCGCACTGGAAGCGATGATGCCGGGCGAGGCAACGATGCGCGCCGCGGTTGCCTACGAACGCGGCTTGAAGCCCGTGACCCATCTCATCGACGTGGCGGACGAACAGACCGCCATGCGTCTGCGCGCCGCCGCCGACCCTGCCGGAAAGGATCGTCTGGCTGTCGGCAGTCTGGATGATCATGCCACGGATCGGGCGGATGCGGTGTTCGCACGTACCGTGTTGTTGGCGGAACGTCGATGGAATCCGTCTGGCGACTTGGATGAGTTGACCGCCATTCATAAGGGGCTGTTCGAAGGCGTGTTCGAGGATGCGGGCAAGTTGCGTACCTCAAACACCACACGCGAGGTGACGAACGACCGGGCTCGGGCCGCGAATCCGGAGGCGTTCTTCCCGGCTGGGCTCATTGAGACCGGCGCGCACAACATCGCGATGGAGTTGGCGGACAAGCGCAACTTGCATGCGTTGGATCGCGACGTGTTCGTTCACGCGTTTGCTTCTATTTATGATGAGCTCGGTTATCTGCATCCGTTCCGTGGCGGCAATGCGATGGTGCTGCGTATATTCGGTTCACGCTTGGCACATGACGCCGGCTGGGATCTCGACTGGGGCTCAGTGACGCGCGAAGAGTATCGCTCCGCCAAGCACTCGGCATATCGGGGCGACACGTCTGCACTGGAGACGATGTTCGACGCGATACTACGCCCGGCGAATCCGACGCGCGTGTTCTTGATCGCCGGCTGGAATCAGGGGCCTGCACACTGATTGCGGGTGATTGCATCGGCCTTTGGCTGATTCCTACGCCGTGATATCCCCCAGATGATGCTGGGTGTATTCGTCGGCTCGGGCGTCGATCGAGTCGTAGTCGCCGGCGTCGGCGTGCGCGATAATGGCCATCGCGTTGTCGACCAGTTTCGGGTTCAGGGCCTGCAGCCAGTGGATGCGCGGGTCACGGCCGAACCATCCCATCTGTTTGCGGGCGAGTCGCTTGGTTTTCTGTGCGATGTCCGCGAAGGCGTCGTTCACATCCCAGATGCCGTCCAGCAGGTCGATGATCTGCTGATAGCCGAGCGCGCGTACGGCGGTGGCACCCAGATGCGGGCGCAGCCGTTCGACTTCTTCGATGAACCCATCGTCATACATCTGCTTGGTGCGCAAATCGATGCGATGGTCCAAATCCGGGCGATCCAGGTCGAGTCCGATCTGCACGGACGGAATCACGTACCGGTAGCGCGGCAGACTGGCCGAATACGGTTTACCGGTAAGCTCGATGACTTCCAGCGCACGGATGGTGCGGCGTGGATTGCGCGGGTCCATGCGCGCGGCGGCCTCGGGGTCTTTGGCCCGCAGCTCGTCGAACAAAGCACCGGCACCCTCGGTTTTCTCGCGTTCCTCAAGACGTGTGCGCACGTCGGGATCGGTGCCGGGGAAGGTGATGTCATCGATGGCCGCTCTGGCGTACAAGCCGGAGCCGCCGACGAGAATCGGCCGGATGCCACGTGATTGCAGGTCGGCGATGGTCTCGCGCGCAAGCTGCTGGAATCGGGCCACGCTCATCGTGTCTTCGGGGTCGATGATGTCGATGAGATGGTGCGACACGACCGCCTGTTCTTCGGCGGTGGGTTTGGCGGTGCCGATATCCATGCCACGGTACATCTGGTAGGCGTCCGCGTTCACGATTTCGGCCCGCTCCCCCGCTTCGGCCAGACGCCGGGCGATGGCGATGCCCAACCCCGTCTTGCCTGACGCGGTGGGACCGACAATGGAGACGACTCGTTGCGTCATATACGCCCCCTCAGTGCCGCACGGAATAGGTCTGTCCAGCGGCCACATCGGGGTCGGCAAGCAGATTATGGCGGCCAGCGTGTGTGACGGTGACCGTGACGAAATCGCCGATTTCAGGTACCGGTTCGCCTTCAGGCACGCCGATGTGCACCAGCACGCCAGTTTTCTCGCGGCCGGTGACACGGTGGGTGTCGGTGTCCTTCTTGCCGAGTTTGCCGGTGATCATCACTTCGACGTCGCGGCCCTCGAATGTGGCGAGGTTCTCTTCGGTGATCTGCTCCTGCAACGCCACCAGTCGGTCGAACCGGTCCTGCACCACGTCGCGCGGAATCTGTTCCATTGCGGCGGCCGGCGTGCCGGGGCGTGGCGAGTAGATGAACGTGAACGCCGAGGAGAAGCGCGCCTGGCGCACCACGTCCATGGTCTGCTGGAAGTCCTCCTCGGTTTCGCCGGGGAATCCGACGATGATATCGGTGGAAATCTGTGCGTCGGGCATGGCCTCGCGGATACGACCGAGGATATCGAGGAACTTGGCGGACCTGTAGGAGCGGCGCATCGCGCGCAGGATGCGGTCGGAACCGGACTGCAGCGGGAAGTGCAGTTGATGCATGATATTCGGCGTTTCGGCCATGGCTGCAATCACATCATCGGTGAAGGCGGCCGGGTGCGGCGAAGTGAAGCGCACACGTTCGAGACCGTCGATGGTTCCGCAGGCGCGCAACAGCTTGCTGAAAGCGTATCGATCGCCGATGCCGTAGCCGAACGAGTTCACGTTCTGGCCGAGGAGCGTGACTTCCTTGGCACCGCCGGCCACGCATTGGCGGATCTCATCAAGAATGTCACCGGGGCGGCGGTCCTTTTCCTTGCCTCGCGTGGTGGGCACGATGCAGAACGTGCAGGTGTTATTGCAGCCCACGGAAATCGCCACCCACGAGCTGATGCGGGAGGCGCGGGCGGCGGGAAGCTGGCTCGGGAACTGCCGCAATTGTTCAGTGACCTGGACCTGCGCCTTGCCGGTCGCACGATTCTGATCCAACAGCTTGGGCAGATCTTCGATGTTCTTGGTACCGAACACCGCGGAAACCCATGGCGCAGTATCCGCGATCTTCTTGCGGTCAAGCTGGGCCATGCAGCCGCCAACGGCGATCTGCAGGTTCGGCCGAACCAGTTTGACGCGATTGAATCGGCCAATGGTGCCATACATGCGTTCGGCTGCGTTCTCGCGTACCGCACAGGTATTGAGCACCAGCAGATCGAGGTCATTGTCATCGATCTGGTCCTCGGTTGCAGGGACGTAGCCATTGGCCTCCAGCACGCCGGCGATGCGCTCGGAATCGTGCACGTTCATCTGGCAGCCGAGCGTGTGGATATGGAATACGCCCTTTCCACGCTCCCCCAGCAAGCTATCGGTTCCATCGGCTGCAATCGAGGCGCGCTCCGCCTCGGTCATCATGTCTTCATTCATAACGACCGATTCTATCGGCGGGGTTCGTCATGCTCCGGTCACGTATGCCATTGGTTGTCACGATGTCAAATTATGGGTTCTTGGAAAGATTCCCCGCTAACATCCAGATTGGCTGGAATCCACCGAGTATATTGGTGGACGTGATACTTGACCGACATAGCCGACTCAAAACCTCCGATCTGCAAGCCCGTCTCAAAGCGTTGGATCTTCCGGGAGGCACCTTTACTCCCGAACAGGTCGTTAAATTCGTTGACCTCATGCAGGTGTATGAAGGCGCGATGTACGAGATCAGCACCAAGCTGGAGATTCTCGACGACGAGTTCCAGGTGCGGTTCAGCCATGACCCTATACATCATATGGAACGCCGTTTGAAGTCGGTGAGTTCGATCATTGGCAAGCTGGAGCGCAAGAATCTGCCAATCAGTGTCAATTCCATTAAGGACAATCTGTTCGATGTGGCCGGCATCCGCGTGATCTGTAATTACCGCGACGACGTGTATTCCGTGTCCAACTATCTGTCGTCGCAGTCCGATATTCAGGTGCTGCGCGTCAAGGATTACATCAAGAACCCGAAACAGAACGGGTATCGTTCATTGCACGTAATCTACGCGGTGCCCGTGTTTCTCTCCTCGGGCGCGCATTACACGCCGGTGGAGGTGCAGTTCCGTACCATCGCCATGGATTATTGGGCGTCGCTGGAGCATGCGCTGCGCTACAAGACCGATTTGCCGGACAACAAGCTCGCCGAGCATTCACAGACGCTGCTCGACTGCGCCCGTTCGCTGCAGAACATTGAAGTGCAAATGCAGAACATCCACCGCGACATCAACGGCGCGCCGCAAGTGGGCGAAGCGCCTAAGACCTCGGACTGAGGTGCTATGGAATCGGCCTGCGGCCGATTCATTTAGCGTTTCAGCCACTTCGGCAGTCTGGCCGGCGCTTGGGCCAGCAGGGTGCCGAGGAAGATGAGGGCGCAGCCGAGGTAGCCGCGCGGGGTCATCACTTCACCGAGGAGTAGGGCACCGCCGACCGCCGAGAAGAACGATTCGAGGCTCATCAGCAGGCTGGCGCGCGTCGGCGGCACCCATTGCTGGCCGACCACCTGCAAGGTGTACGCGATACCCACCGAGCCGATGCCGGCGTACAGAATCGGAATCCAGGAATGAGCAGCGCCGGCCCAGTCGACCGAGCCTTCGATCAGCGAACCCGCCCAGCTCAGCACGGCGGTGGTGCAGAACTGGCCGAATGAAAGCTTGATGGCGTCCACGGTGCCGCCCAAAGTATCGATCACCAGAATATGCACGGCGAACAGCACGGCCGTGAACACGAGCAGGGTATCCGCCAGGCCGATCGAACCGAAACCATCGGTGATGCACAGCAGATAGAAGCCTGCGATGGACAGCACCACGGCCACGAACACCAGCATGCCGATGCGCCGGCGCAGGAACACGCAGGCCAGCAACGGCACCATCACGATGTACATGGCGGTCAGGAATCCCGCGCGGCCGGCCGATTTGCCGTACAGAATGCCATACTGCTGCAGGGTGCTGGCGGTGAACAGCACGATGCCGCAGATCACGGAAATGACCACCGGGTTGGCGAGCAATCGCGCCACGGCCGAATCGGGCTTGTTCGCATTCAGCTTGGCACCGGTGATGGTAACGACGTCGGATGCACCGTTCGATGCGGCATCTGTGGAGACGGCCCTGGATGCCTCGGTCCCAACGACATCGACCCCGGCTGTATCGCCCTTATCTGCGCTCCCCCGGCCACGCTGCCACAGCAGAATCGGCACCAAAGACAGCGCGCCCAGCGTGAAGCGGGTGGCGTTGAAGAACATCGGCGACATCAAATCCATGCCCTGGACCTGCGCCACGAACGCAAAACCCCAGATCAGCGCGGTCAACAACAGGCTCAGCATGCCTACGAGTTCTTGTCTTTTCACGGGGAGACAGCCTAACGTGCGAATGTGACAGACATGAAAAAGCCCGGCCACAATGTGGTCGGGCTGTGACGTTTGACGAGCAGGCTACATGCCGCCCACCAATCGGCTGGCGAGGCTAGTCCCTGTTGCCGAGCAGCTGCAGGATGTACAGGAACATGTTCACGAAGTCGAGGTACAGGTTCAGGGCACACAGGATGGAGATCTTCTTGACCATTTCCGGGCCCTGGGCCTCGTACTCGGTCAGCAGCGCGCGCGTGGACTGCGCGTCGTAGATGGCCATGCCGGCGAACAGGATCAGGCCGATGGCGCAGACGATCTTGGTCATGCCGTCGACCTGCACGAAGGCGAGCACGATCTGCGAGATGATGAGCACGATCAGGCCGATCATCAGGATCGGGCCGGCCTTGAGCATGTCGAACTTAGTAGTCATGCCGAACATGGTCAGCGCGAAGAAGAACGCGGCGGTGACACCGAGTGCCACGCCGATCGAGCCGAGGTCGTAGACCATGAAGATCGAGCTCAAGGTGAAGCCCATCAATGCGGCGTACACATAGAACATGACGCGCGCAGTGGCCGACTTCATCTTGGTGACGCGCATGCCGAGCACCACGGCCAGGGCAATCTGCACCACGCACAGGCCGATGAGGCCCACCATGCCGGTGGCCATGAGGAAGCTGTAGTAGGCTCCGGTGATCTGGCCGAGCACGGCGACCACGGCGGTGACGAGGATGCCGATGGTCATCTCGCCGTACACCTTGGTTACGGAGACGCGGCGGGCCTCCTCGTAGTTGTAGGTCATCGTCGTGTTGATGGTGGCGGCACCCGCGCCGGCACCGGCCGCATCCTGCGGCGCGTACTGGTAGGTGGGGGCGCCCTGCGGCTGGGCATAGTAGTTCTGGCCGTAACCGGACTGTGCGTATTGCTGTCCATATCCAGACTGTTGGGCGGCGTTGTAATCAGGCGTGTTGTATTGCGGGTTGTATTGCCCGTTGTTCTGGGGCTGCTGACCGAATGTCATAATCGCTCCTTTAGCGTTTGTTCCAGTACCAATCTTAGAGGAACAAAGCTGAACATTCCATGAATAGGATCGATCGGCTCGTTCTGCTCATCTCAAAGCGTAACGGGCGTTTCCACCATGCGCGTGGCATGCACCGTAATCGGCGAATCGTCTTGCAGCACATAGCCCAACGCCGAAATCGCCTCCCGTATGTTTATCTCGGAGCATACGGCCAAGGCGCATCTCTCCTCCGCGGCGGACAAGCTCAATATGGGCCGCGTACAGATGGCGAGGCTGGTGGAGCGGGCCGATTTGCCGGCGCGACTGTAACACGTCCGGTTATCGAGCCATATCAGTCATAATGGAGAACATGAGTGAAGCGATTATTCGAACGTTACGTAAAGACGATTATCCGGCGCTGATCGACCTGGTGCGTCGCACTTGGTACGCCGAATATGATGAGCGGACCGGCTTGCTGGCAGCCGAGGCCGATTGGGAAAACTGTCTGGCACGTGTGACCACGGCCTTTGTCGCGGAGCTGGAAGATAAACCCGTCGCATTGATTGTGGGGCGTATCGACGAGCTCGACCATCGCAGCCCGCTGAACATGCACCGGCGTCATTCGTTGCGCAAGCTATTGCAACTGGCGTTTGCCCACGACGGTATGGCAGCTGCGAGCGAGATTCTCGGGACTCTTCATGTCGATAGGCAACTGCGTAAGCAGGCGGCGAACATTGGCCATGAGTATTCGGCTGAAGTGGTGCTGTTCGTACTTGATCCGGCGGCGCGCGGTCACGGTCTGGGCCGGCGCATGTTCGAGACGATGATGAGCGCATTCCGCGCAGCCGGCATACGTCAGTACTTCCTATTCACGGATACCACGTGCGATGTCGGATTCTATGTACATCGCGGCCTGACGCAGGTGTGCGAGCAGTCACTGCCCGCATCCGTGCCGGGAGAAAACCCGTCTTCGTTCTACTTGTATGAGGGGTCGGTGCCCGAGCCGGCGTGATGTGCCCGCCGTCGGGCGAACACTGGTAGGCTTGAGCACAGTCGGCACGTCGGCATACCGTCCAGAGGCCGGCGACGAAGGGATTGACATGGCAATCAGCGCGAAGGAACTACCACTCGGGAAAGTGTTCACCCCGGATTTCCGGTTCACAATCCCCTCATTCCAGCGGGCCTACATATGGAAGGCCGAGAACATCCTGCAACTGGTAAGCGACTTGGACGACGCCTGCAAGTCACCCGGTACCCCGTATTTCCTCGGCTCGCTGATTCTGGTACGCGAGGGCGACAACCGTTATGACGTGATCGACGGGCAGCAGCGGCTGGTATCCCTGTCGATCATCATCGCCGTGCTGCGCGATCTGGAGCGAGACCCGGATCTCATGCGCCAACTCGACGCGCTGCTGGTGGAGCCCGGCGACAAGCTGCGCGGCATCGTCACCGAGCCTCGCCTCACGTTGCGCGAGCGCGACGCGGCGTTCTTCCGCGAACACGTGCAGGAGGACAACCTCGAATCCGTGTTCGACATGAACGACGACGATCTGGCGACCGCTGCGCAACGCAACATCGTCGCCAACATCCGCAAGACGTACGACGAGATCTCCAATTGGTCGGCATCCGAACGCCAGCAATTCGCGCAGTATCTGGTCAACGAGGTGACGCTCGTCATCGTGACCACCGACGATCTCGACGGCGCGCATCGCATCT
The DNA here is from genome assembly GCF_009696495.1 of Bifidobacterium sp. WCA-178-WT-4B. NCBI lineage: Bacteria > Bacillati > Actinomycetota > Actinomycetes > Bifidobacteriales > Bifidobacteriaceae > Bifidobacterium > Bifidobacterium sp. WCA-178-WT-4B. The sequence continues at coordinate 139,915 of NZ_VULV01000002.1, read as the reverse complement.
TCGACGTGATGAACATGCGCGGCCTGCCGCTCACCCCGTCCGACGTGTTCAAGGCGCGCGCCACGGCCAGCCTGTCGACCGCCGAACTTGACGTGTACGCCGCCCGCTGGGATGACATCATTGACCCGCTTGGCGACGATCCGCATGACTGTGAGGAATTCTTCGCCTATCTGCATCTCGTGCTCACGCACAAGCCGGCCACCGACAAGCTCATCGAGGATTTCCTGGCCGACGTGCTGCAACCGTACATCGACAAAGGCACGGTGCCCACGTTCATCAACCAGGTGCTGGCACCCTACGCGATGGCGTGGCGGATCATCGCGCGCCCCAGCGATACCGTACTGCCCGCCGAGGTGCGTAGCCGGCTTGAGGGATTGGACGATTACCGCAGCCACGAGTGGAAGCCCGTGGCCATGTGGGCGTTGGTCAATTCGTATCGCGGGCTGGGCGACGCCGATCTGTCGCCGTTTGTGGTTCGTGCCTCGCGTATCGCCAGAACCACGGCCACGTTGGAATCGTTGGGTGCCCATGACGAGCGTCGGCTGCTGGAAATTCTGACCGCATTGGAACAGGTGACCGGCATCCGCACGCTGAATCGCGCTGGAGCGTTGGAGCGGCGCGGTTATGCGAACGCCGCCATCCGTGATCTCGACAAGGGCTATTTGGTCCAGCGCGTGAACGGGTTGCATGTCTCGGACGGCGACCGTGAAGGCGCATTGGTCCGTTTGCATGGCGAGATGCAGGGTGACGGCGATTTGGTCCGTCTGCTGCTGATTCGCGCCAACGAGCAGAAGGCCGGCATGCAGTTGGATCGACCACGCCGGTTCAGTGCGCTGCCGATTATGCCGTTGGATATCGAACGGTCGAAATCGTTTGCGGACTGGCCGCAGGATCAGCATGATTTCTGGATGTACCGACTCGGCAATATGGCGCTGGTGCAGGGCCCTGAGGATCAGTTGGACAGGTTGAGTGAATATCCGGCACGTCGCGACCGCATGCTGTTGCGCGCGGATTCACGTCGTTTCCCGCTGACCAATCAGTTGAAGGATTTCGCTGACTGCACACCTGCCCTGCTGGAGGCGCGGCAGGAAGAGTCGGTCCGACTCATCGTGGAATACTGGGGCATCCGGTATGACAAGGACGCCCGTGATCTGACCAAGCAGAATGTCGATGAGTTGTCGAAGACCTCTCCACGGCCGTCTCATAGTTCGCGGCGCGTCACGATCCGGCAGGTGATTGACGCTGGTCTGCTAGTGCCGGGCGAGCGTCTGGTGTGGGAGCGGCCGCGCAAGGGCGAGCGCTGGTTTGCCACGGTCACCGAAAACGGTCGTCTCCGTCTGGATGACGGCTCCGAATATCCGACTCCGACCGCCGCGGCCCGTGCCGCCGCCGGAGGACGTCGCGGCGGCGGTCTGGACGTGTGGAAGCGCACGCGCAACGGTCAGAAGCTCAGCGACATCTGGAAGCAGTTCCGTCTACAGGCGCAGTAGGCTACGGTAGCCGGCACATCATTGGTGGCTCCCCTCCGTGAGGGGAGCCACACGCTCATTTATTCCAGCGCCGCCACGATTTCAGCCGGTGTTTTGCAATATTCGGGAAAATGACTGATTAATTCGGCATCCGATGTGACCACACAGTTGGCACCGGATTGTTGCGCGGCAACGATGATCAGATCATCTTCAAAATCCCGATGCCGTTTTTGCAGGGAAAAAGCCTTATCACATGTCGACTCATCGACAGCGACAATGTCACACATCTCCTTCACCTGCTCGATACAACGCCATGGCACCCGTGACGACAGAAAGCTGCGAGTGAAATTCTCCACTTCTGATTCATTCGGTTTGAATTCCCTACGAATCGCCGATGATGATAGGTATGCGATATCCTTCAGCGACAATGACGCGCACAACAACGTAACGTTGTTCTTCGCGCCAAGTTCCATAACCGCTTCCGCCATCTTGGCGTGATCATCGCGATGGAGCAAATAGTCCAACAGTACATTGGTATCAAGCAAAATACGCTGCATGGAAACGTCGGTCATCAATCGGCCCTCTTCATGTTGTAATACGTATCAAGTTGCTCGTCGTACATTTTGTCGCGGAACTGCTTGTAGGTAAGACCTTCCATGAGGTCGGTGTCTTCTGAGATCAGTCCGGCCTTGACCAGTTCCTTGTGCACGTATCCGGCACCTTCTCGAATCAGTTTCAGCTTGCGCTGCTTTTCCTCCTCGCGGGCTTGCTCTTCGGCGGTCGTTTCCAATGCCGGCACTTCCTTGCGATCGGCGATGTACAACCACAGCGACCGGATTACGTCACTCACCGATACGCCTTTGCCCTTGAGGACTTCTTCGACCTCGTTCTTCAGTTTCGCATCAATGCGAACGTTCATTTGGACCATGGTCATGGCAACCTCCATTTCGAAGATGCTATACAGTATAGCATTTTGGCATGCATGGAAAAGGCCGGTATCCGTTGGCGGATACCGGCCTTGCTCCCCTCAGTCAGCTTCGCTGACAGCTCCCCTCAAGAGAGGGGAGCCAAGAAGGTGGTTACTTCATGAGGTTGCGCAGCACGTACTGGAGGATGCCGCCGTTACGGTAGTAGTCGGCCTCACCGGGCGTGTCGATGCGGACCACCGCGTCGAACTCGGTCTTGGAGCCGTCCTCGTGGGTGGCGGTGACATGGACCGTCTTGGGGGTCACGCCCTCGTTGAGCTTCTCGACGCCGGCGATATCGTAGGTCTCGGTGCCGTTGAGGCCCAGGGACTCATAGGATTCGCCTGCCGGGAACTGCAGCGGCAGCACGCCCATGCCGATCAGGTTGGAGCGGTGGATGCGCTCGAAGCTTTCGGTGATCACGGCCTTGACGCCGAGCATCACCGTGCCCTTGGCGGCCCAGTCGCGCGAGGAGCCGGTGCCGTATTCCTTGCCGGCGAGCACCACGAGCGGCACCTTGTTGTCGATGTAGTCGCGGGAGGCTTCGAAGATCGTGGTCGGCTTCTTGGCGAGGAAGTCGTAGGTGAAGCCGCCAGGCGTCACCTCCCCGCCCACGGAGGCGAGCAGCCGGTTGCGCAGACGGATGTTGCCGAACGTGCCGCGCACCATGATCTCGTGGTTGCCTCGGCGAGAACCGTAAGAGTTGAAGTTCTTCGGCTCCACGCCGCGCTCGGTCAGGTACTTGCCGGCCGGGCTGGAGGCCTTGAACGCGCCTGCCGGGGAGATGTGGTCGGTGGTGACCGAGTCGCCCAGGAGGGCCAGCACACGGGCGCCGTGGATATCGGCGACCGGGTCCGGCGTGGCCTTCATGCCGTCGAAGAAGGTCTGCTTGCGCACATAGGTGGACTTGTCGTTCCACGCGAACAGCTCGCCTTCCGGCACGTCGAGGCCCTTCCAGCGGTGGTCGCCGTCGAACACGGAGGCGTAGTCCTTGAGGAACATCTCGCGGCTCACGCTGCCGTCGACCACGGCGGCGACCTCGGCATTGGTGGGCCAGATGTCCTTCAAGTACACGTCGTTGCCGTCCGCGTCGGTGCCGAGCGGCTGGGTCTCGAAGTCGAAGTCCATCGTGCCGGCGAGCGCGTAGGCGATGACCAGCGGCGGGGAGGCCAGGTAGTTCATCTTGACGTCCGGGCTGATGCGGCCTTCGAAGTTGCGGTTGCCGGAAAGCACGGCGGTGACGGTCAGGTCGTTGGCGTTGATCGCCTCGGAAATCTCGGGCAGCAGCGGGCCGGAGTTGCCGATGCAGGTGGCGCAGCCGAAGCCGACGAGCTGGTAGCCGAGTGCATCGAGGTCGTCCTGCAGCCCCGCGGCCTTGAGGTAGTCGGCCACGACCTGCGAGCCGGGAGCCAGCGAGGTCTTGACCCAGGGCTTGGGCTTAAGGCCCTTGGCATGTGCGTTGCGGGCGATCAGGCCGGCGGCGATCATCACGGACGGGTTGGAGGTGTTGGTGCATGAGGTGATCGAGGCGATGGCCACGTCGCCGTTTTCGATGTCGAAATCGCCACGGAAGTCGGTGGACACGGCCACCGGATCCTTGACGGTCTTCTCGGTCTCGTAGGCGGGGGCGGTCTTCTCGAACATGCTCTTGGCTTCGGACAGCAGAATGCGGTCCTGCGGGCGCTTCGGGCCAGCGATGGACGGCACCACGGTACCGAGGTCGAGTTCCTCGTATTCGGAGTACTGCGGTTCCACGTAATCCGGGTCGGAAGCGTCGCCCCACAGCTTGTTGGCCTTGGCGTAAGCTTCGACCAACGCGACCTGCTCTTCGGAGCGGCCGGTCAGGCGCAGGTAGTCGAGCGTGACATTGTCAATCGGGAAGATGCCGCAGGTGGAGCCGAACTCGGGGCCCATGTTGCCGATGGTGGCGCGGTTGGCCAGCGGCACGGAGGCGATGCCTTCGCCGTAGAATTCCACGAACTTGCCGACCACGCCGTGCTTGCGGAGCATGTCGGTGATGGTCAGGACCACATCGGTGGCGGTAACGCCCTCCGGGATGGAGCCGGTGAGCTTGAAGCCGACCACGCGCGGCACGAGCATGGAGATCGGCTGGCCGAGCATGGCGGCCTCGGCTTCAATGCCGCCGACGCCCCAGCCGAGCACGCCCAGACCGTTTTCGGTGGTGGTGTGCGAGTCGGTGCCCACGCAGGAGTCGAGGTAGGCGAGCGTGTTGCCGTTGGCCTCGGCCTTGCTCATGACCACCTTGGCCAAGTATTCGATGTTGACCTGGTGGATAATGCCGGTTCCCGGCGGCACCACGCGGAAGTTCTTGAATGCCTGCTGACCCCAGCGCAGGAACTGGTAGCGTTCACCGTTGCGCTGGTATTCGATGTCCATGTTTTGCTGGACCGCGTCGGCGATGCCGTACTTGTCGATCTGCACGGAATGGTCAATGACCATGTCGGACTGGACCTGCGGGTTGATGACCTCCGGGTCGCCGCCGAGGTCCTTGACCGCGTCGCGCATGGTGGCGAGGTCCACGATGCAGGGCACGCCGGTGAAGTCCTGCATGATCACGCGGGACGGCGTGAACTGGATTTCGTGGCTGGGTTCGGCGTTCGGATCCCAGTCGAGCAGGGTCTTGACGTGCTCGTCGGTGATGTTGGCACCGTCGATGTTGCGCACCAGATTCTCGACCAGTACCTTCAGCGAGTACGGCAGATGATCGATGCCGTCGAGATTGGCGATGTTGTAGTAATCGAAGTCCTTGCCGGCTGCCTTGAGGGTAGCCAGCTGGTCGTCGCGTAAGGACATGCTTCCTCCGAAATCATGAATCGGCTTATGATGCCGCTGATTATCCGCTACACATGGTACGGGCACGTTACCGAGGCTCTGGCGTGTCGGCTTGAAGTATGAGACAATCGCGCCGCCGTCTCAATGCCGACGCGAGAGCTTGCCCGTCAGTCCGCGCACGAGCGGCGCCAGCCACAGGCACAGCGCGAAGATCAGCGCGGAACCGGCCAACGCGATCAGCGTGGCCACCATCGTGGCGCCGGTCGGCAGAATCAGAGCGAAGAAGTTCGCCACGAACGGGACGAACGAGCCGATCACGCCCGCCGCCGCGAACACCGCCACCAGCACGCCACGCCAACCGTTGAGTGGTCTGGCCACGCGGGCCAGCACGAACACGCCCATCGCGAACAGGATGATGGCGCTGGTGGCGCGCAGGGCGGACAGGTCCGCGGCATCGCCGGTCACATTCCAGCCCATGACCGGCGGCAGCACCCAAGCGGCCAGCAGCACCGACAGCGCGGTGGCGATGCCTCCCGGCAACGCGAACGCGACCACACGCTTGAGGAACCCCGGCATGTAGCGGCGCGTGTTCGGCGCGAGCGCCAGGATGAACGCGGGCATGCCGATGGTAAGGGCGCCGATATACGTGATATGGCGCGGCAGGTATGGGTATGGGATTTGCGTCAGCACTACGCCGAGCGAGATCAGCGCGGAGTACACGGTTTTGACGAGGAACAGGCTGGCCACGCGCTCCATATTGGCCATGACCTGACGGCCCCGCGCCACGACGTCCGGCAGGTGCGAGAACTTCGAATCCACCAGCACCACCTGGGCCACGGCCTTGGTGGCGGGCGCCGCATTGCCCATGGCGATGCCGAGATCGGCCTCCTTGATGGCGAGCGCGTCGTTGACGCCGTCGCCGGTCATGGCCACCACGTGGTTCTGCGTGTGCAACGCCTGCACGATGGCCCGCTTCTGGGCGGGCAGCACACGTCCCAGCACATCGACGTTTTCGAGCACGCGGGCCAGTTCGTTCACGTCCTCGGGCAGTTCGCGCGCGTCCATCGCCACAGGCTCATGGTCGCCGGTGAGTCTGACCTTGCGGGCGATGGCGCCGACCGTCACCGGATTGTCGCCGGAGATCACACGGCAACGCACTCCCTGTTCGCGGAACCAGGCCAGCGTCCGCGCGGCATCCGGGCGGATCCTTTCCGAGCACAGCACAAGCGCCACCGGCCTGGCCTGCGCCTCCAGCCGAGGCCCGTCGGATTCACCGGGCTTGGCGGACGCGGCCGTCTGCGGGGAACGGCCGGTGTGAAGCGGGTCGTCGGGACCGTCGTATCGGGCGATCAGCAATACGCGGTTCCCGTCGTCGGCGTAGTCGTTGACCCGCCGCAGCACATCGGAGTAATCGCCGTCGAGCGCGGCGACGATGACTTCGGGTGCCCCCATGTACCATGTCTCGTTCCCCTCACGGCCCGTGGCCGCCGACGATCCGGCGTCCGGGCGGCGCACCGCGCTCCATTTGCGCGATGAGGAGAACGGCACACGGGATGCGACCTGTCCGGGGCCATGGCCTTGGGCCTTGAGCCCGGCGAGCACGGCCTGCCCGGTGCCGTTGGGTTGTTCCTCGTCGCAGCAATCGTACAGGGCCTGCACGGCCTGCCGTTCGCAGGCCGCATCGGCGGCGGCGTCGAGCATCACCAGTCGGTTGAAGGCGATACCGCCATCGGTGATCGTGCCCGTCTTGTCGAGGTTCAGCGCGTCCACGCGCGCCAGGGTCTCCACGGATTCAAGCTCCTGCACCAGAGTGTCGTGGCGGGCAAGGCGCATGGCGGCCACCGCGAAGTTCAGCGAGGTCAGCAGCACCAGACCTTCCGGGATCATGCCCACCACACCGGCGACGGCGGACACCACGGCCTGCCGCCATTCACCGGTGGAGAGCGCCGCGTGCCATCCTCCGACCGTATGGATCTGCGAGAGGATGAGCAGCACGCACAACGGCACCACCAGGAACGTCATGAATTTCAGAATCGTGTTGATGCCCTTGTTCAGGTCGGACACGGTTTTCTTGTATACCTTGGCCTGCGCAGTGAGCGTGGCGGCGTAGGAATGGCTGCCGACCGCATTGACCTTGACCAATGCCATGCCGGAGACCGCGGTGGCGCCGGAATACACCTGCTCCCCCACCTTGTGGCGCACGGTGCGGGATTCGCCGGTCAGCATGGATTCGTCGAGTTCCAGTCCCCAGGTCTGGATGATCTGCCCGTCGGCCGGCACCTGTTCGCCGGCACGAATCCATAACAAGTCGTCAAGCACGATTTCGTTATGAGATACCTCGACATCCTTGCCGTCACGATGCACGAGGAAGTCGGAGGCCACGAGGATGGATAGCCTGTCCAGCGTGCGCTTGGCCCTCAGCTCGGTGACGATGCCGATGCCCGTGTTGATGATGATGACGAATCCGAACACCGCGTCCTTCCAGGAACCGGTGACGAGCACCAGCGCCATGGCGGCGCAGATGATGCCGTTGAACAACGTGAACACGTTGGCCCGTACGATGTCCCGCACCGAGCGGGACGTGGAGGTTTTCACCGCGTTCGACTGGCCGCTTTCGATTCGTTGCACCACTTCTTTGGGGGTAAGACCGGTCGCTCCGATCTCAGGCATTTCCACGGCTGTTGTTGCACTCATATTCCCCAGCTTACCGCGTCTTGTTTCGCAATCCACTAAGGCTCAGGGATGATTCAGGGTGCTTTCTCAGCTTCAAGGGGCTGATTCGGCTCAGGAGACGGTGACTTTGATCTCGCGTTCGTGGGGTTCGTCGCGCGTGATGGTGAGCACGGCGTCAGTAATAGCCATTGGCTTGGTATCGGCAGTGTCGCCAGAATCGGCACTGTTGGTGTTGAGGTGAAGGATGACGGCGTACAGCAGTTCATCTTCGGGCGCATGCTTTGGATCAATGAGAGCGACTGGAATACCGGCTTCACGCGCATTGGTCAACGTCTGGTTCCAGCTCTCCCGGTTGGCGTCGGTAACGTCGATGCCGCTGATAACCACGATTTTGACCGCGCGAGCCACGAAATCGGCAACACCCTGCTGTGCGGTGGCCGCATTCTTGTCGACGCCAGTATGAGCATCCATACTATCGGCACCGTTTTCGCTGGTAGTGCCGGCGTCAGAAGATTCGGTTTCACCGGATACGCCATCAGTTGCGTTTGCCGAGCTTGCGGATGTTTCGAGCGAGGCATAGTAGACATTGAGTTTGTCATCAGACAGCGCATTGATGGCGGACTTGTCTGCGGCGGTATCAGTCGAGCCCACAAAGCCGACTGTGACATCCGTGGGATGTGTGGAATCGTGGGCGACTTCCGGCATGCTGTCTTGGGTATCGCCGACCGCCCTACCGGCCGGCGTGCAGGCGGCCAGGGACAACACAGCCGCCATGCAGGCCAGCAATCCGAGAATTCGTCGTGTCATATGCTCACCTGTCAGCGGGTAAACAGGGCCACCGTCTCAACATGGTGGGTCATCGGGTAGATATCGAAGGCACGGATGTCTTTGAGCTCGTAGCCTTCGCCGATGAGTGTCGCGGTGTCGCGTGCGAGGCTGGTGGGATCACAGGCGATGTAGACCACGCTGGATGCGCCGGCCGCGGCAATCTGGCGGCAGACCTTGGCACGAGCACCGGCACGCGGCGGATCAAGCACTACGACATTCGGCTTGGCCAGATGCGCCGGCACATGGTCCAGCGTGCGCGAGACGTCACCCGCGCGGGCATCCACATCGTTCAGGTTCATGGCGCGCAGGTTGCGCTGAGCGTTCTTGACGGCCACACGCGCGCCTTCAACGCTGAGCATGCGGGTGCGTTCACCGGTCATTGTGGCCAGCGGCAGGGTGAACAGGCCGGAACCGGAATACAGATCCCAGATTACGGCGTCCGCCGCTGACTGCAGCTGCCCGTTGACCAGGTTGATCACGTGCGTACCGAGGGCGATCGGCGCTTGGCGATGCACTTGCCAGAAACCGTTGGCGTCAACCTGATAGTCGAAGGTCGTGCCGTTGATGGTCACCTGTTCGGTGAGCAGCTGGGAGCCGGCGCGCAGTTCGCCGTCCACAAGTACGGCGTAATTGTCGTCTGCTGCCGCGGTATCGACGATCTCGCCGCGCGGTTCGGGCACGGAAAGACGAATCTGGGAGCCGGGTTCAAAGCCGCCCTCCCACACGTGTTCGCGCTTGGCGACGTCCAGCAGCGTGCGCGTGGCAAGCGGCATGGTGTCGATGGCCACGCGGTTGTGTGTGCCGCGCCGGCGCATGGATGGCATGCCGTTGTCGTCGGCAATCATTTCGATGCGGGTACGCCAATTGAGGCCGCCGGCTTCCTTGTCGCCGGGCATGCGCTCGATGGGAACGGCCACGTCGATATGGCCGAGTCGGCTCATCTGTTCGGAGACGGTGATGGCCTTCCACTTGAGCTGGCCGGGCAAAGAGACGTGCACGAGATCCGCGCCGCCCACTCCCCCGCCCATCGCCAAGGGACCGGCAAGTGGCCATGCCGGGGTGACTCGGTCTTCAGACGGCTCGAGAACCTCGACGACTTCGCCGGTCCAGAACCGGTCGTCCCGGTCGTGGGGCTCGTCAAGCTCGACTCGCACGAGTTCGTCGGGCAAGGCGAAGCGGACGAACACCACACGACCGTCGATATGGGCCACGCAGCGGCCTTGGTCAGCGTATCGTTCGATACGAACTTCAGCTTGCATCATCGTCCTTTCCGATTGCGCTCGGTTCGAGTTCGGCATCAACAGCGACTTCAGTCTGTGTCTTCCTAGCCGCGACCTTATGCCGGTGCATCGGCGTGGCAATAATGAGGTAACTCACCCAGATCGCCAACGCCCAGAACGGGATGCCCATGAGCAGGCGGGTCACGCCGAGTGCAGCCACATGGTTGGTCAGATACAGCGGCACCTGCACCACCAGCCGCAGCAGGAACAGACCGACCCAAAGGCCGGTGACAATCATATAGGCGCGTTTCAGGGCCTTGTCGTCCATCCAGTCATGGAACCATGCCTTGAAATGCTCGGTGGGCAGGCTACGAATGAATTCGACGACCAAACCCAGTCCGGGCACGCGCGCAATCAGCGACACGGCAAGCAACGCGGCATAGCCGGCATTGGTAATGAATCCGAAGATGTAGTAATTGCGGGCCTCATGAGTCTGCCATGCCCAAATCAGGCAGATGCCTACCGCCACCAGACCAGAGACCGCGCCCATTACCGACTGACGCTGAATCAGTCGCACAATAACCTGCGATACCGCCAACACGGCCGAAACCGCAATGGTGAGATTCAGATTGCTCGTGGCCACGAACAGTACGACGAACACCACGCCAGGCAGCATGGATTCGATGACGCCACGCGGGCCACCGATGGCGTCGATGACGGAGAAATCCTCGCCTTCATTGCCGGCGTCGGCTAGAGCGGACAGGCCGGTGCGTTTGTTGTCTGCCAAGTCTCTTCCTATAAATCAGCGAACTTCGGAGAACATCGGGCCGCGAGACAGCGTGGTCTTCACTTCGGTCTGCTGGTCCTGGCTCAGCGGACCCTTCGGCTTGTTGTCCGGAATGTCCTTGAAGTGTTCCTTGCCGTTCTCCTCGCCGGCTTCGGCCGCGGCCTTGCGCTCGGCGGGGGCGACCGGCGGATGCATCGGGATCAGATCGCGCGGCGCCAAAGGCTCCTCGCCACGCTCGACGACGATGCCGGCGAAGAACTTGTTCAGCGCCTCAGTCTCCGAGCTGTCCGGATCGATAGCAGCCTTGCCGGAGAAGATGCCACGCAGCATCCAGCGCGGGCCGTCCACACCAACGATGCGCGTGTTCACGGTTTTGCCGCCCTTGACATTGACCGGCAGCTTCAGTTCGGTGCCGAACACACCGTCCACTTCAGAAGCGACCTTGTTGGCTTCAAGCAGGTCACCGCGAACGTCGTCCCACAGTCCCAGGGTCTTGGGTGCGGCAAAGGCTTCGATCTCCAGACTGGAGGAGCCGAAGGTGATGGTGGAGCCAAGCACTTGCTGGGTGGCGCGGTTGGCCTTGATACGCAGCTGGATGCCCTGGAGGAAGGGCAGGTAGTAGGCACCGAGATCCAGATAATCGTCATAATCGGGCACGTCCTCATCGTTGACGTCCCACGGACCTCGCTCTTCTCCGCGGCCCTGGTATTCGCTGGATGGCTCCGCCAATACGGTTTCAGCGCTTTCCGCCTTTGCTGCGGCGTTTGCGGCTTCGGCGGCCACCTTGTCTTCATCGACAGGCTCAACGGCCGGCTCGGCTTCCTTCTTGCTCTTCTTCTTGCCGAATCCGAACAGTCCCATGATTCCTCGTTTCGTATAACAGTTGCAACCTTGCTAACACTAGCACTCAGGCTTAGAGAAAGCTGAGCATCGCGGCCGCCGGTGTCCGGTTCGATTCGTAGGGAGGCCAAAATAGTATGGCCGCATGACCATCACCATTACCACGTCTAACGTCAACGGCATTCGTGCGGCCAAACGCAAGGGCATCGAGGATTGGGCCGGCAAGCATGCGCCGGATGTCTGGTGCATACAGGAAGTTCGCGCGCCTCAAGACGATGTCGATTCTATTTTCGATGAATTTGGTTTCGAATACGCCACCGCCGGCAAAATCGAGGCACCGGCCAACCTCCATGCCATGAACGAGGTCTGCCGGGTGAAAGGCCGCGCGGGAGTCGGACTGCTCACCGACTTGGAAGTGCTTGACAAGCGATATGGTCTGCCAGGTCTGAGCGAGGATGTGGATTCAGGGCGTTGGATCGAAACCGATGTCAAAACGCCTGAGGGCTATACGATCACCGTGGCATCCGTGTATGTGCATGCTGGCAACACTGACGATCCGACCAAAATGGAACAGAAGTATCGTTTTCTGGACACGATGCTGAAGCGCATGGGAGCGTTGCGGGACGAGGCTGCGCATGGCGGCAAACAGGCCGTGCTCTGCGGCGATTTCAACATCGCGCACACGCCGCTTGATATCAAGAACGCCAAGGCCAATGAGAAGCACGCCGGATTTCTGCCCGAAGAACGTGCCTACGTGGACAAATGGCTGGACGAATACGAGTTCGTGGATGTGATGCGTTCGTTGGCCGGCGACATTCAGGGGCCATACACCTGGTGGAGCCAACGAGGGCGCGCTTTCGACAACAATGTCGGCTGGAGAATCGACTACCAGTTCGCCACGCCCGAGTTGGCGGAGACCGCACGCGGATTCGTCATCGACAAGGCTCCCACGTATGACAAACGCTGGTCCGATCACGCCCCACTCACGATCACATACGAGGTATGACGTATTCCGTGGGACAACATCCGAAAATCGACGATTTTCGCGGGCCGTCCCACACCCCACAGCATGAGTAATTATCGACCACACTAAGAATGGCGTAATTCCGGGCTTCGTGAGAAATCTGCTGTGGGACAACACTCATGTCCATCGATTGATGTTGATGTTGTCCCACAAATTGTGGGACAACATCGGGAAAACACCAATTTTTGCGTTTTCGTCCCACGCGAACCATCATGCAAACCTGCACATACGAATATTGGGTTCTTTCCACGGATGGAAAGAACCCAATACAATGCGCTCAAACGCAGATTATCAGTCCAGACCGAGTTGGAGCTTGCCGCCGGGGATGGCGTCGAGCAGGTCTCGGGTGTACTGCTTCTGCGGGTGGTCGAAGACCTCGTCGGTGGTGGCGTGCTCCACGAGCTTGCCGTGCTGCATCACCACAACCTCGTCGGCGATCTGGCGGACTACGGCCAGATCGTGGGTGATGAACAGGTAGCTCAGGCCCTTTTCGGCCTGCAGATCGTTGAGTAGGTGCAGCACCTGATCCTGCACCAGCACGTCCAGAGCGGAGACGGCCTCATCGCACACGATCACGTCCGGGTCCAGGGCCATGGCTCGTGCGATGGCGATACGCTGACGCTGGCCGCCGGAAAGCTCGTTCGGGTAACGGCCCATCACGGAAGCCGGCATCTCGACCATGTCCAGCAGTTCCTTGACACGGTTGGCTCGCCACTTGGAATCGCCGATCTTGTGGATGCGCAGCGGCTCCTCGATGGAACGGAAGATGGAGTACATCGGGTCGAGCGAACCGTAGGGGTTCTGGAACACCGGCTGCACGTGGCGGCGGAAACCGAGCAGATCCTTGGCCTTGAACGTGGAGGTGTCGCGGCCTTCGTAGAACACCTTGCCGGAAGTGGGCTTCAGGAGGTGAAGCACCATGTTCGCCACGGTGGACTTGCCGGAACCGGATTCGCCCACGATGGCCAGGGTGGTGCCGCGCTTGACGGAGAAGGACACGTCGTCGACGGCCTTGAACATCTCCTTCTTGCGGGGCAGCTTGAATTCCTTGGTCAAGTGGTCGACGGTGATGATGTGCTCGCTCTTCTCAAGCGTGCTTTCGCCGGCGATGTGGTGATCGAGCAGGGCGTCCGCGTTCTCACCGCGCTCCTTGGCGGAGATGATGCGCTGGGAGGCCAGCGACGGGGCGGCGGCCACGAGTCGCTTGGTGTACGGGTGCTGCGGGTGCTGGAGCACTTCCAGGGACGGTCCGGATTCGACAACCTGACCCTTGTACATCACGACAATGTGCTGGGCGCGCTCAGCAGCAAGGCCCAGATCGTGGGTGATGAACAGCACGGCGGTGCCCAACGAGTCGGTGAGCATGTGCAGGTGGTCGAGGATGCGCTTCTGCACGGTCACGTCCAGGGCGGAGGTCGGCTCGTCGGCGATCAGTAGGTCGGGTCTGCAGGCCAGGCCTATGGCGATGAGCGCACGCTGGCGCATACCACCGGAGAACTCGTGCGGGAACTGACGGGCACGGGTAGCGGCGTCGGGCAGACCGGCCTCGGACAGCAGACCCGCGATACGGTCATCCATTGTGGAGCCGGTGACGTACTTCTTGGCGAGGTACCAGGCCTGATCATCGGCCACACCGGCCTTGATGAGGTCGTCGGCCACGCGCCAACGGGTTTCGGAGCCCGGAACCCATTCGTTGGTGAAGCGGGCGACGACCTTGTCGAAGTCCTCGCCGGACACGCCGGCTTCGGTCAAAGCTTTCTTGGCCTCGGTCATGAGCTCGGGCAGTTCCTTGGCGCCGAGGAAGGTCTCGTCGTCGTTGCCCTTGACTTCGACCTCGTCGCCGGCCAGGGCCTTGGCGAGGGCGGAGCGCTTCTCGTGGGCCACGTCCATGTTGTTGGCCTTCAGCGCCTCCTTGACCTGGGATCCGATACGCCACACCGGGTTGAGGTTGCTCATCGGGTCCTGAGGCACGAGACCCATCTTGGTACCGCGCAGCTTGTCGAACTCGCTCTGCTTGGCGCCGGCGATTTCCTCGCCGTCAAGCTTTATGGAACCGTTGACCACGTGACCGGTGCCGGGCAGCAGGCCCAGCACAGCCATGGCGGAGGTGGACTTGCCGGAGCCGGATTCGCCCACGATGGCCACCCACTGGCCGGGGTAGACGGTGAAGTTGGCATCGCGCACCGCATGCACCGGCTTGCCGGTGTCAGTGGTGAAGTCGATGGCCAGATCCTTGACCTCGAGCAGCGGACCATGCTCTTTCTGCATAGCCAGCATCTTGGCGTTGGTGTTGTCAGTCATAATGATTCTCCACTCCCCTCGCTCAGGCCGTACGGCTCTTCGGATCGAGGGCGTCCTTGACGGCGTCGCCCATCATGATGAACGCAAGCACGGTGATGGCCAGTGCGGCGGACGGGTAGAACAGCACCATCGGATCGGTCTGCAGGTTGGTCTGCGCGCTGGAGATGTCGCCGCCCCAGCTCACCGTGGTGGTGGGCAGGCCGACGCCGAGGAAGCTCAGCGTGGCTTCGGCCACGATGTAGGAGGCCAGCGAGGTGGTGGCGATGACGATGATCGGGGCCAGGGAGTTCGGCAAGATGTGACGGAACAGGTTTCTGGCAGGCGTGGAGCCGAGGGCCGTGGAAGCGGTGTTGAATTCGAGGTTCTTCGATTCCAGCACGGCGCTGCGGGCGATGCGGCATACGCCGACCCAGCCGAAGAGCGTAAGCACCAGCACGATCTTCCATATGGACTTGGAGGTCTTGAACATCTGGAGCACCACGATGGCGCCAAGCAGCATAGGCAGCGCGAAGAAGATGTCGGTGATACGGCTCAGCACTGCATCAATCCAGCCGCCGAAGAAGCCGGCGACGGCGCCGATCAGGGTGCCGACGATCACGACCAGCAGCGTGGAGAGCACGCCGACGGACAGCGAGGTGCGCGTGCCGTAGATCACGCGGGTGTACACGTCGCAGCCTTGCAGGTCGAAGCCGAAGGGGTGGCCGGCGGTGGAGGGGCTCAGGGAGTTGCCCAGATCGCAAGCGTTCGGGTCCTGCTTGGTGAACAGCCCGGGGGCGATGGCCACCACGATGATGAAAAGAATCAGCAGCCCGGAGATGATGAACAGCGGGTTGCG
This sequence comes from Bifidobacterium sp. WCA-178-WT-4B, assembly GCF_009696495.1. Lineage (NCBI taxonomy): Bacteria > Bacillati > Actinomycetota > Actinomycetes > Bifidobacteriales > Bifidobacteriaceae > Bifidobacterium > Bifidobacterium sp. WCA-178-WT-4B. Next base: position 124,180 of record NZ_VULV01000002.1, on the reverse strand, counting down.
GCGCAGGGTGCGCCATGCGTCGGCCCACATGCTGGTGGCCGGAGCAGATTCGTCGACGGAATCGATGTCCTGCAGCGGGGTCTCCTCGATTGGAGCTACGTAGCGGTCTTGACCAGGCAGGGTTTCCATGAAGTATTCGGTTCCCGGTTCGCCGGTCTCGTTGAGTTCGTTCTCAGTGGTTTCGTTTGCCATTATCGCTCACTCCTCCCGGCTCACGCGTAACGGATACGCGGATCGAGGGCCGCGTACAGCAGGTCGACGACGAGGTTGCACACCACGAAGATCAGCATGAGCAACGTGACGATGGACACCACCAGGTTAGCCTCGCCCTTCAGAATGGACTGGTAGGTGAGGAAGCCGATGCCGTGGATGTTGAAGATCTGCTCGGTGATCATGGCACCACCCATCAGGGCGCCGATGTCCTGACCAAGGTAGGTGACGACCGGAATCAGGGAGTTGCGCAGTACGTGGCGCAGCATGACCTGACCGTTCGACATGCCTTTGGCGCGGGCGGTGCGCACGTAATCCTCGGCGATGTTGGAGGAGATCTCGGAACGGGTCAGTCGGATGATATAGGCCATCGACACCGATCCGAGCACCATGGCCGGCATGAGCAGATCAAGGAAGCCCGGGTCGGAACCGGCGGTCACCGGCAGGATCGTCCACTTGATGCCGAGGATGTACTGCATGACGAAGCCGGTGACGAAGGTCGGCACGGAGATGAGCAGCAGGGACACGATGAGGATGACGGTGTCGTACCACTTGCCTTTCTTGAGGCCCGAGATGATGCCGAAGACCACGCCGAAAATCGCCTCGAACACGAACGCCATCAGGCCGAGCTTGATGGTGGTCGGGAAGGCGCGGGTGATTTCGTCAAGGACGGACTGTCCGGCGAAGGTCTCGCCGAAGTTCAGGGTCAGTGCATTCTTCAGGTAGATGAGGTACTGCACGATGAACGGCTGGTCGAGATGGTATTCTGCGCGGATCTGGGCTGCGACGGCCTCATTGACGGGCTTGTCTCCGAACATGGCCTTGACGGGGTCGCCCGGCAGGGCGAAGACAAGGGCATAGACCAGAAGTGTCGTACCGAGAACCACGGGGATCATCTGCAGAATGCGTCGCAGAAGATACTTACCCATACGGTTGCTCCTTATTTCCTAGACCGGCCAGAAAGGGTATAGTACGCCCCCGCCGGTCGATAAATACTCCGACAGTTTACCGCATGCCCGGACTGTGATATGTAAATTTGCGTTAACGCAAGGTTTGAGATTGGGCAATGTTGGTGGATATGTCCATGGTTGCGGTCGGATAGTGGATACTTTAACTTGGTTCCCGATGGCGTGAGCAAGCACCCCTCACACAACAAAAAGGGCGGGGATCTTGCGATCCTCGCCCTTTATTTCCGAACTACCTAACGGTATCCGTTCAGTGAGTCAGACTCACTTCTTGGACATCTCGGTGTAGGTCGGGAGGTTCTGCCAATCGAAGGCGTAGCCGGACTTCACGTTGAGGGAAGCCACACCGGAGGCGTTGGAGTAGTACAGCGGGATGGCCGGAAGGTCGTTGAGGAGGATTTCCTCAGCCTGCTGGTACAGCTTGTTGGCGTCATCAGTGCTGGAAGCGGCAGCAGCCTGCTTGCACAGGTCATCGAAGGCCGGGTTCTTGTAGTCACCATCGTTGGAGCCGTTGCCATCAGCAGCAGCGGTGGAGTACAGCTGCCACAGGTAGTTCTCGGCGGACGGGTAGTCAGGCTGCCAGCCGGTACGGAAGGCGCCCTTCATCTGACGGTTGGTGACCGCGTCACGGAATTCCTGGAAGGTCGGGATCGGGTTGGTGGCCGCGTCGATGCCCAAGTTGTTCTTGAGCTGGTTCACGACGGCGTCGTAAAGCGGCTTGGCACCACCATCGGCGTTGTAGGAGAAGGTGAGCTGGCCGTCGTACTTGGAGATGGCGTCAGCCTTGGCCCACAGTTCCTTGGCCTTGGAGGCGTTGAACTTCAGGTTGTCGGCACCCTTGAGGGAGTCGGAGTAGCCCGGGGTCTTCGGGGAGGTGAACTCGGTGGCGGCGGTGGCGTTGCCGTTCAGCACCTTGTCGATGAGCTGCTTGCGGTTGAGGGCCATGGAGATGGCCTGGCGACGCAGCTGGCCTTCCTCGTCGTTCTTGAAGTGGTCAAGGGAGGACGGGATGGTGAAGGTCTGGATGACGGAGCCGGCCTCGGAGTATGCCTGGACCTTCTTGTCGGTCTTGAAGGTCTTGGTGAAGGCGGCCGGGACGGACTCCATCACGTCGAGGTTGCCGGCCTGAATGTCGCGGTAGGCGGCGGAGTCGTCGGTGTAGACCTTGAAGGTCACGCCATCGTTCTTGACGTCCTCGTTGCCCTTGTAGTCAGGGTTCTTGACGAGGGCGATTTCCTTGTTGTGGTCCCACTTGGAGAACTTGTACGGGCCGTTGCCCACAGGAGCCTCGCCGAAGGCCTTCGGGTCCTTGTAGAAGGACTCAGGCAGCGGGGCGAAGGCCGAGTAGCCGACCTTAATCGGGAACACGGAGTCGGACTGGTTCAGGTCGACGGTGAAGGTGGTGTCGTCCACGACCTTGAGGCCGGAGAGCTGCTCGTCACCCTTGAGGCCATCCTTCTGCAGATCGTCATAGCCGGCGATGGCGGAGAAGAAGGAGGAGCACTTCTGGGCGTTCTTGGCGTTGGCCACGTAGGACCAGGCCTTGGTGAAGGACTCAGCGGTCACCGGAGTGCCGTCGGTGAACTTCCAGCCAGACTTGATCTTGATGGTGTACTGGGTGGCGTCATCGTTCGGGGTGATGGACTCGGCCACTTCGTTGGAAGCCTTGCCGTCCTTGTCGAAGGAGACCAGACGGGAGAACAGCAGGTCGACCGGCTTGCCGCCGCCGGTTTCGTTGGTGTTGCCCGGGATCAGCGGGTTCTGCGGTTCGGAGTTGTACGCAGTGATGATGTTGGAGCCAGCGGTGTTACCGGAGGCAGCGTTGCTGTTGGAGCCGCCGCAGGCGCTCAGCAGCATGGCCACGGAGCAAGCCATGGCAGCGAAAGCAAGAGCTTTCTTCTTCATATGATTTCTCCTATTCATTAGGTTGCAGGACGTCTCAGCCCCGCCTCATGCGAACGGGGCTGGATTCCCCGTCACCGTGAGACTTGCATCTCACGATGTCTCGAACAATCCAACCCCGTTGCTGATTACCTGTCATTTTTGCGCACTTGGGAGACAAGCAGTGTATTTTTTGTTACACCCATGTAAAATTCAGGTGTTCTTGCCGGCTAGGTTCAGTCTTTGCTGAGTTTGTTAACCAATGTCCACATAGTGGTCATGCCCGCGGAAAGGCCTGTCCGTAACGGCTCTTGAGCTGCTCGATGGAGACGTGCGTATAGCGTTGTGTAGTTTTCAAGGAGGAATGCCCGAGCATCTCCTGCACCTCCCTCAAATCGGCACCGCCGTCCAGTATGTGCGTGGCGGCGGAATGACGCAACGCATGGGGGCTGATGTCCGGCACGCCGGCCTCTCGGGCCGCTCTGTGCACGATGTCACGGGCTATGCGTTGGTCGATACGGCCGCCTCGTGCGCCGAGGAACAGGGCGTTGGCAGCACGGGACTTGACTGCATCCGTTGCCGTACGGGCCAGTACCGGCCGCCCCTGTTCCAGCCAAGTCTCCAGCGCACGCTGGGCGGGTAGTCCGAACGGCACCACGCGTTGCTTGTTGCCTTTGCCGGTGACTTTGATGGTGCGAGTGGAGAAGTCGATGTCGGCGATATCCATCGACACCAGTTCGGCGACACGGATGCCGGTGGCATACAGCAGTTCGAGAATCGCGGCGTTGCGCTGCGATTCGGCGGTGACTCGGGCGTTGTTGCGCTTGTCTGCACGGACGGGTGCCTCACTGCGGTTTACGGTATCGGCCGACTTATCAGCTGTCTTGCCAGCTGCCTTGCCGCTGCCGGACACGGCTGCCGCTCCCCCATCGTCCTTGTACTGGTTTGTTGCAACGGCATGTTCAGCGACATCCAATAATTGCTCGGCCTGGGATTCGGTGAGCACCGCGGGCAGCGTGCTGGGAATCGAGGGAGTCATCAGTGTGGCGGCCGGGTCGGTGGTGGTCACCCCATGCTCATAGGCCCACGCGAAGAACCCGCGCACGGCCACGGTTTTGCGGGCCATGCTGCTGCGGGCGTGATCGCGCGATTCCACCGCCATCCAGCTGCGCAGATCATCCAGCGTGATCTCGTTCAGATCGGTCACGCCGCGCAGCTCGAACAGGTGCAGGCATGCCGTGAGATCCGCGCGATACGCTTTGAGCGTATTCGCTGACAGGCCGCGGTTGGACTTCAGATAGGAGACGAAGGAGTCGATATCGCCGTCGAACTGCGTAGATGACACTCTCGTTCTCCTCCGAATTCTTTATGGCCTTGGGTTACGGCCGGGGTGGCGTGTTACGCCGCTCCGGCACGGGTTTCAATGTGGCAATCTGTTCCTGATGGATGGTCACGTTCTGGGCCGGGCGCGAACCATTGGCGGCGGCGTCACGCACCATCTCCAACGTGTATCCATCCCAGGAAACCACATGCCCCACATAGTCGCGGAACTTCATACGGTGGTCGACCGGGTCAATGCCGTCGGTGATGCGCACCACCACGCGGGCACCGGCCGGAATCTGCCTTGGTAACGTCATACGTCATCATCCCCTTAACCATCCACCGCATCAACTTCGATGCGTTTCCCGAAAAACGGTACAGACTACCTTACTCCTTTGGGTCTTTCGAATAGCGGAGCCACACGGTCTTCTCACGAAAACAAGCGGGAACTTCATCCCCCTCGCGCAGCCTTCTTCGTGACGGGCGGCGAGGGGAACCTGCACACGGGCTACATGGCGGGGCGCAGTTGGACGATGGCCTGACGCGGATGGATGAAACCGGTGATGGCTTCTCCCCGGCGTGCGGAGAACAGCAAGGTCTGCTGCCAGCCGGCTTCGGGGACGGCGAGCTCGCGTTCCGGGAATCCGGCGGCAGTTGTGCCGGCTTGCTGCGCGGTGGCCGTACCAGCTTGTGCAGCGGTGATGCCGGCTCGCGTCACGGCGGCCTTGTACCGGCGGAAGGGGTCGCCTTCGGCGAAGAATCCCATCACATCCTGCTCGCCGTCGGCACCAGCGTGCAGTTGGTCGGCCATATCGGTCAGACGTGCCGCCATGCGACGCAGCAGCACTTCGACGTTCAGCGAGTCTTCCTCGACCATCGCGCGCGTGCGGTCCGGGTCGGTCAGGGACACGCGGGTCATGTCCCTCCAGCAGCCGGCAGCCAGCGCGGCGGCGATGTTGCGGTCCGGGTTGGCGACCAGTTCGTTGATCAGCGCGGTGGACACCACATGCGGCATGTGGGAGATCATCGCCGCGGCCTTGTCATGCGTTTCGTCGTCCACGACGATGACGCGGTTGCCGACGTCCTTGGTGATCATCGCGGCGACGTCGAGGAAGCGGCGGTAGTCCGTGGACTCGTCCACGGTGATGGCCCATAGGGCCCCGTCGTACAGATGCGGGTCGGCGGCCTGCCAGCCGGACAGTTCGTTGCCGGCCATCGGATGGGCGCCGACGTAGCACTTCCCCAGCGCGGCAGCCTTGACCTGATCGCGGACCATGCCCTTGACTGAGCCCACGTCGGTGAGCGTGGTGTTCGGATGGTCGCCCATAAGCGGGGCTAGGGCGGCGAGGATTGAGGGCATCGCCTTGAGCGGATTGCACAGCACGACCACATCCGGCTCGGCATCCATGAGTTCGGAGAGCGTGCTCTTGCAGAAAATGCCATCGGCTTCGGCCTGAGCGTAGGGGTGCGAGCGATGGTTCCACGCGATGACGCGTACGCCACGCTCGGTCAGGCGGCGTGCGAGCGAGCCGCCAATCAATCCGAGTCCGACGATTCCGACTGTGTCTACCACAGCAGTTCCTTCCTTGCTCCCTCGGCGTACTGCCAGCCTTCCGACGCGCGATTGGTGATGTGGACGCCGCCCTCGGGCAGCATCCAGGCGTCGACCGGCGGGTTCGGGCGTTCGCGGCGTGGGTAGACGGCCAAGGTTTTTGCCCAGTCGCCGTGTCCGGCGATCTCTTCCAGTGCGGTGCGGAATCTTGGCTCCCAGGGGGCGGCGTCAAGGGTGGCGATGAAGCTGTAGGTTCCGTCGTGGCCTTTGATCGGGCGCGAGATGAAGCTGGTCATGTTCAGCCCCGCATCACGCAGGACGTCCAGCAGGTCGGCGAGCACGCCGGGGCCGGTGACCAGCGGGATGAAGGTGATGATGGTTTCGAAGTCGCCGGCGTCATTGCGGTGGGCGCGGGCGTTGAATTCCTGGACCACATCACGCGGGGCGATGACAAGGAATTCGGTGTGCGCGCCATCGAAATCCTGCACATGTTCGGCGAGGGTGTCGAGATCGTAGAGTTCGCCGCAGATGCTGGGGCCGAGCGCCACGCGGCCGGGCTTCAGGTCGCGGCAGGCGGCGGCGTTGGAGGATGCGGGTTCGGGCTGCAAATGGTGTTCGGTGATGAACCGGGTGCATTGGGCCAGGCCGTGCGGGTGGGCGCTGACGGGGTTGCCGGTGCAGTCGCAGATGCTGTGGCCGCGCACGGTGAAGGCGTTGAAGGCCACGTCCACACTGATCCGGGCGAAGCCGGCCGCGTCGAGGGCGTCGATCAGCGCGTCGAGATTCGGGACCACATAGCCTTCGACGTTGTTTTCCCATGCGATGACGCCCCAGCCTTGGCGCGACTGTACGGCCTGCATGATCGCGGGCACGTCGGGCAGGGCGGTGAGGTCGAAGTCGCCGAGTGTGGCGAACTGGTCGGCGGCCGTCATTGCCGCCTGATGGGTGAAGGTGCCTTCCGGGCCCAAGTAAAACAGTTTCATGCGTGCCATAAGGTTCTATGGTAGCGGCCGTAATCCCCTACGCCCGCCGATACGCGACGCATTCCCGGAAATGTGCCGCCATATATAGTTACGCGCGCGATTCAGAATGAGTGGGAATAACGAACCAGCGGGCGGGAAGAATGAGCAGGACGACTTGGACCAGTATCAGGCCGTACAGCCAGATGTAGCCGGCATGCTGGGAGAAGAACGGCATGTCGCCTTGGAATCCGGCGACGATGAGCGCCTTGCCGTAGGTGGTGGTCAAGGCCATGCCCCACGCGGTCAGCGAGGAGGCGATGAGGTGCATGGCCAGGCCGACCGCGCCCATGCGCGAGCGGGCGCACCATGTCGATAGGCCGATCAGCAGAAATGCCAGCACCAGACCATACGGAATACTCAGTTCTGCACCCATACGGTGGGCGAACGTGCCCACAAAGGCGGAAGCCACGCCCGCCGCAATCGTGATCAACGATTTGACCAGCGCGTTCTGGCGATACGACCACGGACGCAATTCAGCAGTGCTCTTCACAGTCATGCGTTTCAGTATAGGTGGGGATATGACTTGGCGAGGAATAAAACATTGATCGTCTCCCTCATCACCGCATTCTCCAACCGCAGGGCCTCCACCTGCCGGCGCAGCCCCTCCACGCCGCCTCCGCCGGACCCGGGCATCGGTTCAGCGGGCATCGGCGCGTTTCTTGCGTTCATCAGGCCCAGTATCCCCCCGCTGTGGTAGCGGTGCATCCACTGGTACACGCTCGTCGGCGTGCAGCCCGCGTCGCGCGGATCCTCGCGAACCCATTTCACCAGCGCCCCCTCGGACGGGTACCCGAGCTCCGCAATGACCTTCCTGATGGTCATGCCCTCAGTGTCGTTGAGGTAGGGTACGCACTGCCGAATGTTGTTGCGCAGGACAAGTTTGACCATGAAGTTGTTGGGTTCGCTGTATTCGGGGTCAGGCAGGCCGATCTCGGCCATTATCGGGTTTGTTCTCCGGTGTTGTTCCCGCTCGTCAGGAGTGCTGGCTTTGCGTGACTATGTAGTTTGTGATGACTTAACCTTCACAATGCGAGATGCAAATAACGTAATTTTCTTATCTATGCAAGCATGAAAGGTGTACTTAATTCTTTAAAGTCAAGTACGACGTATGCAGTTTGTTCAAGTGATTTCGGAGCACTGTATTCCACTAATGTTTGGGGTCCGTGATGAATGCAATATGTTTACGACATCGTTAAATCAAACATCAAATATGCCTCATCCGATTTCTTGAGTCTTGGAATTTTTTTATGGTATATCTAAATAATCTTTTACATAAGATCGCCATCGTTCGTATTACGGAGTTGGATTCAGCATTACGTATTATGTGTTTCAATACACTGCTCAATAACATAGGTTCCGTTGCAATGGTATCGACGTGGTCGGTATATGTTACTGGCATTTTGAAATTTAGTACGTTATGGCTAACCGTGAGCGGATGTGCAATGGCTGCAGGAATGATGATCGGCTCTGCATGTTGCGGTACGATTACCGATCGTTTAGAACCACGATCTGTTATTTGTGCATCTAATATTTGCTTCGGCATGTGCATGGCTTTGTTATGCTTTATTACTGATCCTGCAGCGATCACAATTTTACTTGCGATGTCCGGATTATCATCTTCATTCTATCATCCGGCTAGAAGCATTTTGATAGTACGGTATACACCGTCCGACGATATTGCTACAACACGATCGGTTACCGCGTCATACGGTTATCTTGGCACGATTCTTGGTACGATTGGTTCTTTGCTTGCATTGTCGGGGAATACGCGTTCTTGGTACATCGTTGCCATTGCTGTAAATGCTATAAGCAGTTTTTTAGTGTCGGTAAGTGCTTTACGACTGCCTAGGATCCGTGATCATTCAGAGAATAAATCTGTTCGCAATGTATTTTATTGGTTACGTAAATCTTTTAACTCTATTCGTAATATCAATTTCAAAATGTTGCATCTTAATACTCAAGGTGCTATGCGTGATTCCCGGTTCATCATGACCTGTATCCTGATGAATATACCCGTATTGGCTTTGTACGCATTTAATACTGGCATGCCAGTATGGCTGGTAAAGTTCACTGCATTTCCAACAGTTTTAGTTGGAGTTCATAAGGCAATGGTAAATCTCACCGGCACGATATTGCATACCGTTTTAACGCGTAAAAATGCAACCTTCTTGGAAGGTGTTAAGGATTACGAATGTGCTGCTTTAATCCAGTCACTCGCAGTAGTATTGGTTCCGGTCTCCTTATTCCTATCTCAATATGGATACGAAATTGCCGCTATTTTCGTTTTTTGTGTCATCACTGCTCTGCTAGCGTTGACTGAAATTGCTATGAATGGCGCGGCTTGGACGGTATCATACGCTTTACGTCGTCAAGGAAAGCAAGGAGAATACGAAGCGTCAAGTAATTTTATCGACGGCGCTTTCGGCATTTTATATCCTTATATTACTACACCATTATGCTCTTCATTTTCCATGATAGGATGGTGGATCGTTGGTTCGATAAGTGCAGTTGGTGTAATAATTATGCGCCTATTTATCAAATCTCCATCAACCAATAACAAAAAGCAGGTGGGTTGACTCATCTCTCGATGAAATCAATTAAGTGTGAAATAGATGCTATGAAATAGCCTCTATTATGAGGTCTATGGGCGTGGAAGGTTGGACGTTTAAGCATCCAACCTTCCACCCGTAAACTCTTATAAACTTAGCTCCCCTCAGAGAGGGGAGCTAGAGAGAATGGTGGCTACAGCCGCACCAGATCACTTACCCTGCTGCGCGGCGTTCTGGCGACGCTGCTTGGCGCGCCACTTGTACCAGTCCTCACGGCCGAGGATGATCTTGCGCACGCGGATGGACTCCGGGGTGACTTCCACGCATTCGTCCTCGTTGGCGAAGTCCAGGGACTCCTCGAGGCTCATCTTGATCGGCGGGGTCAGGGTTTCGAGCACGTCAGCGGTGGAGGAACGCATGTTGGTCATGTGCTTGGCCAGCGTGATGTTCACGTCCAGCTCGTCGGGCTTGTTGTTCACGCCCACGACCTGGCCCTCGTACACCGGGGACTGCGGTTCGACGAAGAAGTTGCCACGGGCCTGCAGACGCTGCATGGCGTATGGGGTGGCGATACCCTTGCGATCGGAAACCATGGAACCGTTCTGGCGAATGGTGATGGCACCGGCCCACGGCGCGTAGCCGGCGGAGATGGAGGAGGAGATGCCGGTGCCGCGGGTGGCGGAGAGCAGCGCGGTGCGGAAGCCGATCAGGCCACGGGACGGCACGGTGAACTGCAGACGGACCCAGCCGGAGCCGTGGTTGGTCATGCCGTCCATGCGTCCCTTGCGGTCGGCCATGAGCTGGGTGACGGTGCCCATGTACTCTTCCGGCACGTCGATGGTGGTGTTTTCCATCGGCTCGTTGACCACGCCGTCGATCTTCTTGGTGACCACCTGCGGACGGCCGACGGTCAGCTCGTAGCCTTCGCGACGCATCTGCTCGGCGAGCACGGCCAGCGCCAGCTCGCCACGGCCCTGGACCTCCCAGGCGTCGGGGCGGTCGGTGGGCAACACCTTGATGGAGACGTTGCCGATGAGCTCGCGGTCCAGACGGTCCTTGATCATGCGGGCGGTGAGCTTGTGGTCCTTGCCTTCGGTGCCGGCCAGCGGGGAGTCGTTGGTGCCGAAGGTCATGGAGATGGCCGGATCGTCCACATGGATGAGCGGCAGCGGCTTCGGGTCGTTGGGGTCGACGATGGTCTCGCCGATCATGATGTCGTTAACGCCGGCAACGGCCACGATGTCGCCGGGGCCCGCGGACTCGACCGGGGTGCGCTCGAGGCCCTGCGTGCGCAGCAGTTCGGAGACGCGGAAGTTCTCGAGGGAGCCGTCCACACGGGACAGGCCGTAGGTCTTGCCCTTCTCAAGGGTGCCGTTGTAGATACGGACCAGACCGAGTCGGCCGAGGAAGTCGGAGGAATCGATGTTGGCCACGTGAGCCTGCAGCGGGGCGCCTTCCTCGTATTCGGGGGCCGGGATGGTGGAGATGATGGCCTCGAACAGCGGCTCGAGGTTCTCGTTGTCCGGCAGGCCACCGTCGGCGGGCTGGTTCACGGAGGCGTAGCCGGCCTTGGCGGCGCAGTAGATGACCGGCATTTCCAGCAGCTGGTCAAGGTTCAGGTCGATGCCCTCGTGCTGCACGTCGTCGGCCAGGCCGAGCAGCAGGTCGGAGGTTTCGCCGACGACCTCTTCGATACGGGCGTCGGGGCGGTCGACCTTGTTCACGCACAGGATGACCGGCAGCTTGGCCTCCAGGGCCTTGCGCAGCACGAATCGGGTCTGCGGCAGCGGGCCTTCGGAGGCGTCCACGAGCAGCACGACCCCGTCGACCATGGAGATGCCGCGCTCGACCTCGCCACCGAAGTCGGCATGGCCGGGGGTATCGATGATGTTGAGGGTGATGCCCTCCGGGTGGCCGTACTTGGCGGCCAGCGGACCGGTGTATTCCACGGCCGTGTTCTTGGCGAGGATGGTGATGCCCTTCTCGCGTTCCAGATCGTTGGAATCCATCACACGATCCGGCACTTCCTCACGCTCGGAAAACACGTGCGACTGCTGAAGCATGGCATTGACCAGGGTGGTCTTGCCGTGATCGACGTGAGCCACAATCGCCACATTACGGATATCTCCACGAACCGCCATCGAAACCTCTCTTAATGCTGATTCTTTTGCGTAATCGTTCGGTACTTGCGTTCTCGAGTACTTGAGTATCTACTCTGAGGTGTTATGTATACCTGCACACAAACCGTCACGATGATACTTGCACGGCTTGACCACGCGGCGAGCGCTCCCCCGCGGATTGTCCGGGCCTGACCCGACGGTGCCGGGTCAACGCCGGGTCAGGCCGGCATAGGACTCTTCGAGGGCCAGGCTGACCCGTTCGATCTGCTCGCGGGCCAATGGCCTGCGGAACGTCATGCGCAATGCCGATTTGGCGACGGACGGTTCGAGGCCCATCGCCAGCAACGTGGCAGGAATCTCGTGGCGTCCGATGGCGCAGGCCGAACCGGAGGAGGCTGCGATGCCGCGCGCGTCCAGATCGACCAGCAGCGCCTCGCCGGTGACGCCGGGAAAGACGAAGGAGGCGTGCCCGGGCAGGCGGCGCACGGGGTCGCCGGTCAGGTCGGCGCGGGGCACGACCCTGCGGACCGCGTCGATGAGCATGTCTCGGGACGCGACCAATTCACGGTACTGCGCCTGCATGCGCGCATTCGATTCATTGAGTCCGATGGCGAGCGCCACGGCACCGGCCACGTTCTGTGTGCCGGAGCGCAGGCCGCGTTCCTGCCCGCCGCCGGACAGCACCGGTTCGATGGGCGTGCGGCCGCGTACCAGCAGTGCGCCCAGACCTTTGGGCGTGCCGAACTTGTGCCCGGATACGGACAGAGCGTCCACATCCCAGTCACGAAAACGAATCGGAATCTGGCCGGCGGCCTGTACGGCGTCCACATGGATGGGCACGCCGTGCGCGTGGGCGATGCGGACCAGTTCCTCCACGGGTTCCACGGTGCCGACCTCGTTGTTGGCCAGCATGGTGGAGACCATCGTGGTACGTTCGCTGGCCTCGCCGTCGAGCTCGCATTCAAGTGCGTCGAGATCGAGATGTGCTTGCGCATCCACGGGAATGCGCACGACTTCGAAACCGAACCATTCGTGCAGCCATGCCGCCGATTGGGCCACGGCCGGGTGCTCGATAGCGGAAATGATAATGCGCGGGCGGCTGCTTGCCAGCTGCTTGCCATCGGTTTCGTCGAGTCCGTAGACCGGCCGCAGGCCCAGCTTGCGCATGCGGGCCATGGCAATGCCTTTGATGGCCAGATTGTCCGATTCGGTGCCGCCTGAGGTGAAGATCACGTCATCCGGCCTGGCGCCCAATGCCGCGGCAAATGATGCGCGAGCCGCGTCCAGCGCGCGGGCCGCGGTTTTGCCAGGCTGGTGCACACTGGCCGGATTGGCGTAGGCCTCAGTCAGGAACGGGGTCATGGCCTCGATGACTGCCGGGCTCACTGGTTCGGTGGCGGCGGCGTCCAGGTACAGTTCGCCGGCTTCGCTGGACGTGTTGGGGGTATCGGCCATGACTAGTTCCAATCCAATCCGAGGTCGATGCTACGCACGGAGTGGGTGAGCGCACCCACGGAGATCACGTCCACGCCGGTGGCGGCCACGGCTGGCACTCGCTCCAGGCTCATGTTGCCGCTGGCTTCCACGATGGCCTTGCCGTCGATGAGCTCCACGCCGCGACGGGTGTCGTCGAGCGAGAAATTGTCCAGCATGATGGTGTCCGCTCCGCCGGCGAGCACGGCGGGAATCTGGTCAAGGCGGTCGACTTCCACTTCGATATGCGTGGTGTGGCCCACCTGTTCGCGCACGTGGCGGATCACGCCGGCCAGGTCGATGCCGCGCGCGGCGAGCGCCGCCAGATGGTTGTCCTTCATCATGACCGCGTCGGACAGTCCGTAGCGATGGTTGTGGCCGCCGCCGCAGACCACGGCGTATTTTTCGAACGGGCGCAGGCCGGGCGTGGTTTTGCGCGTATCGACGATGCGGGTGCGCTCGTAGCGGCGTGGCCGGGTGACGGGTCCGTCATAGTCGTCGCCGTAGATGGCGTTCACCGCGTCCACGAAGGCGGCGGTCATGGTGGCGATGCCGCTCATGCGCTGGGTGAAGTTGAGGGCGATGCGCTCGGCGGTGAGCAGGTCGCGTACCGGGCCTGCCACGGTGGCGAGTATCTGGCCGCGCTGGAATCGCTCACCGTCCTTGATGGTGACGGTGACGGTGACGGCCGGGTTCTGTGCGGCGAAGGCTGCGGCGAACACGTCGATGCCGCTCATCACACCGTTTTCGCGCGCGGCGAGGTGGGCCGAGCCGGTTTCGTCCGCGGGGATGGTGGTCTCGCAGGTGATGTCGCCGTAGGGCGCGTCTTCGGCGAGCGCCGCTTCGACGGCGGTGCGGATGATGTGTGATGTGAGCATGGGTCAGTCCTTGATGTAGGCGACGGAGTGGGCCCAGTTGTCGACTGGCTCGCTGTAGTCGGTGCGGGCGTGGGCGCCTCTCGACTCGGTGCGGGCGAGCGCGGCGGTGGCAGCCACATAGCCTACGGTGAGCATGTTGCGGTTCTCCAAAGCCTCAACGCTACTTGCAGCGCCATCGGCGTTTATATCAGCCTGGGCGTTTGCGGCGGCGAGGCCTTGGCCGAGTTCGGCGATGGCGGTTTTCAGTCCGGCCTCGTCGCGCAGCACGCCGACGCCATGCCACATGGTGTTCTGGATGCGGGTACGGTCCCACACCTTGTCGGCGGCGGTATCGTCAGCAGCAGCCGTAGCGGCAGGAGCGGCCAACGCGATCGGCGCATGGTCGAACACGGCACCGGTGGCGGAGTTCAGGAACGGTTCGGGTGCCCAGACCGCGTCGTCACCGTCCGCGACGGCGGCAAGACCGGCGCGGCGTCCGTAGACAAGTCCTTCGAGCAGCGAGTTGGAGGCAAGGCGGTTGGAGCCCATGACACCGGTGCGGGCGCATTCGCCGGCCGCGTACAGGCCGGGGATGGAGGTCCGGGCGTTCAGATCGGTGCGAATGCCTCCCATGTAGTAGTGCGCGGCGGGCGCCACCGGGATCGGCTCCTTGCTCCAGTCGAAGCCAAGCGAACGCGTATAGGCGTCGATGGTCGGGAATCGGTGGGCCAGGAAGCTGGCCAGGTCGGGGTTCTCGCGGGTCATCGGCGAGACGTCGAGCATCACGGGCTTGCCGCCTTGCGCCTGCATCACGCGGAAGTTCTCGCGGGCCACGACGTCGCGCGGTGCGAGTTCGGCGCGCGGATCGATGTCCTTCATGTACCGGTGGCCGTGTTCGTCCAGCAGCACCGCGCCTTCGCCGCGCACGGCTTCGGAGACGAGGAAGTGCTCGCCCACGGCCATGGCGGTGGGATGGAACTGGTAGAACTCCAGATCGGCGACCTGGGCGCCCGCACGCCATGCGGCGGCGAGGCCGTCCGCGGTGGCGACCGGCGGATTGGTGGTGTACGGGTACATACGGCCTGCTCCACCGGCGGCCAAGATCACCCGGTCGGCGGCCAGATCCTTGTCCTGCCCGTCGATCAACAGGCGGACGCCGGCGATGTGGCCGTCCCGCACGATGAGGTCTTTGAGGAATGCGTTCTCGATGATGTGGATGCGCGGGTTCTTGCGCACCATGGCGGAGACGTCCAGTTCGAGCACTTTGCCGGTGGCGTCTCCCCCGGCATGCACCACGCGGGCGCGCGAATGAGCCGCTTCCAGGCCGCGCAGCATGTGTCCCTGCGCGTCGCGGTCGAAGTGGACGCCGGCCGCGGCGAACTCGCGGACGCGCTCCGCACCCTCACGGGTGAGGATGTCCACGGCCTTCGGGTCGCACAGGCCGTGGCCCGCGGCCATGGTGTCGGCGGCGTGCAGCTTCGGGTCGTCGTCGGAGAAGATGGCCGCAGCGATGCCGCCCTGCGCATGATAGGTGTTCGATTCCACCAGTTCGGCCTTGGTTACCACGGTCACGTCGTGTCCGGTGCCGGCCACGGCCAGTGCCGCGGACAGTCCGGCGACGCCTGCGCCCACGACGACGATTTCGGTGTTGCTCATTGTGTTGCTTTCCTCTGTTTTTGCGTCATCTGCCCCCCAGTCACCTACGGTGACAGCTCCCCTCAGGGAGGGGAGCTAGAAGCATGTCACGGGTGAACGCGCAGCATGCGCTCCAGTGCCACCTTGGCTTCGCGGGCGGTGTCTTCGTCCACGGTGATGCGATTGACCACGTTGCCGGCTTCGAGGTTCTCCAAAGCCCAAGCCAGGTAAGCCGGGTGGATGCGGTACATCGTGGAGCACGGGCAGACCACGGGGTCCAGGCAGAACACGGTCTTGTCCGGGTACTGAGCGGCCAGACGGTTCACCAGGTTGATTTCGGTGCCCACGGCAATGGCGGATCCGGCGGGTGCGTTGGTGATCTCCTTGACGATGTACGCGGTGGAGCCAGTACCGTCGGCGGCGTCGACCACCTGCATCGAGCACTCGGGGTGCACGATCACCTTGACGCCCGGGTATGCCTTGCGGGCGCGTTCGACCTGTTCGACGGTGAAGCGCTGGTGCACGGAGCAGAAGCCCTTCCACAGGATCATCTTGGCGCGGGCGTAGTCGGCCGGATCGGCGGCGCCGCCCTGTGCCTTGAACGGATCCCACAGCGGCATCTCGCTCAGCGGAATGCCCATCGCGCGGGCGGTATTGCGGCCCAGATGCTGGTCCGGGAAGAACAGCACGCGCTTGCCGCGGGCGAACGCCCATTCCAGCACGGCGTGCGCATTGGACGAGGTGCATACGATGCCGCCGTTGCGTCCGCAGAACGCCTTCAGCGCGGCGGATGAGTTCATGTAGGTGACCGGGATGATCTGCTGCAAGCCATCGGAGTCCGGCTGGGTGCCGCAGATCTCGCCGAGCTGGTCCCAGCATTCCTGGACCTGGTCGATGTTGGCCATATCGGCCATCGAGCAGCCTGCGGACAGGTTGGGCAGGGTCACGCTCTGTTCGGGCGTGGAGAGGATGTCGGCGGTTTCGGCCATGAAGTGCACGCCGCAGAACACGATGTGGTCGGCGTCCGGGCGTTCGGTGGCGTTCTTGGCCAGCTGGAAGGAGTCGCCCACGAAATCGGCGTGCTTGATGATCTCGTCACGCTGGTAGAAGTGGCCCAGAATCAACAGTTTGGAGCCAAGACGCTGCTTGGCGTCGGTGATGCGCTGCTGCAGTTCCTCGTCGGAGGCCTTGCGGTATTCGTCCGGCAGCACCTGCTGGCGCGGCGCGTTGGCGGGCAGACGGTCGAGCATCGAGGCACCGGGACCGTAGCTGGGTGTGGTGGTGTCGAAGTGCCATGGGTCCTGGGTCAGTCCTGCATCGCAGGTGCTTTGCGCGCCCAGCTTGGCGATGATCTCGTCAACGGACGGCGCAGTGGATAGTGCGGTCATAGCGGTTCCTTTCCTATATACGTCTGTGATGCCGGCCCGAAGCGGGTCGGCGGGAAAAATCAGATGCGCGCGGATGGAATCAGCGCGTCGAGAGCGTCTTCACGCTCGCCTTGTCTGGACAGTTCCACGATGTCGTCGCCATCGGATTCGTGGGGCGTACCGTTCTCGACAAGTCGTTTGGGGATGTAGCGGTAGACGGTGGCCGGTCGTTGGCGGCCTTCGCGCACCTTCTCCCCGGTGTCTTCAAGATCTCCCGAGGCAAGCATTTTGCGGCGGAAGTTCGCCAAGTCGAGGGTTTCGCCGCCAATCGCCTCATAGACGCCGTGCAGTTGGCGCAGGGTGAACGTGGGGCCGAGCAGTCGGGTGGCCACGTCGGAGTATTCGATTTTGGAGCGCAGGCGGAGCAGCGCGTAGTCGATGATCTGGCGATGGTCGAACGCCAGCTCGGGCAGTTCGTCTTCGGGGAACCATCGTACGTTGTCACCATCCTCGAAGCCCGCAGCCTCGGTCTGGCCGACGAGCGCCCAGTACACGACGGATACCATGGGCAATCCGCCATGAGACCGGGTCGGGCCTCCAAAGGTGTACAGCTGTTCGAGGTATCGCGGGTGCAGGTCTGTGGTCGATTCGAGGGCCGCGTAGGCAGACTGTTCCAACGACCGGTCGGAGCGCAGGTCGCCGCCGGGCAATGCCCAGCAGCCCAGGAACGGCTGACGGACGCGCTTGACCAAGGGCAACCAGAGACGGGAATGGGCCGAGTTCGCGGCGTTGCCGGAATCGGCGGCACTGTTGCCGGTATCGCCTTTCGGGCCGAGTGCCAGAATCACCACTGACACGCCGACCTGTGGCGGTGCGCTGCGGCGCTCGGACACATTGCCGAATCCCATGCCATGCCTCTTTCCATACCGGTTGTTCTCCCTGCATTGAGAGCATAGCACTACTTATAGTCACAATGACCATAAATCACATATTGGATGGTCTAGCGCACGAATATTGGTCAGGTAGCGGGCCCCAATCGCTACGAAATCACGTCCGTGTCTTCCGATTTCGACTGTGTCATTTCGGCGACGGGCGGGAGGAACGGCGCCAGGGAGGGTAGTTCGTCGAGACTCTTTAGGCCCATTTGGTCGAGGAAGAACTCGGAGGTGACCAAAAGGGCCGCGCGGGATTCGGGGTCCACGCCGTCTTCCTTGATAAGGCCGCGTACCGTGAGCGAGCGAATCACGCCATCGGAGTTGACACCGCGGATCGCGGCCACTTGGGCTCGGGTGACGGGCTGGCGATAGGCCACGATGGCAAGCGCCTCCAGTGCGGCCTGACTGAGTCTCGCAGTCTGGCCGTCGGTGACGAATAATGAGACGACCGGCTCGAACGCGGCTCGACTGGCGAACTGCCAGCCACGAGCGGTGCGGCGCAGTTCGAAGCCGCGCGGGCGGATGCCACGGGATTCATCGCCCTCATAGTCATCGTGCAGGGCTTGCAATGCCCCTTCGACTGTGTTGCGGTCCAATGCCAAAATGCGGGCCAGCTCGGTGGCGGTCTGCGGCTGGTCGGAGACCATCAGAATCGCTTCCAGACATGCGGTCAGCCCGCCGGGAAAAACGTCTACCGTGAAATCCACGTATTGGGGACGCGCCTCCTCCACTCCCCTCACCGCGGCCTTTGCGGATCCAGCCGTCGATTCCGTATCCGCCATGTGTTCGGTTGCATTCGTTGCGTCAATCCGCTCAGTCACCAGTCGCCGTCCTTACGCAAAATCGCCTTCGGAAATGTTCACGTCGCTCATCGTTTCGTCTACGCCGGGCACCCACCTCAGATGCAGTTCGGCAAACGGACCATCTTGCTGATACTGCAGCACACCTTGTTTGAAGAACACGAGCACGGCCATGAACCGAGCCACCACCTCAATACGAGAAGTGCAGTCCCGGGTCAATTCGCTGAACGACATCGACTGGTCTCCCTTGAATTCCAGTGCCGCGATCAGCCGGTCGCGCACCACCAGCGATTGGGCCCGCAGATCGACCAGCGGCACGTGCAGCTGGTGAATCGATACTTCGGAGGCGGGCGCGTTGGCGATGACCTGGGCGGCCAGTTGGGCGAGTTCGAGCGGGGTCAGCGTCCATACCAGCTCAGGCAGCATGGCGGCAACGGCCTCGTCCATGGCCGCCGGATGCGGGAATCGGCCGGAGTTGGCGGCGATACGCGCCCGGAAGTCACCTGCGGCCTGCTTGTAGGCGCGGTATTGGAGGAGTCGGGCGAACAGCAAATCGCGTTCGCGCAGTGCTTCAAGGCTTTGCTCGTCGTGCTGGCTGTCTTCGCTGCCGGGCAGAATCGCCACGCTTTTGGCCTCGACCAGAATAGAGGCGATATCGAGAAAGGCGCTGGCCTCATCCATGTTTTTCGTGAAATCGAGCCCACGCACGTATGTCAGGAATTCCTCGGTGATCGAGGAGAGGGAAACTTCGGTCAGCTCGAGTTTGTTGTTGGCGATCATGCCGAGCAAGGCATCGAACGGACCGGAATAGACTTCGAGGTTGACTTGGAAGCCGGAGGTGGCGGATTCCTCCGTGCTGATTTCGGCTTCCGCGGAGTTCCCCTCAGCCTCGCTACGCGAGCCAGCTTCCCTCAGAGAGGGGAGCCGAGAAAGGGAAGTCTCATTCATCGTTTATCGAAACAATCGTTACGCCACGATGCCGCGAGCAATGAGCTCACGTGCCACCTCACGGTATTCCTTTGATGTCTTGTGCTCAGGTGCATAGACCACCACGGGCGCGGCGGCAACCGTGGAATCGGGCAGTTTGATGGAGCGGGAGATGAACGTGTGGAACACCTTTTCGCTGAACGCCTCGTAAATGCGCTGGCAGACCTCTTCGCAGTGCAGTGTCTTGGTGTACATGGTGATGAGCACGCCGTCCACTTCCAATGCGGGATTGATGCGGGACTGCACTTTTTCGATGGACTGCATCAGCAGGGCCACACCGCGCAAGGCGAAGAATTCGGCGGCCACGGGAATGATCACGCCATCAGCTGCGGCAAGCGCGTTCACGGTGAGCAGGCCGAGCGATGGCTGGCAGTCGACGATGATGAGATCGTATTCCGACTTGAGCTTGCGCAGCACGCTGTTCAGGATCTGCTCTCGGCCCACTTCGGTGACCAGTTGGACCTCGGCGGCGGACAAATCGATGTTCGCCGGAATCACATCGATGTTCTCGAATGCGGTGTGCTGCACCACATCATGTGGATCCACGGAAATATCGAACAGCGCGGTGTAAATCGTGTTCTCCACGGTATTCGCGTTGACGCCCAGTCCCACAGTGGCGGCGCCCTGCGGATCGAAATCGACGATAAGCACGCGGCGGCCATACTGGGCCAACGCACCGGCGATATTGATGGAGCTGGTGGTCTTACCTACGCCGCCCTTCTGGTTGCACATGGCAATGACGCGCGCCGGACCGTGCTGTTGCAGCGGTCCGGGTGCGGGGAAGGTTTCGTATTCACGTCCAAGCAAATCGGTAGGCATACTGTCTACCTTATCAATATCCATGTTCCGGGGTGGTGTAACGACATACGCTTCGTCCATGGGCAGCGTGCCTTGACGGAATGCGCCGTCTTGCCCGTGGTCGCCACGCCGATCTGCCATGCCTGGACCTCCGTCGAATCCTGATCTCACCTGACCAGCGTACTCTTATCCGTTCGCCAATATCGCCGCAAACACGTTGCTTCGACATATCGCGGACAACCCGTCTCATCACCTCGCCAGACATCGGTCATCGCGCCCGAGGATGGGCAGTGAGATACGTTTCGATCAGGGTTTCCGGACTTACATGCGTGTAGATCTGCGTGGTGGTCACGCTGGCGTGCCCAAGCAGTTCCTGCACGGTGCGCACGTCCGCGCCACCTTGAATCAGGTGCGTGGCGAAGGAATGGCGCAGGGTGTGCGGATGGAGTGGTTTGGTGATGCCGGCCCGTTCCCCGGTTGCTTTGACGATTTCCCATACCGATTGCCGCGAGATGCGCTTGCCACGTTTGTTGAGAAACAGTGCGCGTCTCTCGGGAATCTTGGCGCTGGAGCGCCGTTCCAGCTCGCCACGCCCCGCATTGAGGTATGCGGTGATGGCCCGGCATGCGTAGCTGCCCAATGGCACAAGCCGCTGCTTGGAGCCCTTGCCCATGAGTCGCGCGATGTGCTCGTCCAGGTCGATGTCGTCCAGATTCGCGCCGGTGGCTTCCGAGACGCGGCAGCCGGTGGCGTACATGAATTCGAGCAGGGCCTTGTCCCGCAATACCACCGGATCGGTTGATCCGCCGACTGCCGCCGTGTCGAGCAGACGGGTTACCTCGTCCACGGTGAGTACGTCAGGCAGGGTGCTGGCACCTTTGGGTGCCTTGACTGCGGCAGAAACGTCGGCAGTCACCGCGTGCTGACCGAGCGCGAAGCGATGGAATTCGTGGATCGAGGCCAGTCTTCGGGCTTTGGAGCGGGCGGACTCCCCCGCCTGGTCAAGGGCGGCGATGTAGTCTTCGACGTCTTGTTTGGTTATGGCGTCAGGTTCGTGGATGCCGCGGGTTTCGAGCCAATCAATGTATTTGGCGATGTCGGATTCGTAGGCGGTGACGGTGGCCGTGGCGAGTCCTCGCTCCACACCGATGTGGACGAGGAACTGCTCGGTGAGTCTGGTGAATCCGTTGGTCATGAGTTTGTTCTCTCCCCCCACCCGCTGCGCGGGAGCCCCCTCGTCAGAGGGGACTAATAATAGGAAACCCCGCTCGGAAGCGGGGTTTCTAGTGTGAAGTCACGACTTCAAGCAATCAGGCCTCAACCGGAGCGTTGACGTCCTCAGGCAGGGCGGCCTTGGCGGCGTCCACGATGGTCTTGAAGGTGTTCGGGTCGGAGACGGCAATCTCAGCCAGAGCGCGACGATCCAGCTCGATGCCGGCGAGACGCAGGCCCTGGATGAAGCGGTTGTAGGTGATGCCTTCAGCGCGGACGGCAGCGTTGATGCGCTGGATCCACAGCTTGCGGAAATCGCCCTTGCGAGCCTTGCGGTCGCGGAAGTTGTAGTTAAAGGAGTGCAGCAGCTGTTCCTTGGCCTTGCGGTACAGGCGGGAGCGCTGGCCACGGTAGCCGGAAGCCCTCTCGAGAACAACGCGACGCTTCTTGTGGGCGTTCACTGCGCGCTTGACACGTGCCATAATCTATTCCTCAGCTTTCTAAAGTCTTATTTATTTCCGGGTAAGCCCTATGCTCACTTCTGCAGAAGCTGGTGCAGCTTCTTGGCCTGGCCGCCGCGCAGCACATCGTCGGCGGACAGTTCACGGCGCTTGCGAGCGGACTTGTGCTCGAGGTTGTGGCGCATGGCGGAACCGACATGCTTCACCTTGCCGGTGCCGGTGATCTTGGCGCGCTTGGAAGCGGCGGAATTAGTTTTCATCTTCGGCATTGCTGCCCTCCTTGCTGGTTTGCTTCTTGTCGGAAGTCTTCTGAGAAATCGCGGACTGCGCGTCGGCTGCGGCCTGAGCCTGAGACTCCTGCTTGGCCGCGAGACGAGCCGCCTGGCGAGCCTGACGCTCGGCGCGGGACTCGGCGCCACGACGACGCTGCTCGGACTGGGTGTGGACCTTCTTGCCCTTCGGCGCAAGGGTCATGATGATGTTGCGGCCCTCCTGCTTCGGCTTGGACTCGACGGTGCCGTATTCCTCGACATCGTCGGCCAAACGCTGCAGCAGTTCCACGCCACCAATCGGGCGGGAGATCTCACGACCGCGCAACATGATGGTGACCTTGACCTTGTCGCCTCCGTTAAGGAAACGGGTCACATGGCCCTTCTTCACGTCGAAATCGTGGTCGTCGATCTTCAGGCGGAAACGAATCTCCTTGATTTCCGCGGTGCTCTGGTTGCGGCGAGCCTCACGAGCCTTGATCTTCTCGTTGTACTTGAACTTGCCGTAATCAATGAGCTTGGCGACCGGAGGCTTCGCGTTCGGGGCCACCTCGACGAGATCGAGGTTTGCCTCCTTGGCCAGGTTCAGCGCGACGGAAGTCGCAATGACGCCCACCTGCTCGCCCTTCGGGCCGATCAGGCGTACCTGCGGGACGCGAATCTCGTCGTTAATACGTGGTTCGTCGCTGATGATGACTCCAATCCTCTACTTTAATTCCGTGGCGAGGTCCTTTGCTGGAGTCCTGTTCAATGCTTTGGGTTCATGGCAAGCCAAAACCAGCGCCAATATGCGCTCAGCTTCTGCAGACGCATATCAGTTCTTTGCGTCATTCCTGATTGCGCGTTGTATATCACAATCGCTAGGCTGTTTGCCTTGAACCCGAGGCCTTGAAAGGCTTCCAGGTGGGGTTGCCCCGCTTTCTTGATTTCTCAAGCCAAATAGGAATCCTACCACACGCCCGGACATTCGCGGCCCGTGTGTCGGTGGGTGGATACCGGCTACAGTGGGCATCATGGCTCAGGTATGCGTGATTTTTGGTGCGGGCGAATACTATGCGGGCACGCCCGTGGTGCCGGCCGGCGCGTATGTGGTGGCGGCCGATGGCGGGCTCGACCATACGCGCGAGTTGGGCATCGTGCCCGATGTGGTGGTGGGCGATTTCGATTCGCTGGAGGGCCGGCCGCCTCGCACTGATGTGCGCACCATCGCGCTGCCCGCGTTGAAGGACGACCCGGATATGCTTTCCGCGCTGAAGGTCGGTTGGTCGGCGGGTTGCCGCGAATTCCATGTCTATGGCGGTTTGGGCGGCCGCATTGACCATACGATTTCCGGCATTCAACTGATGGCATTATTGGCCCGGCATGGGGCAAGCGGGTACCTGTATGGTGACGAGCTCATCGTCACGGCCATCACCGATGGCAGGCTTTCGTTCCCCGCGCATCCGGTGCCCGAGGACGGCCGTATGGTGTCGGCGTTCTCCCACTCCGATGTTTCGCTTGGCGTGAACGAACCGGGGCTGAAATACGAGCTCAAGAACGGCACGCTGACCAATACGGTGGTGCAAGGCGTCAGCAACGAGTTCCGCGACGGCGTGGACGCGGCCATCAGCGTGGAACACGGCACACTGATCATCACTTTCCCCATCGAGGTGGCATTGCCTCAGGTGAGCCGATTTCACGAATTTGGCGGCGATATCGGCGAGCTGGACACCGCAGTGTCCAAGCTGCTGGTTCGCTGACTCGCGTATCGTGCGCTTGCTCGTGATGATTCAAGACATTCCTCCAAAGGAGAGGAAAATCACATGTCGATTGCGGGCAATCCGAATTGTGAGCGCTCACAAAAAATATGGCATTTTTGCCCAAAACGCACGCTGAAACGTTGCCATGTGTACAGAGTCGGCATTACAGTAGCAACTGTTGGTAAACAATGGCCCGGTGTGCCAAAGCGCGCCAAGGCCACCCTACAAGGGAGAATTACATGACAGTTAAGATTGGTATCAACGGCTTCGGTCGCATTGGTCGTCTCGCCTTCCGTCGCATCTTCGAGCTGCAGGCTCGCGGCGGCCAGGCTGGTGACATTGAAGTTGCCGCCATCAACGATCTGACCACCCCGGCTACCCTGGCTTACCTGCTGAAGTACGACAGCACCCACGGCACCTTCCGTCATGACGATGGCACTCCGGTTGACGTCAAGGCCACCGAAGACTCCATCATCGTCGACGGCAAGGAATACAAGGTCTACGCCGAGAAGGACGCCAACAACATTCCGTGGGTCAAGAACGACGGTGTCGAGTACGTGCTCGAGTGCACCGGCTTCTACACCTCCGCTGAGAAGTCCCAGGCTCACATCAACGCTGGCGCCAAGAAGGTCCTGATCTCCGCCCCGGCCAAGGATGACACCACCCCGACCGTTGTGTTCGGCGTGAACCACGACATCCTCAAGGCTTCCGACGTGATCGTTTCCGCCGGCTCCTGCACCACCAACTCCATGGCCGCCATGGTCAAGCTGCTGGACGCGAAGTTCGGCATCAAGGCCGGCTTCATGACCACCATCCACGCCTACACCGGCACCCAGATGCTGCTCGATGGCCCGCGTGGCACCAAGACCGGCCGCAACCTGCGCGCCGCCGCCATCAACACCATCGCCCACTCCACCGGCGCTGCCAAGGCCATCGGCAAGGTCGTTCCGTCCGTGAACGGCAAGCTGCAGGGCCATGCCCAGCGCGTCCAGGTTCCGGACGGCTCCGTCACCGAGCTGACCACCGTTCTGAACACCGAGACCACCGCCGACGAGATCAACGAAGCCTTCAAGGCTGCCTTCTCCGACACCGATTACTACGGCTACAACGATGAGGGCATCGTCTCCTCCGACATCCTCGGCGACACCCACGGTGGCGTGTTCGACCCGACCCAGACCGACGTCAACACCATTGACGGCGTGACCCTGGCTCGCACCGTGTCCTTCTACGACAACGAGTACGGCTTCACCTCCAACATGATCCGTACCCTGCTGTACTTCGCTGAGATCTCCGAGTGAACCACTGCGGTCTAGGCCGCTACGGTTCGTTTGAGAACTAAGCTGTGAGACCCCCGCCTTGTGCGGGGGTCTCTTCGTAGTAGAACGGTAATCATGGCAAAGAAAAGCAAGCATGATAAGGGCGCGGGTTCCACTCCGGCGACAGTCCAACTGGAGAAGGCGGGCGTGGAATTCCACGTATACGAATACGAGCACTCCAACGACCATATGGATGACGGCTACGGCGTGGAAGCGGCCACCAAGCTCGGCTTCGACGAGCATCAGGTGTTCAAAACCCTAATGGCGGACACCGGTTCGGAGCGTGTGGTAGGCGTGGTACCAGTCAGCGGACATATGGACCTGAAGGCATTGGCCGCAGCCGTAGGTGCCAAGAAGGCCTCTATGGCCGATCCCAAGGTGGCGATGCGTGAATCCGGCTATGTGGTAGGTGGCATCTCGCCGTTAGGCCAGAAGACACGTCATAAGACTGTGTTGGATGAAAGCGCCCTGCAATTCGACCAGATTCTGGTCTCCGGCGGCAAACGCGGACTGTCCGTAGGCGTGAACCCGCAGGACCTTCTCAAGGTCTTGAACGCCGTTGCCGCACCAATCAGCACGTGGTGACCGTTCTTGGCTTCCCTCGGTGAGGGGAGCCAAGGATGACTACTTCTTCCTGCGCAACTCCGCCGGCAGCACGAAGTGCATGTTTTCTTTGATGGTTTCGACGGACTTCATACCGGTGAAACCCAAGTTTTGCAGAGCGTCAATCACACCGGACACCAGTTCGTCCGGCACGGAGGCACCTGAGGAGATACCTACGGATTCCAGACCCTCGAACCATGCCGGGTCAAGCTCGCTGGCATCATCCACGCGATACGCTTTGCCGCGCTCTCCCAAGCCCTCCTGCGCCACCTCCATCAGTCGCACGGAATTCGAGGAGTTGGCCGATCCGACAATCACCACGCAATCGGACTGCTGGGCCACCAGTTTGACCGCAGCCTGACGATTCGATGTGGCATAGCAGATATCCGAACTCGGCGGCTCTTGAATCCACGGGAACTTGGCCTTCAGCGCGGCAATGGTGCCGGCGGTCTCATCCACGCTCAACGTGGTCTGCGAGAGCAGCACCAGCTTGGTGTCGGGCGCAAAATCCAACGAATCGACATCCGATTCATGCTCGATCAAGTGCACATGTTCGGGGTTCTCCCCCACCACGCCGACTGCTTCATCGTGGCCCTTGTGCCCGATATAGACGATTTCATACCCCTCGCGCACGAAACGCAGCACCTCACGGTGCACCTTACCCACCAGAGGGCAGGTGGCATCCACCACATGCATGCCACGACGTTCGGCTTCCGCCTTCACTACCGGAGATACGCCATGGGCGGAAAACACCACCGGAATACCCGCTTGGGCAGCAGCATCCGGAATCTCCGCCAATTCCTGGACGAACACCGCGCCTTGCCCGGCCAAATCCTCGACCACATGCTTGTTGTGCACGATCTGCCGGCGCACATATACCGGGGGCAGCCCATCCTCGCGCGTCCGCTTTCCGGAAGCCTCCGCGGCTTTGAGAATGGTCTGTACGGTAAGAATCGCACGGTCCACACCCGCGCAGAAGCCTCGCGGATCAGCGAGCACAACGCTTTTGGTCATCGGAACCTCCTGAACGTCAATAGTGTTTTTCCAGTGTAAAGCAGGGATTACAGGAATCTGCCGTCACAACTTTTCCGCGTCTCCCACGAATCACCGGTTTCCAAGGAATCCACGTGCTTCTCGCATGATGGTGTGAGACTCGTCACTCCACGTATTGCTACCGTGTCTGTACGAATTGTTTATTATATGCCGGCTATCGCCAATCCCCGCCTCGATAGAGGAGACGCGCTAGACTGGAGCCAGCGATAGCAGGAGCTACCGGCTCACCAACCTCACTACGGGAGTGATTCCATGACGAGTAAAACACCACGCACCGGAAATCAGTATTCGATTCACTATGGCGATTATTCCGCCGTCATCTGCGAACTCGGTGCCAAGATTCGCCGATTCGATTATCAAGGCAAGGAAATTTTCTGCCCGTTCGGCGTCAACGACCTGACCCCCACCTGTAACGGCTATGTGCTGGCCCCGTGGCCGAATCGCATCGAAAACGGCGAATACGATTTCGATGGCAAGCATTACTGCGCGCCGGTTAACGAATATCATCCCGCACCGCGCAACAATGCGAACCACGGATACGCCTACCACTACATGTGGAAGCTTGAATCGTTGACCGATAGCGCCGTGACGCTTTCGCTGCGCTTCCCCAACCTGGACGGATACCCGTTCGATGTGACCGTGACCGTCACCTACGAACTCGGCGACAACGGCATGACCGTGACCGTCAATGCCTGCAATGATGGCGACGAGCCGGCACCGTGGGCTCTCGGCCTGCATCCGTGGCTGGCCAACGGCAAGCAGGGCGCGACTGTCGCCGAACGCGATGCCGACTCCGCCGCCTGCCACCTGCAGATTAAGGCCGACAGTCATGTGACGGTGAACGAGGCGCTGATTCCCACCGGCACCGAACCGGTTACCGGCATCTACGACCTGAACGATGGCCCGACGCTCGAAGGCCGCGCCTTTGATGATGCCTGGGTCGACGTGGAGCGTGCCGCCGATGGTACGACCACCACCACATTCACCCGCCCGGACGGTATTGAAGTGAAGCTCATTGGCGACGAGACGATCAATGCTTGGCAGTGCTACACCGCCACTGGCGCGCCGTTCTCCGAGCATCCGTATGGTATCGCCGTCGAACCGATGACCGCCCCGGCCAATGCCTTCCGCACTGGTGACCACTTGGTGACGCTCGCCCCCAACGGCGACTACACCACTGTGGTCCGCTACGAAGTAGCCCAGAAGTAGTTCCGTTACGTTGGCTCCCCGCCAGAGGGGAGCCAATTATTTATCCTTATGTGCCGCCACGTCTTGGGACTTGTGCGATACGATTGTGAGCGGTAACAATCTGTTTCACCAAGGAGTGTGCACTATGGCTTTGAAGCCTCGCACTGGTAACCAATATGTCATCTCGGCCGGCGAATGGGGTGCTGTCGTCACCGAAATGGGTGCCAGCCTGCGCGAGCTGAAGTGGCGCGGCGAAGACCTCATCGTCCCCTTCGACCCGAACAAGGTCATCCCCTGCTGCAACGGCTGGGTGCTGGCACCGTACCCGAACCGCGTGACCAATGGTCAGTATTCTTTCGATGGCGAAGACTACCAGATGCCGATCGACGAGTTCGACCGCCAATCCTCCCTGCACGGCTACGCCTACCGCTACATGTGGGAGCTCGTTGATTTACAGGAATCACATGTGACGCTCTCCTGGCGCTCCCCCGACATCGTCGGCTACCCGTTTGATATCACTATCACCGCCACTTATGCACTTGACGAGAACGGTCTCACGGAAACCTTCACCGTGCACAACAACGACAGCGTGAAGGCCCCGTGGGCATTTGGCATCCACCCGTGGCTGGCCAACGGCAAGCACGCCACCGGTCAGGCCATTACCGCCGACAACGAGTCCTGCCGTCTTGAGCTGCACTGCGATACTCACGTGACCGTAGACGAACACCTGCTACCCACCGGCGAAGAGCCGGTTTCCGGCATCTTCGACCTGCGCGATAACCCCACGCTGGAGGGACGTGGCTTCGACGATGCCTGGACCGATATCACCAACCGCGGTGAAGATGGCAGCACTTCCGCCGTGTTCACCCGCCCCGACGGCATCAAGGTCACGCTGACCGGCGACAAGACCATCAACTCCTGGCAGGTGTGCACCGGCAACGAAATCGACGAGAAGGCTCGTCAGGCCGGCGTGGCCGTCGAACCGATGACCGCCTACGCCGACGCCTTCCGCACCGGCAAGGATCTGGTTGTGCTCGAGCCGGGCGATGACTACACCACCGTGGTCACCTTCCACGCCGAACAAATCTGAAAAACCGAATAACCAAGCCTGACGATCATCGCCACATGGACACCCGTGTTGCATCACGTCGTACTTATGTGGCATAATTCCGAAGGCTTATTTTTTTACTGCAGCAAAGGAGTCCATCATGGGCATGCGCGGACGTAAGCGCAAGGATCGTCGTAAGAAGGCCGCCAACCACGGCAAGCGTCCTAACGCCTGATTCTTCGCGTTTCTTATAGAACGCTCAAGGCCCGTCTGATGATACATCAGACGGGCCTTGTTGTATATGTCGTTACTTATCTTCGCCGCAGCAGTGATCAAGCGTGGTCTTGAGCCGGGCCATCAGACATTCGGGTGCCACATCCGGGCGCAAGTAGGCACGCAACGCGGCAATCAACGCCTGTTCACGCTCGTCGCAGCAGGTACGGGGGTCAAAACAGTCGCCCTCCGTAACGATATGCACGTCTGTCTGGACCGACGCAGCGGCCGAGCCGGTATCTACTGAACGATGATGCACCGCCGTGATATGCACTTCGGTCTGGCTTACCGTGCCATCGGCCGCCGTACGGGTTATGGAGATATGGCGAGTACGCTCTACCGGCTGATCGTTCATCAGATCTCCTTTCCCGAAAGCTTGCTTGACTGTTGTGGCGTGTGGGCGTGAGTCGCATGACTATGTCTCACTACGGCTTGCGTGTCGCCATTGCTGCCAACAGTTTGTTCACTACTTTCATTATGACCGGAATCGGCGATTCGACCAACGTTTTCGCTCAACTTCGCGGATGGTGAACCAGCCGACGAACCAGTCACGTACCCGCGCTCTTTCGCATACGAGGCGAGCTCACGCTTGAGTTGCGTGCGGGCGCGATTCAGGCGGCTCATTACCGTGCCGATTTTCACGCCCTGCTCATCGGCCACCTGCTGGTAGGACTTGCCGTCGATGGCGGCGTCGATGAACACCTGCCGGCGTTCCGGCGAGAGTTTGGCGAGCGCGGCCATGATTTCCTCGGGCGCGAAGGCGTCCAAATATTCCTCTTCAGCGGACTTGAGCCCGTCCGACGTATGTTCGGCGGCATCGTAAATGTCCCAATCGTCGTATTCGCCAGTGGAGTCGTTGGCACGCTGCGGGCGCCGCTTGGCCTTGGCATACTGGTTGAAGTAGGCATTGCGCTCGATGGTGGTCATCCACGCCTCGAAGTTGGAGCCCGACTGAAATGAGTCGAAGGCCTTGAACCCGCGTTCGAAGGTGTCCTGGACCAGATCCTGCGCGTCATCGGGATTGTTGGTCAGCCTCATCGCCTGCCGGTACAGTGCATTGACGGCGGGCATGGCGAGCTGCTCGAATCTGGCGCGCTTGGCTGCCATGGACTCGCCCGATCCGGCTGACTGCCCGGATTGCGTAGTTGCTTCGCTTGTCGTCACGGTTCACCATTCTAATCAAATCATGTGCCCATATCGTGGTCGATGACGTGTGAGTCACAACACGCTGCACCCCACCTGTAGAATGGCGTATCGGCTAGATAATAGGGAGTAACAATTATGGCTTTGACTTTGGCTTCGGCCGCTGACCTGCTCAAGGAACACCATCTGCTGCGTGAAATCATCCAAGGGGATGTCTGGACCGACGACCCGGCCCATATCGCTTCGGCGGATGAACCGTTCGCCGGCATCACCTACGACACCCGCAAGGTCACGCCGGGCACCCTGCTGTGCTGCAAGGGCCGATTCAAGGCCGAGTATCTGAACGGCATCGACGAAGCCGGCCTGGCCGCATACGTGGCCGAAACCGAGTACTCAGCCGCAACCGCCGCCCCCGGCCTGATCGTCAACGACGCACGCAAGGCGATGAGCCTGCTGTCCGCCGCGTTCTACGGATATCCGCAGAACGAGCTCACGGTCATCGGCGTCACCGGCACCAAGGGCAAGACGACCACCTCGTACTTCACGCAGGCGCTTATCAACGCCGTCTCCGGCGGCAAGGCCGCATTGTTCTCCTCGGTCGATAATTGCCTTGACGGCCACACCTACGTCGAGTCCGATCTGACCACGCCCGAATCGATGGACGCCTTCCGCATGATGCGCGAGGCGGCCGATAACGGCATGGAGTATCTGGTGATGGAGGTCTCCTCCCAAGCATACAAGGTGGACCGCGTCTACGGACTGACTTTCGATGTGGCCGCGTTCCTGAACATCTCCCCCGACCACATCAGCCCGATCGAACACCCCACGTTCGAGGATTACCTGTATTGCAAGCGCCAGATCATCGCCAACGCGAAGTCGCTGGTACTCGGCGCGGACAGTCTGCACGCCGATCTGTTGCGGGAGGACGCGGCGGCAGCCGGCATCGGCGCAACCACCTTCGCCCTGCATGACGCGGATAATGCCGGCACCAGTGCGGACGTCGTCGCCTGGCCCGCCGACACGGCGCACGCCTCCTTCCACATCGCCGACGGAGATCAGACCCTTGGCGACTACCATCTGTCCATCGATGGCGACTTCAACTACCTCAATGCGGCGGCAGCCATCGCCATCGCCCATGCGGCTGGCGTATCGCTCGATGACGCCGACGCACTGCACGCCATCGAATCCGTACGTATCGCCGGCCGTATGGAACAGTTCCGCGATCCGCAGTCGAACACGCTCGCCATCGTCGATTATGCGCACAACTACGCATCCGTCACCGCGCTGCTTGACTTCGTCTACGAGCGTTGGGGCGAGGAAAACCCGCGTATCACGTTGGTGACCGGATCGGCCGGCAACAAGGCCTACGATCGTCGTAAGGAAATCGTCGAGGCTGCCGAGAACCGTATCGCGAACTTCATTTTCACCGCCGAAGATACGGACACCGAGCCGTTCATCGACATCTGCATGGAAATGCAAGGCTACATCACGAACAAGGATGTGGCCTCCACGGTGATTTCCGACCGTCCGACGGCCATCACCAACGCCATCTACGATGCCCGTGCGCACGCCGACCGATTCAACATCCTGCTGATCATCGGCAAGGGCAACGAGCGTTGGATCAAGGACCATCACAAGCATGTGCCGTTCGACGGCGACGATCATGTCGTCGAACGCATGTTTGGCTTGTGACGGGATTCCGGCCAATCAGATCCTGATCGGATCCCGATTGGCCCACATCAGATCACGCGCAATACGACCAAACCAGAAACACGACATACGGATACGAACGAAAAAGGATAGCTGAATCGTAATGATCACGTTGGAGAAAGTTGACGGAGCCACACTGGAAGCCGAAGCCGAGAAGGCCGGCATCACGTTGCCCATCGAACAGACCAAGGTTTGGTCTGGTTTTCAGGCGGATATCGACGGACGCACGCCATGGGGCGATTATCTGATCAAGCGTGATGGTGAATTGGTCGCCGTGATCTCCTTTATCGATTTTGAGACGCACGGTTATCATTATCTGCGCTCGATGCATGGGCCGGCGTGGGTCGCCAAGCCCACCGAGGCTGAGGAGCGCGAGGTCGTCGACGCCATCGTGGACACCGTCAAGAAGGCTGACAAGAACATCGCGTTCCTGCGTATCGACACCTGGTTCGCCGATGGTACGGAGAAGGTGCTGTCCACAGTGCCGTACGACCAGACCGTGGTCATCGACGTCACCGGTGGCGATGATGAGATTCTGGCTCGGATGAAGCGTCGTGGACGCCGTGACGTGCGCAAGTCTCTGCGCGAGTGCCCGGCCGAGGTTGCCGATGAGACGGATAAGGCGCTGGCCGATTTCTCCGAATATTACGATGTGATGGTCGAGACCGGCCAGCGCGATGGATTCACGCCTGCTCCGATGAGCGACTACTCCGATATGATCGGCGCGTTGGGTGCCGATCATTGCCGTGTGTTCGCCGCACGTATTGAAGACCGTGTGGTGGCATGGTCGATTGTCACCGTGAACGGCACGCATGCGGTGCGCTACTATGCCGGCATGCGCAACGAGGTTATGCGTCTGCATGTGACCGACAAGCTGCTGTATTCCGAATGCTGCATCCTAGGCTCGCAGGGTATTACTGAATACGATCTCATGGGCATTGGCTCCGATTTCGCGCCGTCTCTCAAGGGCCTTAACGAGTTCAAGTGCAAGTTCACCGAGGAAATCACCCCGGTGGCCCCCGCCCGCGACGTACCCATCAAGAAGGTCTTCTACAAGACGCTGCAGACTGTACAGGGCGTGCGCAAGGCATTGCGCTAATACCGCCCAGCTCCCGCTGGCGGGAGCTGTCGAACGAAGCGAGACTGAGGGCGGTCTTTCGATATGGACCACCCTCTGTCACCTGTGGCGCCAGTTCCTGTCAGCGGGAACCATTCGTTTATCGTTCGAGTTTTTGACTCACCACGGCTGTTACGCCGTCGGCTCTCATGGTTACGCCGTAAAGCGCGTCGGCAATCGACATGGTTCGTTGCTGGTGCGTAATGATGATGAGCTGCGCATGGGCGCGTAGCTCATTGAACGCATTAATCAAACGGGTCAGGTTCACGTCGTCCAACGCGGCCTCGACCTCGTCCATCACATAGAACGGGCTGGGGCGGGCGGTGAAAATCGCGAACAGCAGCGCCAGCGCGGTCAGCGAACGTTCGCCGCCGGACAGGAGGCTCAGCTGTTTGACGCGCTTGCCGGCCGGGCTGGCCTCGACCAGTACGCCGGTGGTGAGCATGTCTTCCGGGTTTTCCAGGCGCAGTCGTCCGGTGCCGCCTGGGAACAGCGTGGCGAACATCTGCTCGAATGCCTCGGCGGTATCGTCGAACGCGGATTTGAACACCTGGACCATCGTGGAATCGAGATCCTTGATGAGCTGCATCAAATCGTCACGTGATTTGACCACATCGTTGCGCTGATCATTGAGATACTTGTTCCG
Organism: Bifidobacterium sp. WCA-178-WT-4B; assembly: GCF_009696495.1. Classification (NCBI taxonomy): domain Bacteria; kingdom Bacillati; phylum Actinomycetota; class Actinomycetes; order Bifidobacteriales; family Bifidobacteriaceae; genus Bifidobacterium; species Bifidobacterium sp. WCA-178-WT-4B. The sequence continues at coordinate 89,931 of NZ_VULV01000002.1, read as the reverse complement.
CTCCTCAAGCGCTTCGAATTCCTCGGTGGCCAAAGGGTTGATCTTACCGAGTGTGGCCAGATCGCGGCGAGCCTTATCGAGACGCTTCTTCTGCTCCTGACGGTTATACGGCACGGTCTTAAAGAGGGCGGAATCGCCGTTGGTGCCGGCCTCTCCCCCGGTTTCTCCCTCTTCGGTCCCAGCCTCAGCTTCCGTCTCATCCAACGGCACAGGGTTGCCCTCATCATCCAGCACGGGCACCGGCTGTTCGGGGCCGTAACCACTAACCAATTCCTCCAAAGTGAGACCGAGTTCGTCGGACACTTTCTGCATGAGCTGCCCGGATTCGGCGGCCAACCGTTCGCGGTTTACATCCAAGGCATGTTCGCGCCCGGTCAGATCGGTGACCTTGGGCTCGATCTGGTTGCGCTGCGCGCGCAGGGCCTTGAGTTCCTCGTCATGGCTGGAGGCGGCGGCCTGCAGCTCGTCTCGTTTGGCGGCCACGTCATGCAGCGTATGCTCCACCATGGCGGCCACTGCTCGCGCGTCATCGGCCACGCCTTGCAGGTGTGCGGCCTGCTCGCGTCTGCGATCGTTCAACGCCTCGATGCGGGCGCGGCGTTCGGCGGCTTCTTTGGCGTTGTCCCGCAGCAGCCCGGCCTGTCGGCTCAGGGACTCCCCTTTGCGGCTTGCCTCGGTCCACGCGATTTTCGCGGCGACCTCATGCTCGCGAGTCAGGTTCAGTCCGCGCTCCAGCGTGCGTTCACGTTCATCGAGTTCGTCGAAATCGACATGTTCGGCGGTGGATTGCCGGGCCGATGCCATAGCACGATTGAGATCGTCGAGCTTGAGCTGATGCTCGTTGCGATTCTCTTGGGTCTCGGTGATTTTCCTATCCAGCTGCTCAAGCTGACGGGTGAACGATGCGACGCGGTCTGTGGCGGATTTCAGAGATTTCTCCGCCTGTTGGGCTTTGAGCCGGGCTTCGGTGCGTTTGGCGGATTCCTGGTCGACGAGTCGGGCCGCTTCATCGCGTTTGGCTTTGGCCTCGGCCACTTGCTCAGCCATTCCGCCGTCTTGGGCGGCCAACTGTTTGACCTGTGCCAATGCTTTGTCTCGACGGGCGGCCAGAGACAGGTCCGATTGAGAGATGGAAGAGCCGCCGACCGCCGCCACGCCGTGTGTGAAGGTCTCGCCGTTCTTGGTGACGGCCCGCATGGCTTCGCCGGATGCCACAATCTGCTGGGCTTCGTCGGCGGTGCCGGCCACTGTTACATCAGCCAGCAGGAGACGCACGGTGTGCACGACCGCTTCAGCCTGCGCCTGGTTCTCGGCATCCGGGTTCGCAGTGACGAGTGCTGCCAGCGCGTTGCCCGATTGCGGGGCGGCCGCCGTGTTCTCGGCGCTACTCTCCTCCGACTCCGTGCCCGGCTCTGTGGCGGGATCGCCGGCAATGCTCGCGGTCAGCACCACGGCTTTGCCGAGCTTATCTTCCCGAGCGCGTTCGAGGGCGTGCAACATGTTGCCTGCCTCGGGTACCACGATGGCGCTGGCATACTGGTCGAGAGCGTGGGCCACGGCATCTTCCCAGCCTTCGGCCACATGGATGAAGTCGGTGAGTCGGCCAAGCGAGGCCACGTCCGTGTCGCGTTCCAATGATCCGGAGGCATTGCGGCTGCCTAGCGTGTCGGCAAGCGCATCGGCCTTGGATTTGAGCGAGATGATCTTGGACTGTATCTCGCGCTGCTTATCGGCGAGTTCGTTCAGTCGTTCGCGGCATTCGGCGAGCGTTGCACGCGCGGCGTCCAATGCGGCACCGTCATCGTCGGCAATGGAGTCCGCTTCGCTGCGCAATGCGTCCAGCTGTTGCTGGGCATCGTAGCGCTGGGAAGTCAGCAAGTCGCGTTGGGAGGCATAATCCTTGGCGCGGCTGGTCGCCAGTTGCACGGCGGATTCCTCGCGGGCGATGAGTTCGCGCAGTCGGGCGATCTGCGCATCGCGCTCCTGTGCGGTTTTGCGCAGTTCCGTCAAGGTCTGGCGGACTGAGGCAAGCTTCTTCTCGTCGTCGGCGCGTTCCTCGGTGGCCTTGTCGAGTGCGATGCGTGCATCGGCCACGGCCTTGGTTTGTGCCGCGGCCTGAGACTCCAGTTCCTCGGCTCGTTTGACGAGCATGCCGGGATCCTCACCGAAGTTGGTGACGATCTGGCCGGTGAGTGACCGGCTGCGCTCTTCGGCCAACTGGGCGAGCGCGTTCAGTCGTTCACGGGTCTGTGAGAATTCATGCCAGTATTGGTTGGCCTTGGCGATGGCCGGACTGGATTCAGAGCTCAACGCCTCGACCTGTTCGATGCGTACTTTGACTTGGGCAAGTTCACGTTGGGCGACGGCCAGCTGGTTGCGCACATCGCCAAGCTCTTGACGTACCGTGTCGCGGCGGCTCATCGAGCGTTGGGCGTCTTCGGCATACAGGCGTGCTTGGGCGTCGCGTACGGATATCTGAATCGCGTCGGCGCGCCGGGAGATGCGTGCCTGGCGTCCGAGGGGGCCGAGCTGGCGGTGAATCTCCCCCAGCAAATCGTCAAGTCGACTCAGGTTCGTTTCGGTATTGGCCAACTTGCGCAACGCGCGTTCCTTGCGCTTGCGGTGCTTCAGGATGCCGGCGGCCTCTTCGATGAACGCGCGGTGGCCGGACGGGTCGGCCTTCAGAATCGCATCCAATCGTCCCTGACCCACAATCACGTGCATCTGCTGGCCAAGACCAGTATCGGAAAGGAGTTCCTGAATGTCGAGCAGACGGCATTGCGAGCCGTTGATCGCGTATTCGGAGCCTCCGTTGCGGAAGATGGTGCGGGATATGGTGACTTCCGTGTAATCGATATCGAGCGTGTGATCGGAATTATCGATGGTCAGGCTCACCTGTGCACGGCCCAATGGCGGGCGGGAGGACGTGCCCGCGAAAATCACGTCCTCCATCGAAGTGCCGCGAAGGTTTTTGGCACCTTGCTCACCCATCACCCAGGTCAGGGCGTCGACGATGTTCGACTTGCCCGAACCGTTGGGGCCGACGACCGCCGTGATGCCGGGCTCGAAGCGCAGCGTGGTGGCGGAGGCGAAGGATTTGAATCCGCGGAGGGTGAGTTCCTTGAGATACATGGCGTGAGATTGTTTTCCGTGTGTCCGGGTATCCGATATGCCTTGGATTCGGGTTACCGGGCGTCGGCGGAATCGTCGGTGCCTGTGTCGGCACTGGCCGTGCCGGTGCCGGCGTTACCGGCGTCACTGGCCTGTTCCTTACCGAGGCCGAGGACGTCGAATACGTCGAAGTCGTCCGGGCTTACCGAATCCTCGAGGTTGTCGGCGGCCTCATCCTCGGCCTTGTCTGCCGGCCGATCCGAATCGTCCGGGTCGACCGCCGGCTGATGGACGGCCATGGCCTGCCTCATCGTGGGGCTGGCGTGTTCCTCAAGCATCAGGCGTGCGTCGCCGGCGGTGACGAAGCTGCCGCAGATGAGCACGCCGTGGCCGTAGCCCACGCCCAACTCGTCTTCGGCATCGACCATGTTGACGGCAGCCTGAATCGCGTCGGGCAGGTTCGCTTCCTTGATCACACGGTCACGGCCGAACACGTCCACGGCAATCTTCTCAAGCTCATCGGCCGGCATCACACGCTCGCGCCACGAGTTCTCGGTGACCACCACGGAGCTCAGGATCGGCTCCAGAACACCCAGATATTCCTCGACTTGCTTGTCGCGCATCATGGCGACCACACCGACCAGCTGCTTGAAGTCGTAGCTTTCCTCGATGGCCTTGCGTAGGGCTTCGGCGGCATTCACGTTGTGTCCGCCATCCAGAATGATGGTCGGTGAGGTGCGGATCTGTTCGATGCGGCCGGGAATCTTGACCGAGCTCAACGCCTCGGCCACCAAGTCGCCGTCCAGCGGGCCATTGACCGGAATCACCACTTCGGCGGCGACGAGCGCGGCAAGTGCGTTATGGGCCTGATGCTCGCCGAACTTGGCGATCGGCACGCCCTCGTAAGTGCCGTTGGGCGTGGTCAGGGTGGCGACTTGTCCGCCGACTGCGGCCATGCGGTCGGACACGGTCATTTCGTAGCCGTCGCGCACGAGCGTGGCGTGGTTGCGTTCGGCGGCTTCGGTGAGAATCGGCATGACGGCTTCCTCATGCGGCTGCGGGCCGATGATGGCGGTGCAGTTCGGCTTGATGATGCCGGCCTTCTCGGTGGCGATCTGTTCGACGGTGTCGCCCAGCCACTGCATGTGGTCCATGTCCACCGGACCGATGATGGCCGCATCCGCGTTGAGCACGTTGGTGGCGTCCCACAGGCCTCCCATGCCGACCTCGACGATGGCCACGTCCACGGGCGTGTCGGCGAACTTCCAGATGGCCATGGCGGTGAGCACCTCGAAGAAGCTCATCTTCGGCTTGCCTTGCTCCTCCATCTTGGCGTCCACCAGGGCCACGAGATCCTTGGTCTGGTCCCAGATGTCGATGAAATCGTCGTCGGACAGCTTCTGGCCGTCGATGGCGATACGCTCGTTGATCTTCTCCAGATGCGGCGAAGTGTACAGGCCGGTGCGCATACCGTAGGCGCGGCAGATGGCCTCGGCCATGCGTGCGGTGGAGCCTTTGCCGTTGGTGCCGGTGATATGAATCACGCGGAACGACTGCTCCGGGTGGCCCAGGATGTCGAGCATCAGGTTCATCCGGTCGAGATCCAGATTGGTGGTGTTATGCTCCGGCGGGCGGCTCATGATGTCCAGTTCGACGTCCCGCATGCTCTCATTGTTCCGATTCGGATGCTCGAATGACATATTCTCTTCTAACCTCTGCTCGTGTTGCTGTTGCACCGTTCGGAGTGCGTATGCCACTTACGTGTTCGCGCCATTCTCATCATGTCTACGCATGCCCGCATATATTCCGCTTCCGCATGCGCAGGAAGCTCCCCTCGCACAGGTTTGCCCTGCATGGTTCGGGATTCTTGCCTTCACGCGTGGAGTCACACTCCTCAATTCCCTCTATCCTAGCCGCCGGGGTGGTTTATCGTGCGCGCACAGTGAAACCGTCTCATATGTCGCCGCCGCGCGGGCGGCCTTTTCCTGCAGCGCGCACAGTGAAGCCGTCTCATATAGTTGCAATGCGGCTCTTGCCGTCGGCATCCCATTCTTAGTCGGCTGCAATCCAAAACTTGTATGTCCGGCGACGCTGATGCTATTCAGCGTCGGTACAGTGCCAGCTTCTGGCGGTACACCGACGCTATGCTGCTCTTGCGAGTCGGTAGCTGGCCAAAACCTGGATTAATCCCGACTCCATCGCCTCTCAGTGTCGTCTCCTCGCCAAGGCATGCCATTCTGCCGTCGTTGAGAAATTTCAACGTCGTCAATCGACCATGTCTTGCCCCGGAAACGACTCTCACAAACGTCCGCTACATCATCTTTTGAACTCGCAGAGGCTCATTCACTGTTATGACTGCTCTCACCGTCGGCAGCCGTCCAAGCCCTGGATCTATGCCGCCAATAAATCGCAGCAAATCGTCGGCCACGATACAACCATTGGACTCACGCCGACGCTAGATTCCACACTCAGACAGAAGCCAGCCAATATCTGAATCAGCACCGACGGCGTACAAAGCATAAGCACTGTTAACCGTCAATTCGCCGCCCTCTACCAGCTACATCCGCCTTCGCCGATGATATCTTGTTCGAATCCCCAAAGCACGTTGTTCGAATGACATTACTGATGGTGGATAAGTTTTGTATGTTATCCACTATTCCGAATTAGTGGCCTAATACCTTGAAATTATCGGGAATATCTCACTCCAAGACAGCCAAGCTCCGAGGCTAGAACCACAATGGCTGAAATTCATACTTACGCTGCTTCGTTCCGGCTACACTCGACGTCATGAAGACACACAAAGCAGTGGCCTCGCTCATATCAGCCGCGCAGAATGAGCTGAGATGCGTCTATTCAAGAAATGAAGCGGAACAGACCGCTCTACGCCGCCGTGCCCAGAGTGGTGAGTTGTTGAAAGTGTATGACGGCATTCCCAGTCTTTATGCAAATACCGCATACTGGGATGGTTTGACGCCGCCGGAGCGAACGTTGCATATGGCCCGCGCTCTTGCGCAAGAGCATCCTCAGTGGGTTTTTGGCGGCTTGGTGGCAGTAAGTGCCTATGGATTCGAACATCAATGGCATTTGCATGATGGCTGCATAACCATCGTGACTTCCGATCATGGATCTCGTCAATGCCATCAGCGCTTACGACATGTCTATATGCCCGATATGAACAATCCGAAGACACATCACGAGGCCTCCGGCCTATCCCTGATATCACCGGCTAGAACCTTGGTCGAGGCCGCCATAGACCTTGATTTTCGGTTTGCGTTGCCGATCTTTGACTCGGCCCTTGCCAAGGGAATAACCAAGGAAGGGATAGCCGCCGACTGCGTTCAATGGAGAATCGATTATGCCCGAGTATTCCGCCTGCTGCGCTATGCAAACGAAAGGAGCGAGAATGGCGGAGAATCCCTCGCGCGAGGCACCATCATCGAAGATCGCTTCCTCACGCCGCGTATTCAGGTAACGGTGACCGACCCACAGACGAATACCGAGCACCGCGTTGATTTCGTATGGAAGCTCGATGACGGGCGCGTGATAGTGGCCGAATACGACGGCACACAAAAATACGTGGACCCAGCCATGACCGATAACCGCAGCATTCAGGAGGTAGTGGCCAAGGAACGCGCACGCGACGAGGGACTGAAACGAGCCGGTGCCACCGAAATCGTCCATTTCACATACGCCGACGTCATCGAACGCACTCCGCTGCGGGTAAAACTGATCAAAGCCGGGGTGCCTCAGGTGGAGACCTCCGCATAGCAGCGGGTCCCGCGACGCGATAAACCTTCATCGCATGGGTTCACATGGATTCAGCCCGCAAAATATGTCAATATCAATCGACAATCTCCAGCCCAAGCCCATGCCCCTCTCCTTCCCTGCCGAGAACAATAAACAGGCCCGCATTCCAGCCCGATGCACTCGCCATATGGGCATGTCCAGAAGACCGTCCAAATTCCGTACTTGGTTTTACCGTCAGCCGTCAATCGTGGCACATCGCATAAAGCCGACTAGTATGAAGTGGGAATCGATGATTCGACAACAACTACATACAGGAGAGTGGCAATGGGTGAAGTGATCACCGCCAAGGACAAGGAATATGAGGCCGAAGAGCGCGCTACGGCGCCGGGCGCGAACCAGTCGATGAGCGACCGCGTGAACAACCGCTCGCTGCGCCCGCAGTCGGCCGCATTCAAGGAGTTCATGAAGTCCGGCTGGGCCGACGACGATCCGGAGATCAAGCCTCTCGAATCCTCCAAGTTCATTCCCGCCCGTCTTGAGGCGCTGGGCAAGGCCTTCCCGGGCGAACGTCTGGTCATTCCGGCCGGCCAGCCGAAGGTGCGCAACAATGATTGCGATTACATGTTCCGCCCGGATACCACGTTCGCCTACTACACCGGCCTGGGTTCCGATTATGAAGCTGGTGCCGTGCTGGTCCTGAACCCGGTCGACCCCGACTCCCCCGAAGCCGCGACCGGCAAGACCCACACCCCGGAACTGTTTGTGGCGCCGCGCGCCGACAACTCCACCGAGGACTTCTTCATGTCCGCCCACTACGGCGAATACTGGGTTGGCCCGCGTGCCGGTCTCAAGGAGATGCAGGCGATGACCGGCATCGAAACCCACGACATCGCCCAGCTGGCTGACGCCCTGTCCAAGGATGTGGGTGCCGAGGCCGGTGCCGTGCGTGTGCGCGTGGTCAGCGAGACCGACCCCGAAATCACTTCGATGGTCGAGTCCATCCGCGAGGCCAACGGTTTCGCCGATCCGGACAAAAACTCCGCATCCGACGACAAGCTGCACGAGTTCGCCGCCGAGGCACGCATGGTCAAGGACGGCTACGAAATCAACGAAATGCGCAAGGCCGTGGACGCCACCAAGCATGGCTTCGACCGTCTGCTCTCCTCTCTGCCGGCCGCGCTCGACAAGCCGCGTTCCGAGCGTATCCTCGAAGGCGCGTTCAACGCTGTATCCCGTGAGCTGGGCAACGCCGTCGGCTACGACTCCATCGTGGCCTCCGGCCCCCACGCCCCGATTCTGCACTGGATGCGCAACACCGGTGTGGTGAAGACCGGCGACATGCTGCTGGTGGATGCCGGCGTTGAGGTCGATTCCCTGTACACGGCCGACATCACCCGCACCTTCCCGACCAACGGCAAGTTCACCGACTTCCAGAAGCGCCTGTACCAGGCCGTGCTCGACTCGCAGCAGGCCGGTTTCGAAGCCGCCAAGCCGGGTGCCACCTACTCCGACATCCACCACGCCTGCATGCGTGTGATTGCCGAACGTCTGCACGATTGGGGTCTGCTGCCGGTGAGCGTCGAGGAGTCGCTGTCTCCGCAAGGCCAGCAGCACCGCCGTTGGCTCGCCTGCGGTGTGGCCCACCACTTGGGTCTTGATGTGCACGATTGCGCGCAGGCTCGTTTCGAGTCCTATCAGGGTGCGCCGATTCGTCCGGGCATGATCTTCACCATTGAGCCCGGCCTGTACTTCCGTGAGGATGATCTGCTTATTCCGCCGGAATACCGCGGCATCGGCATCCGTATCGAGGACGACGTGCTCATGACCGAGAACGGTCCCGAATGGATTTCCGCCGGCATCCCGAAGACCATCGAGGGAGTCGAGGCGTGGATGTCGGAACGGGCCAACGCATGAGCACGCCCCCGTTCATTCTGGAACTGCGTAAGAAGATCGGCCATGATTTGTTGTGGTTGCATGGCGTGACGGCATGCGTACTTGACGAGCATGGACGCATACTGCTGGGTCGGCGCGCCGACACCGGCGAGTGGGCGATGGTGTACGGCATCATCGACCCGGGCGAGCAGCCCGCTGACGCCGCGGTACGCGAGGTGAAGGAGGAGACCGGCGTGGACGTCGTGGTCACCGATTTGGTGTCCGTGAATTCCGAGCAACGTATCCTCACCTATGCCAACGGCGACCACGCGCAGTATATGGATCATTCCTTCCTGTGCGAGCTCAAGCCCGGCGGCAACGCCGAACCGTTTGTGGGCGATGACGAAAGCCTTAACGTCGGCTGGTTCTCATTGAACGAATTGCCCTCTCCCCTGGCCCGTAGCACCACGGAACGCCTGTCGGTGTTCCGCCGCTATCTTGAGGCCAAGGCGAAGGGCGACGCCCACGCCTTGTTCATGGCTGACGGCCGGATGCACTAGCCGCGGCTCGTGCATCTTCGTTTCTTGCCCCTTGCGTGGGAGGGGCAAGAAACGGAGGCAACGGCCCTGGTCACCGGGCCGTTGCCTCACACCGTCCGGCCGGATGTACTTCTACCGATTTTCGCGATGAGACGAACGCCGGCGAAGCAGCACGACACCCGAGCCCATGGCAAGCAACGCCACCGTTGCCAACCCCGCAACGGCTACACCGGTATTGGCGATGAACGCCTTGGGATTGGCGCCATTGCCGTTCTCCGGAACACGTCCCGAACCGGAGCCGCTAGGTTTGGCTCCTCCCGGCGATTGCCCCCGGACTTCCACTGCCTTCCCCGGGAGTGGTCGTCCCATTGCCACCGGGATTGGGAGTTTCACCACCGCCCGGTTTCATGGAGCCGACCGGCGTATTAATGATCTTGAGAGTAAGATCAAGCGTGGATCCGCTATCGGATGTGAGACGGAACCCATAAGCACCTGATTGACCGTTCATACCCTTTGGATAATTCACCGGCAATGAGCGGGCCAGCGGCTCCGCGAGCGCAACGCGCCACTGGCCGTTATTCTCCTCGCGTACGGTGTAGTCGGTGTCTCGACGCAGCAGAGGCCCCTCATTGCCATTGGGCTGCATGATGCGTAGCATGCTTTCGGCAAGATGATCGCCGGAGACCAGCCATGAAACCTGATTGGTGTCGACTCCTGCATTCTGCGCAAGATTGTACCCGTCACGCGGCAACGATGCGACAAGTTTGAGCGATTGGGGAGAGGCGGTGCGGTACGCCGCGATTTCGCTGACGGTGGGACTTCCCGGCTTGCCTTGATACATATCGACATTGTCATAGACGGCATCTATTTGAAGTCGGATCTTGGACGTGGTCTGATCGGCGAAGGTCACCGATGTCGTGTCATCGGGCAATCCTTGATCAGAGTCATGGAATTTCACCCAATCGGACGATTCTTCATCCCACCGCCACAGCGAATAACGCTGCACACGGTGATGCGTGGACCACTCGGGGTGATTGCCAGGATCACTGGACACCTCAGTGAATTCCGTAATATCCAGGCGGTTCACGGTAACGGTCTTACCGAAATCGATGTCCAACGTCACCGGATAATCCGGACCATCGGCGGCCGCCCATCGCGTGCCGACCTTGCCATCAGTGATATTGGAGGCGGGGAATTTGCCATTGGGATGCGTCGAACCGGCAATCACGGTTTTGCCCAGTGCCAGATTTCCTTGCACGGGTTTGATGTTTTCCTCCACGGGATTAGTGTTCTTTCCACCGATGTCGGTGCGCTCTACGATGCCGATCTCCGGTGCCAGACCATGGAACACATCGCCTCCAAGTATGTCCTTCTGTCCCATTGCCTCGTTATACAAGCCGGCATTGAGCAGCGGGGAATCATTAGAGGGGGTGAACAGTTTGGCCGCGGAAGTAATGGATGCTTCGGGATCCGTCTTGTTTACCAAACCGGTCAACACGGAAGAATCCCCTGCGAAACCTTGGAATTTCGGCTCATCGGTGATGCCGTTGATATTCTCCGGTTCGCCTTCGCCGCGCTTTCCGGATGCCTCGTAGAACACGTTGTTGCGGAATATCGCTTTGGAAATATCCTTGGCGCTTTCACTGTCGTTCTTTGGATCATGCCAACGTGTCGCGCTGTTGGTGTTGGTGTTGTAGAACACATTGTTGACGAAATACAGCGTGTCTTTGAACGAGTCATTGTGGAACGCAGATTTCGTATTGCCGAATCCGGTCGAACCGCCATCGTAGACAATCACATTGTTGGTAAACCATGTGGGTGAATAGTTGCTGCTCATAAACTCACGAATCATGGTGCCGTTGTCGTTGACCGACAGATTGTATCTGGCTATGGCCTTATCGGTGTTGCCCATATAGGCGAACCATCCCGCGCCATTGTCATGCGAGTAGTTGTGTTCGTATATCACGTTGAAATCGTTATACTCGAAATCCCACGGCGTGCCGTCCCAAGTGGTGGCTGCGCCATCGAAGACCTCGTTGTAACGCATCACGATGTCGGCGCTGGCATAGGCATAGATGGCGCAGGACTGTACGTCATATCGCTTGAGATACCCGTTGACAGTATTGTATTCCATTACGCCGTTTCGAACATCACCCACTTGTATGGCACCTTGCCCGATTGAGTGCATGTAATTATGTCTGATGGCCACATTGGTCGTGTACTGGTTATGAGTTCGCACCCAGAGATGTTCCCAGCCATCATGCCACTTGCCGTTGGCATCCGTTTCGCCCGTGCCATCGCCGAACCAATTAAAACCGACTTGAATGGCATTGAGATCCACATTGTCGAAGACGTTGTTTTCGATGCTGATGTCATCGAACCGATAACCTCCCGCCATCCGTTCATATTCCTGATGGTTCTTGGAACCGAACACCTGGAAGTTGACACCGGCCGCATAGATTTTCTGCCAAGTGGATGGTGAATCCAGGTTATGCACATACACGTTCGAGATCCGGAAATGCCTCATCACCGTGGAAGCCGGATCATTGACCCCTTCGCGTTCAAGCAGATCGGCATTGACTGATATGGAAATGCCGTCCCATACGGTACCATCCTTATTGGTCTTGTCCACGGCGAAATCGTCATCATTCGACAACTGCACATCACTGATTTCCCAATACTGCTGGTTACGCAAAACGATTGCGCCTGTAGTACCTACCTTATCGGGATTCTTGACGGGGTTACCGGTTCCGATGCCCTCTGAGAAAGGGGATTCGACATTGCCGTTAGTGGCGATGTACGGCCGATGGGCCGTTGCTTCACCATATGCGCCGATACTGATCGGTTTGCCATCCACACCCGATCCCTTGGGCCATAGCTGCTGATTCTGCCATGATGAACCGGCCTTGAGCAGAATACGGTCGCCCGGACGGAAAACGGTTTCATTGACCTTGCCGAGGGTTTTCCACGGGGCGCTGACATCGGTGCCTGCATTGGCGTCGTCACCCTGTTGGGAATCTACGTAATAATCCTGTCCTCCGTAAGGATTGGACGCGCTGCCGGCCCATGCTTGTTCGGATTGTTCCGGCGTATCGATCGGGGCATCCAACGGTGCCGCGCCGGCTGTGGCTGTTGGAAGCATGACAGCGATGCCGAGAGCCACCCCAACAATCGCACGCCATGCAATGGCGGTGTGCCTACTTGCCATGGTTTTGTATACCTTTCTGTTGCGCGCCCTTCCAGACATCTGCGGAACAACGCGGAAAGACGTCATGGTGCACCGTCACCTAGTCTTCATAAGCTCTTTCACCTCATTCACGCCGATATCGACTTTGATGTTTTCAGCGCGCGAGGCAATCGCTTGTTCGAGCTTATCGCTCTCCATGACGGTTATAATTCGCGACGAGTATTCACCAAAATTTGTATCGTCATCCGATTTTGCGGAGACATTGACCATGCAAGTGAGCTGCCGCCCGTCGCTTTCGACCTCACTGACTTCTCCTTTCTTCAATTGCGCAATGGCCGAAGCCATAGCTTGGGCATGAGGCGATCCGCCCTCGCCTTTACTGATGGATTCCATATTCCACGATAAGGATGGATACCGCTCCAGTAGATGTTCTGAAGGACCGGTATCATCCATGCCGTCTTCCCAGACGGCTTGCCTGAATTCGCGTGGATCGGCATCTTGAGCATCAACGGTAAGCCGGATGACCTGATAGCCTTGCGATCCAGACCATGCATCACGATGCCGATCGAAGTATTGGCGTGCCTCCCCTTCGCTGACATATAGCTCCTGTCCCGCCTGCTGGGACAAGGTGTCTATGAGATAGCGCTTCGCCTGCGCGACCAGTTGACTGTGGAAGGTGCCGATGGAGAACGTGGTCACACCGTACACCGTTCCCCTTTGTCCAACCGTCGCCATGTTGGAGACGTTGGCACGCTTCATCGACCGCACGATCGCATCCCACGAGGTGTAGTCGCCATATCCTTCTCGTGCCGCCCATGCGAACAGGGCCTGATCGTCGGCGATGGCCTTGCGCATGACCGAAGCCATGGTTCGAACGTCACCCGGGGACGTACGTAGCCGCGCCTGATCAGCGTAATACGCCAGCTGGTCTTGAGGTATGGCTCTGCCGTCAATCGAGGCCCCATCCTGTGAGCAACCGGTAAGTGTCATGCAGCAGCAAAGCATCATAGCGACTGCGACCACATAAGTTCTTATATGACGTGTCATCGTGAAACACCAATCATGAATGCATCGCAAAGCACCCAGCATTGACGGCATCTGGGAATGCATATTCGAAACGACCAAGCCGATAAACAGATTGAACCGGGTGCCAGGTCTCGATGCCGAATCCGGCTCCGAGACCTGGCACACGCGATATGACGAGTATGGCCGCCTGAGGAACGAGCCACAGACGGCCCTGGTCACCGGGCCGTTGCACATGCCGTCCGGCCGGATTCGGTTACTATCGGTTATGCGCGTTGTACCACCACACCACGCCGATCACGCCGGCCAATCCGATGAGTTCCAGGCAGAGCCCGTCCCATCCGTCACGACCGACGCCGACGATGGTCAGCACCACGAAACAGACATACAGCGTCACTTTGACCGTCGTGGCGATCACGCTTTTCGTCCTGTCGCTCATTTGATTCCTCCCATGGTCGAGGTTTCGAGGAGTTTCTTCTGCACGACGGCGTAGAAGATCAGCACCGGCACCATGACGATCACCATGCCGGCGTACAGGCGCCCGTAGTTGGTGGCTGCCTTCTGCGTCTGCATGAGGTTGAGCAGGCCCACTTGCACGGTGCGGTTGTTGCCGGTCATGAGGGTCATGGAGATGATGTAGTCGTTCCAGTAGGTCAGGAAGTTGAACAGCATCGACATGGAGATGGCGGGCATGGCCATCGGGAAGAAGATGCGGGTCATGATCCTGGTTTGCGAGGCGCCGTCGATCATGGCGGCCTCTTCGTAGTCCTTCGGGATGGAGGCGAAGAAGTCCTGGAGCAGGAAGATGGTGAATGGCAGCGACGTCGAGGCGTAGACCAGCGCCAGGATGAACACGTTGTTCACGAAGAACCCGTTCGGCATGATGTTGTAGAGCAGCTTGTCGGCGTCCACAAGCATCAGGAAGATCGGCACGACGATGTAGTTCACGTTGATGAACAGGCCGGCCTGAACGGCGAGTTTGAGAATCTTCTTGCCTGGAAAATCGAAGCGCGCGAGCACGTAGGAGCAGGGCAACGCGATTACCAGCACCATGGCCATCGACATGACGGTGACCAGCACCGATGTGCCGAAGTACTGTCCGAGCTTGGCGTCCACGAAAGCATCCGCATAGTTCTGCCAGTGCAGGCCCTTGGGCCAGGTCCAGGGTGATCCGTAGAACTCGCTTTTATCCTTGAACGAAGCCACGAACACCCACAGGGTGGGGATGGCGATGCCCAAGGCGGCGATTACCAGCACCACTTGGCCAACCATGCGGCCCGCCGTCCATGAATGGGCCGAACCTCGATCGGCCGCCGGACGCACGCGCCTGGAGTGGGCCGGTCTTCCGGAAACTGATGAATAAGCCATGATATCTCGCCCTCCTTTAGTATTGCAGCACTTCGCGCTTGGTGGCACGGTTCACGATCAACGACATGATGAAGCTGAACAGGAAGATCACCACGCCGATCGCCATGCCGTAGCCGTAGGACGAGTTCGAATACGCCTGGTCGTACATGTAGCCGAGCAGCACTTGGGACGCGTTATCGGGCCCGCCGTTGGTCAGGGCCGTAACGAGCACGAAGCTGAGGTTCACCGAACTGATGATGAAGAAGGTGAGCGTGGTGCGGATGTTCGCCCAGATCAATGGGATGGTGATCGAGAACAGCTGTCGAGTCTTGCTGGCGCCGTCCAGCTGCGCCGCCTCGTACAGGCTCGGGTCGATGCCCGCCATCGACGACATGTACATCACCATGTAGTATCCGCAGGACTGCCATAGCATGGCGAAGGCGATGGAGAAGATGACGATGTCCTGATTGCCCAGCCACACCTGCTTGAGCCCGTTCAGGTGCAGGAAGCTCAGGGTGCCGTTGATCAGGCCGTTGTTCTGATCGTAGATGGCGGAGAATATGGCCGCGACCACCACGATGGACAGCACCGAGGGCACATAGAGGATGAAGCGAATCAGCGAGCCTCCGATGATGCGGTTCTGCGTGAGCACCGCGGCGAAGATGATGGCCAGCGGCATGGTGACGGAGGTGACCAGCACGAGGATGAGCACGGTGTTCTGGAACGCGTGGATGAAGTTCGGATCGACGAACAGTTTCCGGAAGTTCGAAAGCCCCACGAAGGTCTGTTCGTCCGAGTAGCCGCTCCATTTGTATACGGACATGCGGAACACGTTGACCGTGGGTATGAAGATGAAGATGATGAGCAGGATTGCGGTGGGCAGCGAGCAAAGAATGCCGAAACGGCTGCGCATCCTGCCAAGGTCGGTTGTATGTTTCGTTGAAGACATCGTTCCCCCTGAAAAGCGTTGCCTGTATGGCGCTGAGGCAAAGCGGGGCCGGAGCGGTCCGCCGCCCCGCCCGCCGCCGATGAATGCATCGGTGCGACGGGCCGGACCGTGGGACCATCTGCTCCGGCCGTTGTTCGACGGCGAGGTTACTGCTTGGCCGCCGCGTTCAGTGCGTTGCTGGTCTCGTTGAGCTTGTCCTGCCACTGCTGGAGCGTGGTCTTGCCGGAGGCCACGGAGTCGACCGCGTTGTACAGGTCGTCCTTGATGTTCTTGCCTTCCACGGTGGCGGTTGCGGAGAACGAGCCGGCCACGGCCTTGACGTTGTCCTCGTTGTAGGCGTCGTAGAACACCTTCATGTCGGAGGCCAGGTCATCGGTGTTGCCCTTGATCGGTTGGATGGCACCGGTCTTGGCGAAGATGGACGCGGCTTCGTCGGAGTACAGGTAGGCCATGAACTTCTTCGCCGCCTCCTTGTTCTTGGCCTTGGCGGGAATCCACACGGCTTCGATCGTGGTGTTGATGTAGCGGGTGCCGCCATTCTTGACGGTGGGCACCGGGGCGAAGCCCCACTCGAAGCCGCTGGTGCGCGGCGCATCCTTCATCTCGTTGACGATCCAGGTGCCGTTGGGCATGAACAGGGACTTGCCGTCGAGGATGGACTGCTGGTTCTTGGTGAAGTCCTGGGCGTTGGCGTAGCCCACGGTGTCGGGGTTGAGGTATTCGGTGACCAGCTTATAGGTGGTCTCCAACGCCTCCTTGGCCTCGTCGGTCTTCCACACGTCCTTCTTGTAGGTCATCACGTCCTGGTAGAACTGGTCGCCGCCGATGTCGGCGAGCAGCGCGTTGAAGAAGGCGTCGAAGTAACCTGCGGTCGGGTAGGTGAACAGCGAGATGCCCTTGGCTTTGGCCTCATCGCCCAGCTTGAACATCTCGTCCCATGTGGTGGGCATCTTCCAACCGTTTTGCTCAAGCAGCGTCTTGTTGTACACCAAGCCGGAGGGTGAGTAGTACATGGGCATGAGGTAGGTCTTGTCTCCGCCGTAGGGGTTGGTGTACAGGCCGATCACGCCGTCGACGAGCTTGTCCTTGACGGTCTTGTTTTCCCCGGGGACTTTCATGTCAAGCACATCGGTCACGTCCTCGATGGCCTTGTCCTTGAGCAGCGTCTCGGTCAGTCCGGAGGTCGAGCCCTGTCCCAGCTCCACGATGTCGGGATAGTTGCCGGCCTTCATGCCCGGCGTGATCTCGTCCTCGATCTTCTTGGATGTGGTCAGTTCGATCTTGACGTCGGGATTGAGCTTCTCGTATGCGGCGACCACCTCCTTGTACATGTCGGCACCGTAGCCGCCCTCGAACGCCGCGAATTTGAGTGTGGTCTTGCCGCCATCGGAAGCGGTTACCCCACCGCAGGCCGCCACGGAAAACAGCATGGCACCGGCACCGGCGAGGGCGATGACGCGTTTCACAGTGCTGAAGTGAGTCATGATCACGAACCTCCTTGTTGTCCGTCATATGGAGAGCCGAAGCGACGGACGCCACTTCACTCTCCTGCGCGAATGCGCTTCTGTACTTCTCTGTACGTTTTCTTAATGTACACTATGTTTCTCGGCAAATGAAATCACCGCGGGATTATCGCTGCAAGACAACGAAGAACATCGTCATAAGCCTTGCAATCACTGGGGTTTCGGAAACCGTGACACGACACGGTCAGCGTTTCCAATATGTTAGCTTTGTTGCACAGACGCGCGATCCGCGACGGTGTGCGCGATGGCGGCACTGCCATCGCGCACGTCAAGCCGAACGGGGATTCACGGCATACGCATAAGCGCGGTGTGCGCGGGCGTCATGCCATCGGTCCGCCGAATCGTCGACGAACTTCCGACATGCCTTCCGCGCGCACCGCGCGCAATCGGCCTCAGCGCAACTTGCGGCCCGCGCACCACACCTGTTCGACCGTCCAATCGGCCGGGTCGGCGAGGTTGAAGTCGGCGGCATAGCCGGGGGCGATGAGGCCCAGCGGCGCCCCGGTCACCGGATTCGGCTTGTCGAAGCCGAACGCCTTGGCCGGAGTCAACGTGGCGGCCTCGACCGCGTCCACCGGGCTCAGGCCCAGTTCGCACACCGCGCGACGCACGGCGACTTCCAGTAGCAGGGTGGAGCCGGCGATGGCGCCGTTGGAGACCAGGCGCGCATGCCCGTCGACCACGTTCACATCCAGCGCGCCCAACTTGTAGGCGCCGTCCGGGCAGTCGGTGGCGGCCATCGCATCGGTCACGAAGGCCGTGCGGTGAGGCGCGAACCGGAAGGAGAGCCTGACCATCGGATTCTGCACGTGGAAGCCGTCGTTGATGAGTTCGATGGTGACGCGCGGGTCTTCCACTGCGGCGGGAATGGGCCCGGGCTCACGGTGGTGCAGACCGTTCATCGCGTTGAACATGTGGGTCATGATGCCCGCGCCCGCGTCGAAGCCGGCTTTGGCGGTCTCGTAGTCGGCGTCGCAGTGGCCCACGGCCGGCACCACGCCGGCAGCGGCGAACTGGCGGATGGCGGAGATGCCGTGGGGTAGTTCGGGGGCGATGGTGATCTGACGGATGCAGCCAAGCCCACCGGAGGCGGGGTCGGCACCGGAGGCCTCAAGCATCTTATCGACGATGTCGGGCACCGGGTCCTTGAGGCATTCCGGGTCATGCGCGCCCTTGCGGACCAGAGCCAGGAACGGGCCTTCCAGATGGCAGCCGAGGATGTCGGGGCGGCCGGACTCCATCTTGGCGCGGACGGTGCGGATGTTCCGGCAGATCACATCCACCGGATTGGTGATCAGCGAGAGCACCTGACGTGTGGTACCGTGCACGGCGTGGCCGGCACGTGCCACGTCGATGCCATCCGACCCGTCATCGAAGCTCTTCTCCCATGCGCCGTGCGCGTGGATGTCCACGTAGCCGGGGGTCAGAATACGGCCTTCGGCGTCGATGACCGCGTTGCGATCGGCCGGGTCGAGCCCCACCGTGCGGCAGTAGTGCTCGAAGGTCTCCTCCCCCGTGCCGGCCGCCACGATGACGCCGGCGGCATCGGAGACGACCCAATATCCACGCTGTTCGCCGCGCGCATCCACCTTGCGTGCATTGCGAATGGCCACCGGGGACGGCCTGCCGTTCAACGCCGTGGTCACGCGGGAAACGATCTCTTCCCTATCAGACATGTTCAACTCCTCCACATGGTTTCCCGTCCGCTCGTCTTGCGCTCAAGACGAGCCTGCAGGCGGCCCGATGGACCGCTTGCAGGCTCGAAAGCTCGGCAATGGAGCGAACGGATCGGATCAGATGCCCTGCCAGGCCGGCTTGTGGGTGTAGGCGTAGCGGTAGTAATCCTTGTGGCGCAGACGGGAGGCGGCATCCTCGTCCACGATGATCGTGGCATGCGGGTGCATCTGCAGGGCGGAGGCCGGGCAGAACGCGGACACGCCGCCCTCCACCGTCTCCTCGATGGCTTCCGCCTTGCCGGCGCCGAACGCCAGCAGGACGAGGTGACGGGCCTTCATGATCGTGCCGATGCCCTGCGTGATGCAGTGGGTGGGCACCTGGTTGATGTCGTTGTCGAAGAAGCGGGCGTTGTCGACGCGGGTCTGCTCGGCCAGGGTCTTGACTCGCGTGCCGGAGGCCAGCGAGGAGCCGGGCTCGTTGAAGCCGACATGGCCGTCGGTGCCGATGCCGAGAATCTGCACGTCGATGCCACCCGCGGCTTCGATGGCGCGATCGTAGGCCGGGCCGGCCAGGGCGACCTTGTCGCCGTCTTCGAGCGGAGTGCCGTCAAGCACGTCGCCGGGCACGTGGACCTTGGCCGGGTCCAGGCCGAGCGGCTCGACCACGGTGCGGTGGATGGTCGCATGGTACGACTCGGGGTGGGTCAGCGGCAGGCCGATGTACTCGTCGAGCGCGAAGCCGCGCACGCCGGAAACGTCGATGGACTCGTCCTTGACGATCTTGGCGAGCGCCTTATAGGCGGACAGCGGGCTGGAACCAGTGGCCAGGCCCAGCACAGCGTCCGGCTTTGCTTTGATCAGGTCCGCCACGCAACGGCCGTAGATTTCGCCGGCCTCGGCTTCGTTCTTGACAATGATGATTTCCGGCATCGGTTTCCTCCAGTTCCGTGCGGCCCGCCCGATGCGAGTCGCTGTACTGCCGCCCGTCTTGCGGATAATGGCAACATCCTTGTCACGTCCGGGTGATGTGCGGCGTTCCAACCACCATTCGGCATAGTGCCGATTGGCGATTCGCTATTTGTTAATGATACTAACAATTTTGGACCTTGTGAACACTCACGGTGTTTCCTGACGCTTCGCACAGGTACACTGGAATTTATTGGTGAAGTTTCATAACAATTTCAACGACGAAATTGTGCTTCACCGTCTAAACTGTGTAAGGAACAACAATCACCGTCCATTCGCTCGCCATCAGGCAGGAGGAAACATGCCATATCTCGGTCTCAACACAACGACCGACGACCATGAGGCCAAGGCCTCCCCCGCCGATGTGCGCCGCAAGAACCGCCAACTCATCTTCAGGTTGTTGTTCCCCACCAACCAGTATTCGCGCGCCGAGCTCGGCCGACGCACCGGATTGAGCCGCGCGGCCGTTTCCGATGTGGTCGGTCAGATGCTGGAGGAAGGATTGCTGCGCGAGACCGGTCAGGCACCCAGCGGCGGCAAAGGCAAACGAGGCACACTGCTGAGCATCGATACCGATCGGCTGCGCATCATCAGCATCGACCTGACGCAGGAGCACCTGCTGCACGGTGCAGTCACCAATCTGCTCGGACAGCCGCTACGCCACGCCGAAGTCACCCTGAACACCGGCTCATTCGTTTCCGTGGATGTGATCATCGAACTTATCGAGAAGATGCTGGGCATGTCTGACGGCGATGTCATCGGCATCGGAGTCTCCTCCCCCGGCGTGGTAGACAACGGCGTGGTCCGCTCCTCCACGATGCGCGGCTGGAACAATCTCGACCTGTCCACACCGATCGCCGAGCATTTTGGACTTGAAGTAAACGTCAGCAACGACGCCACCGCAGCCATGCTCACCGAACGTTTCTTCGGCCAAGGCGGGCCGAATATGCTCTTCGTATGCATCGAAAGAGGCATCGGCTCGGCGATTCTGCTCTCGGACACGCCGGTAATCGGCGAACTGCATGCAGCCGGCGAAATCGGCCATATTTCCATCGATCTTGATGGGCCGCTATGCCCTTGCGGCAAGCGCGGCTGCCTGGAGACGATGATTTCCGGAACCGCATTGAAGAAGCAGCTCAGCGCGGCAGACGTGGAGCAGCATCAGAATATCCTCGCTCGGGCGGGCCGCTATCTCGGCCAGGCCCTGTCCATGCCTGTGGGCCTTTTGGATATGGCAGACGTATGCGTCTATGGGCAGCCGAACATCATCAACGAGACGTTCGTTGACGCGGCCCAGAGATATCTGGACGCCGCCACATCTTCGTCCTTCCACAAACACACGGTAATCCGGCGCTGCGAATGCGGACCCGACATCACCGTGCAGGGCGAGGCCATCGCCGCGGTCTTCCAACACTTGACCAAATAAAAGCCGGTCACCCCGGCAACGAAACGCGCAAGACCAAGCGCGGCACAGCACGACATAAAGCGATATAGGACTGCGTGGAAGATGGGGCCTCGGAGACAAATCCGACGCCTCACCTTCCATACCCCGGCACTATGCCAGTGCTACGCCGCCATGGCGGCACCGATGGCTCCGACCGGTTGGCCGACGGGTGCCAGACGCAGCCGGGCCGGCAGGTCCAGCGTTTCGAGGAATCGGCATTGCGATTCGCGCCGGCGCAGCTCAGCCGTGATCACCTCGACCAACGGTTCGCCGGTCTTGGCCATGCCGCCGCCCAAGATAATCAGCCGCGGATCAACGGATTGGGCCAGAATCTGTATAGTGTCGCCGATGGCGCGCACTACCATGTCCAGCACATCGACGGCCTCGGCCTCCCGCTTTTTCGCGCGACGAATCAGGTCGGGCATCGGCGGGTCGGCGTTGGGCCACAGACGCCCCACGGATGCGCCCGAGCAGACGGTTTCCAAGCATCCGTATTGCCCGCAAGGGCACTTGAGGCGATGAGGTTCGACTGGGATATGGCCGATTTCGCCGGCCGCACCGCTATAGCCATGCATCAGCACGCCGTTTTGGACAATGCCCGCAGCCAGTCCGGTGCCGAAGTTCAGGAACGCAATGGTACCGGCCATGCCATCCGCACCGCCCAACACGGTGGCCGCACCGACGGCGGCGGCGTTGACGTCGTTTTCCACATGGGCCTGCACGCCCGAACGCTGCGAGACCAACGGCCCCATGTCCAGCGAGACCACGTCGAGATTCACGATATTGCCCACATGCCCGCTGGCTGAATCCACCGTGCCAGGAGTGCCGATGCCGATGGCGCCCACCTCGTCAAAACGCTCACCCGCCGCCTGATGTGCCACAGCGACGATGTCTTCGATCACGGCATCGTTGCCATGTCTGGCGGGAATGCGGGCGGAACCCAATACCGTGCCCATTGCGTCAACCAGCACAGCTTCGATTTTTGTTCCGCCCACGTCAACACCGATTCTGAGATTGTTCATAATGTTTTCGGCCATCAGCCCTCCCCTGTTCTTCATCGAACGTTTCGCTTAGTATAAGTGTGCATCCGACTATTGACAACTATCTTAACAAATTCACCCAAGGCGACACTCACATACACGACACGCCGAATGACATATTGATTGCGTCAATTAATTAACAGCGTTAATATCTTAATCAAGTTCAGATTCAAAGACGAGCGGAACAATTCGCAGCGGTGCAGACAAGGAGGACTTAAGACCGATGGCAACAAACACCGCCCATGCCACTTCCCAGGCCAGTGTCTCCGAATCCAACCGCTCCCGCATCGTCAAGCACCTGTATCAAAACGGCATCAGCTCCCGCGCGCAAATCGCCAAGGCACTGGAACTCACCCCCGCGGCCATCACCAAAATCACCGCACGCCTTATCGAGGCCGGCATGATTGAAGAGACCGGCGATTTGGAAGGTTCCAAGAACCGCCGTTCCATCGGTCTCAAACTCGACACCACGCGGTTCCGCATCATCGGCATCAAATTCGCCCGCTCGCTGGTGCAGATCGGCGTGTTCGACCTGTGCGGCAACACCCTGAGCTTCGAAAACCTGCCCACGGTGTACGACAACACCATCAACGACACCATCGTCACCATCCACCAGCGCGTCGAACAACTGCTCGACAACGACCCGTCCATCGTGGCCATCGGCATGGCGGTGCCCGGCCCCTACCTGCGTAACGTAGGCCGCACCGCCGTGGTGTCCAGCATGCAGGGCTGGCGCAAAATCAACTTCATCGACGAATTCGCCACCGCTTTCCGCGTGCCTGTGTTCATCGAACAGGACGCCCGCGCCGGCGCCCTCGCACATTATCTCTTCGACCCGTCGGTGCACGCCGACGGCAACCTCGCCTATTATCTGGTCGGCGAAGGCGTGGGCCTCGGCGTCATCGACAACGGTCGCCTCATCAACGGCTTCCTCGGTGCCGCCACCGAAATCGGACACATCTCCATCGACGTCAACGGCCGCCCCTGCGATTGCGGCAACGTCGGCTGCCTTGAACGCTACTGCTCCACCCCCGCCATTCACGACATGCTCATCGCCGATGGCACCGTGGTTCCCGGCGCGGCCGATATGACCAACACCGCAGCCGCCCGCGCCCTGTTCGCCAAAGCTGGCGACGGCGACGAAGCGGCAATCGCCATTGTCCGCGAAGTCGCCCGATACGTCGGCTACGGATGCGTCACCATCTTCAACGGATACAATCCCGAGCACATCATCATCGGCGACATCGTGGCCGAAGCCGGCCCGATACTGCTCGATGAGGTGCGCGCCACGGTGGCCGAACGGGCCATCCCCGAAATCAATGCCTCCACTTCCATCAGCCTATCCACCCTGTCCGCCGACGCGGCGGTCTCCGGTGCCGCAGCAGTGGCGGTGACCCAATTCCTCGAACACCCCTCGGTATTCTTCGATGTCTCCTAAAACAAACGCCGACATCACAAGATTTTCCATACGAAACACCCGATAAAGGAAACAAAGGAAAGGAACCAACCATGACTACCCCGATCGTTCTGAGCCTCGGTGAACTGCTGTGGGATATGCTGCCGGGCGGCAAACGAGCCGGTGGCGCCCCCGTCAACTTCGCCTACCACGCGATGAAGAACGGCACCGAAGGCTGGGCCATCAGCGCGGTCGGCGAGGATGAACTCGGCGACGAACTGATTGCCAAGGCCAACGAGGCCGGCATCAACACCGTCATCCAGCGCAACGCCTGGCCGACCTCCACCGTCGAAGTCGCGCTGAAGAACGGCATCCCGGAGTACACCATCGTCAAGGGCGTGGCTTGGGATCACATCCTGTACACCCGCCAGCTCATCGACGTGGTCTCCAAGGCCGACGCCGTCTGCTTCGGCACCCTGGCCCTGCGCTCCCCCGAATCGCACGCCACCATCACGGAGCTGCTCAAGCACACCAAGCCGGGCGCGATGAAGTTCTTCGACATCAACCTGCGTGGCGACCACTACTCCAAGGACCTCATCGAGGAACTCCTCAAGGCGGCCACCGTCTTCAAGATCAACGACGAGGAGCTCCTGCTGCTGCGCGACATGTTCGACATCCGCGGCACCTCCGGCGAAGATGCCTCCCGCTGGTTCATCGAGGAATTCGGCCTCGACTACGTGATCCTGACCGCCGGCTCCGCCTACTCCACCATCATCTCCCGCAAGGGCGAGGTCTCCACGCTGGACACCCCGCACGTCGAGGTGAACGACACCGTGGGTGCGGGTGACTCCTTCTCCGGCACCTTCACCGCCCGCATCCTGCTGGGCGACACGCTGGCAGAAGCCCACCGCAAGGCCGTCAACACCGCCGCCTACGTCTGCACCCAGGCCGGCGCCTGGCCCGATTACCCGGCCGAGATGCCCGACTATCTGGCTGGAATCGGCAAGTAATCCACCCATCCCCTTATCCGCCATTCGTGCGACTTCACGAATCGACTGATCGCAACCGGTGAGATTCTCCGAACAGGAAATCTCACCGGTTTTTCATATGGTGCGCTCACACTCATGCTCTTCACGTACTTTCGCGTGTCATGAACTAAAGCGGTTTAGAATAATGCTGTTCCCTTGATATGCATATCCCCCAAAACAAAGAAGTTAAATTTATGGCGACCACCGCGATACCGAAGTCGGTCTCGGATTTCATGCAGCACATCACGGACCTGTGCGGCACCGAACACGCCGCCTGGGCCGAGAACTTCAACGCCTGCTTTGCCAACACCCTGACCACCACGGTCAAACGGCATGACGACGGCACCACATTCCTGCTCACCGGCGATATCCCGGCCATGTGGCTGCGTGATTCGACCGCGCAATTGCGCCCGTATCTGGCCCTTGCCGTCGAAGACAGCGATATCGCGAGCCTAATCGCCGGTCTGATACGGCAACAGTTCCGCTACATCACCATCGACCCGTATGCGAATGCCTTCAACGAGGAGCCGAATGGTGCTTCCTGGGACAAAGACGATCAGTCCGACTTCTCCAGCCCTTGGCTGTGGGAGCGCAAGTACGAGGTGGATTCGCTGTGCTACCCCGTCCAGTTGGCTTGGATGCTGTATGCGAACACCGGCAACACCGGTCATTTCGATGCCGAATTCATCGCCGGCGTCAAGAAGATTCTTGACGTCTTCGAGACCGAGCAGCATCATGAACGCTCCCCGTATTTCTTCATCCGTGACACGGACATCCCCACCGAATCGCTGAGCAATAACGGCAAGGGTACGCCGGCGGCGTACACCGGCATGACCTGGTCCGGATTCCGCCCCAGCGATGACGCCTGCACCTACCACTATCTGGTGCCCTCAAACATGTTCGCCGCTGTGGTGATGGGCTATCTGGAACGCATCTTCGGCGGTGAGATTCTGGATGACGCCGATATCGCCGCACGCGCTGGCGAGCTGCGCCGCACCATCACCGAAGGCATCGAAAACCACGCCAAGACGACGAACCGCAATGGAGAGACGATTTACGCGTTCGAGACCGACGGCCTGGGTCACGTCAATGTCATGGACGACAGCAATGTGCCCTCCTTGATGGCGGCCCCTTACTTGGGGTACTGTGCACCGGACGATCCGACATATCTGGCAACCCGACGTACGCTGCTCAGCGACGAAAACCCGTACTACTACGAGGGCAAGTATCTCAAGGGCATCGGCTCACCGCACACCCCGCCGCGCTATGTGTGGCCCATCGCCCTGTCTATCGAGGCAATGACCAGTGACAACAAGGACTTCAAGGCGCATATCCTCGACCGTCTTGTAACCACCGACGCCGGTACACATCTCATGCACGAAGGCATCGACGTGGACGATCCGACCAAGTACACGCGCGAATGGTTCAGCTGGTCGAATATGATGTTTTGCGAACTGGTCATGGACTATTTCGACATTCACGTGAAACACTAAGACGTGTCCGCTGAATGTTCATTGCGCACCCACCGCATGTTCTCGTTACGGAAAGGAACAATCATTATGACCAATAACCCACGGTATACGCTCGGCACCGAAGCCAACCGTATTTTCATGGCTTCCGAAACCTACGAGCTGCTGAAGTTCGGCAAAGGCTTCCCAGCGCCGAACGGCGGTTCCGGCTGGCTGAACGCCGACGGCACCCTTGACCCATCCCACGGCGTCGAAACGTGGATCACCAGCCGTATGGCCCATGTGTATTCGATTGGCGACATGCTCGGATATCCGGGCGCCGGGGAGCTGGTCGACAAGGCGCTACGAGGCCTGACCGGCATCCTGCATGACGACGAACATGGCGGTTGGTATGCGCAGGTGTTCGAGGACGGCACCCACGTGCCGGGCAAGATCTGCTACGCGCACGCCTTCGTGATACTCGCCGCATCCTCCGCCCTGCTGGCCGGACGGCCCGGGGCCAAGGAACTGCTCGACGAGGCGCTCGACACATATGACGAGCATTTCTGGGACGACAAGATCGGTCTGGCCGTCGATACCTGGAACACCGAATTCACCGAGCTCGACCCGTACCGTGGTCTCAACGCCAACATGCACACCACCGAGGCATTCCTGGCCGTGGCCGACGCCACCGGGAACAACACCTATCGCGTCCGCGCCGGCCGCATCATCGACCACGTCATCGAATGGGCGGCACACAACCGGTGGCGCATCCCCGAGCATTTCAAATCCGACTGGTCGTTGGACCTCGAATGCAACGCCGACAAGAAGGACGACCAGTTCAAACCGTATGGCGCCACGCCGGGCCATGGCATCGAATGGGCGCGCCTCATCGTGCAGTGGGCGCTGAGCTCCTTCGCCAACCGAGACGGCGCGCGGCCCTACATCGACGCCGCCGAGCACCTGTTTGCGCGGGCGGTGGACGATGCGTGGAACGCGGACGGCGCGGAGGGGCTCGTCTATACGACCGACTGGAACGGCACACCGGTGGTCACTGACCGCATGCATTGGACGGCCGCCGAATCGTTGAACACCGCCGCCACGCTGCACGCTGCCACCGGCGAGGCACGATACGCCAACTGGTACGCCACGTTTGCCCGCTACGTCGACGAGCACGTCATCGACCACGAAGGCGGATCATGGTTCCACCAGCTTGACGGCGACAATCGCGTGATCGGCACGGTCTGGCCGGGCAAGTCCGACCTGTACCATGCGTTCCAGTCCACGCTGATCGCATTCCTCGACCCGGCCGTCTCCATCGCCACCGCGGTCAGAAACGCGGCGTGACCATCGCCGTGGCGTCCTCACGCCGGCAATCGCTGACGCGGGGCGCATCACGGCACATCGTCCCGTGATGCGCCCCGCCCGCGTCATGACGGA
The DNA here is from genome assembly GCF_009696495.1 of Bifidobacterium sp. WCA-178-WT-4B. Taxonomy (NCBI): domain Bacteria; kingdom Bacillati; phylum Actinomycetota; class Actinomycetes; order Bifidobacteriales; family Bifidobacteriaceae; genus Bifidobacterium; species Bifidobacterium sp. WCA-178-WT-4B. The sequence goes on along the minus strand of NZ_VULV01000002.1, from coordinate 62,195 downwards.
TCCACTGGTTCGGACGTACTGTCTCTGACCACCAGTTTCGGGGTGAGAATCCGCCTATTGCCACCCACCTGCTCGCCGGCAAGCACCTTGAGCAACAGCCTCGCCACTTTGACGCCGTATTCGCCGGCATCGCGGTGCACCGAAGTGATCGACGGATACGCCGTCTCGCAGATGAAGCTGTCCTCGAAACTGACGATGGCGGGCAATCCGCTGGGATATGCCGCGAACCGCCCCTCCCCCGACGCCGATCGCCCAATGGTGGCGGCACAGGTGGCATAGGCTTTGGCCATGGCATGCAGACTCGCCGCCGCAAGAATCTCCGTCTCATAGATGAACGCGGTGGGCGGCTGCGGCGAGCGCAACATCCCCATCGTCAGCGTCACGGCCCGTTCGGCGGCGAAATTCGTGAACTCGATGGCGATGGACTCCAGTCTGCGTCTCTTGGCGAACGAGCGGAACGCCGCCACACGCCCCTGGGAATAATCCAGATTGGCGTCGCCGGAAAGGTAGGCGATCCGGCGATGCCCCAACGACGACAGATGTTCGAGCACGGTGCCCATGGTGCGCGAATCATCGATGGACAGGGAGGGAACGTAATCATTCGGATCGGGTCCGCCCGCCAACACCGCGCGGACCCCCAACTCCCTCAACAGCGCGGGCCGCGGATCATCGGCCCGCAGGTCGACCAGAATCACGCCATCCACGCGCTTGCTCGACGCCCAGCCCCGATAGACGCTCATCTCCTCGTTCAACGATCGGCATGGTCGGTACAATAGACCGTATCCCTTGGGACTGAGCGAGGTATGCACGCCGGCCATGAAATGCAGCATGAAGGTTTCATCGGTGAGTCCCTGCACGGATCGCGCGGGCGCGAAGCCTATGGTCATGGTTCTCGATGAACCCAACGCCTGCGCGGCGTAGACCGGCGTCCATCCGAGTTCCGCCGCGACCTGTTTGACCCGCCGCCTGGTCTGCTCGGAGACGCCGGGCCGGTCGTTGATGGCAAAGGACACCGCGGTCTGCGAAATGCCCAGCTCGTCCGCGATGTCCTTCAAGCTCACACGCTGCGCACCTGTAGACACCGGCGATGACGCCCCGCGAGCAGGTCCCATGAATACTCCTCCTTGCAGCCACGATGCGAATACCACGCTACAACACATTATGCTTCCCGCCGCGCACCACACCCCGATTGTCGCGCCGGATGTCCGAAGCGGACAACCATGAGTGTGGGTTCGCGGGCGAAGCAAGCCTCGACGTCCTCGCCGTATGGACGAAGCACACCATGCCGCCGTGCGGGGTGACTCGTTACTTTCCGCTGGCGAGCAGTTCGTGAAGATGCGCGCGGTGCAGCCTCTGCTCGCGCGGATCGGGCACCGGCAGGGAGGCCAACAGCTTCTGCGTGTAGGCGTTGCGCGGATGCCGCATGATCTGATCGGCGTCGCCATGCTCCACGATCCGCCCCTTATGCATCACCATGACGCGGTCGGCGAGCATATCCACCACCGCCAGATCGTGGGTGATGAACAGGCAGGCGAAGCCGATCTCCGCCTGCAGCCGCTTGAACAGCTCCAGCACCTTGGCCTGAACCGACACGTCCAAAGCCGATGTCGGCTCGTCCGCGATCAGCAGGGAGGGCTTCAGGGCCAGGCCCCGCGCCAGCGAGGCGCGCTGACGCTGCCCGCCGGAAAGCTCGTGGGGGAAACGGTTCATGTAGGCGCGCGGCAACTGCACCATCTCCAACAGATCTCCCACATAGTCCCTAGCCTCGGCCACCGAACCATACTTCCTGTGCACGATCAGCGGTTCGGCCACGTTTTCCGCAATGGTCATCAACGGGTTGAACGAGGAGCCGGGATCCTGGAACACGAAGCCGATGTCGGCGCGCTTGGGTTTGAAGTCCCGCTCCCTGACACCGTTCATCTCCACGCCAAGCACGTTCAATGACCCGCCGGACACTTTCTGCAGGCCGGCGATGGCGCGACCGGTGGTGGATTTGCCGGAACCGGATTCACCCACCAGGCCGAGCACTTCGGAACGGTGAATCGTGAAGTCCACGCCGTCCACGGCCTTGAAATCGGGTTGCATCAGATGCCCGGGATACGTGATCGTCAATCCCTTGGCCTCGACGGCCACCGGCTGCTCGCGCCAATCGGATTTGCGTTCGATCACGCGACCGTCCGGATCGCGCACGACCAGCTTCTGGCCGACACGCGGCACCGCGCCCAGGAGGCGCTTGGTGTAGTCGTTCTTCGGGTCGTAGAACACCTGCTCCACGGTGCCTTGTTCGACCACGTGTCCACGGTACATCACCACCACCTGGTCGGCGATGTCGGCGATCACGCCCATGTTGTGGGTGATGATGAGCACGGACGCATCGAATTCGTCTCGCGCCAGACGAAGTAGGTCGAGAATCTCGGCCTGGACCGTCACGTCCAGAGCGGTGGTGGGCTCGTCGGCCAGGATGAGGCCGGGGTTGAGCACCAACGCCATGGCGATGACGATGCGCTGCTTCTGACCGCCGGAGAACTGATGGGGGTAATAATCCACGCGGGTCTCGGCGTCGGGGATGCCGACCTTGTTCAGGATGTCGACGGCTTTGGCGCGCAGCTTCTTCCTGTCCTTCAGCCCGTGGGCGCGCAGGCCCTCCTCGATCTGCCATCCGATCGTGTACACCGGGTTGAGCACCGAGTTCGGCTCCTGAAAGACCATCGCGGCTTCGGATCCACGCATGTCGCGCAGCTGTTCGCCGGAAAGCGAGAGCACGTCCAGGCCATCGGAGCCGTCACGCCGGGAAAGGTACACCGCTCCCGACGTGGTGGCGGTTTCCGGCAACAGTTTGATGATGGAGCGGGCGGTCACGGATTTGCCGGAGCCGGATTCGCCGACCACGCCGACCACGGTTTTACGTGGGATCGTGAAATTCACGTTCTCTACGGCTTTGATGGAGCCCGCATCGGTCATGAAGGAGACGGACAGATCCTTGATGTCGGCCAGATTATGTTGACGCTGTTCACTCATAATGCTCATTCCTTGCCCTTGGTCGCCGGCGCGACGGTGCCTTCGCCGGTCCACTCGGATGCGGTGAAGTCCGGGTCGTGATCGATGACGGTGGACGGCGGATTGACGTTGGAATCCAATTCGGCGATCACTTCATTGCGCACGGAGGGTTTCTCGGTGGGATCCACGGAGGTGTCTTCGATGGATCCCACCACTTCGCCGGCGGACTTGCGCGCGCGCAGGCGCGGGTCGGCAAGGTCGTTGAGGGATTCGCCCACCAGCGTGATGCCAAGCACGATCAGCACGATGGCCATGCCCGGGAACACCGCGGTCCACCAGATGCCGGCGGTCACGTCGGAGACGGAGCGGTTCAGGTCATACCCCCATTCGGCCGCGGCCGTCGGCTCGATGCCGAAGCCCAGGAAGCCCAGACCGGCGAGGGTCAGGATGGCTTCGGACGAGTTCAGCGTCAGAATCACCGGCAACGTGCGGGTGGAGTTCTTGAGCAGGTGCTTGGTCATGATCCGCCAGGTGGAGGCGCCGACCACACGGGCCGATTCCACATAGGCGGATTCCTTGATGCGGATCACCTCGGCGCGAATCGTACGGAAGTACTGCGGAACGTAGACCACGGTGATCGAAATGCCCGAAGCCAGGATGCCGCTCCACAGGCCGGACTGCCCGTGGGAGATCATGATGGCCATCAAAATGGCGAGCAACAGCGAGGGGAAGGAGTAGACGGCGTCGGCGATCATCACCAACACACGGTCCACCCAGCCACCGAAATAGCCCGAGACCAGGCCCAGCATCACGCCGGCGAAGATGGAAAGCAGCACGGCCACGACGATGGCGATCACGGCGGTGCGCGCGCCCCACACCACACGGGAGAACACGTCGAAGCCACCGGCGGTGGTGCCCCAGATGTGTTCGGCGCTGGGGGCGGCCTGCGCCGGGAAGGAGACGCCGTTGGCGTCCTTGATCTGCGCATGGCCGTAGGGGGCGATCAGCGGCGCGAAGACGGCCACCAGCAGGAAGAAGGCGGTCAGCGACAGGCCGGTGACCAGCATGGCTTTCTGCCATCCGACCGCGACGCGCAGCTCCTTGATGATCGGGATCTTGGACCACAACGGCGCGCCGGCGTTGACGTTGAGCTTGTTCAGGCGTTCGTCGCCCGGCACGGTGACTTTGTTTGCGGATGCGTTGGACACGTCAGTACCTCACTCTCGGGTCGATGAGCGCGGCGATCACGTCGACGACGAAGTTGACGACGGCCACGATGACGGCGATCAGGATCACGATGCCCTGCACGGCCACGAAGTCACGGGCTTTCAGATATTGGGACAGCATGAAGCCCAGCCCTTTCCACTCGAAGGTCGTTTCGGTAAGCACCGCGCCGGCGAGCATCAGGGCGATCTGCATGCCCATGACGGTGATGATCGGAATCAGCGCCGGCTTCCAAGCATGCGTGTTCAACAGGCGCTTCTCGCTCACGCCACGAGAACGGGCGGCCTCGACATAGCCTGCGTTGAACGTGGAGATCACGTTGGTTCGCACCAGACGGATGAACACGCCTGCGGTCAGCAGGCCCAACGCCAACGCGGGAAGCACGGCGTGGCGCAGCACGTCGGCGAGCACGGTCATGTTGCCCAGCTGCAGGGCGTCGATGATGTAGAAGCCGGTGGGCGAGATCAGTCTCGAGAACTGCATCTCGGACGCCAATGACGATCGGCCGGAAGCGGGAAGCACGTTCAGCCAGATGGCGAAGATCAGTTTCAGGACCAGGCCAAGGAAGAAGACCGGCGTGGCGTAGCACAGGATTGCGAAGGTGCGGATACCGGCATCAGCCGCGCGGTCGCGCCGGCGTGCGGCAAGACGCCCCAGACCGATGCCGACGATCAGCGCGACGATCAGCGCGAGGAAGGCCAGTTCAAAGGTCGCGGCGCCATAGTGGGCGAGGATGGCGCTCACCGGCTGGTTGTCGGTCAGCGTGGTGCCGAGGTCGCCATGCAGCAGGTCACCCAGATAATCGGCGTATTGCACGATCAGAGGCCGGTCGTAACCGGCGGCGTGGATGCGTCGCTGCAGCTCCTCGGGGGTCAGCCGTCCGCCCATCGCGGCGGAGATCGGGTCACCGGTGGCGCGCATCACGAAGAAAACGATGGTGACGAGAATGAAGACGGTGGGAATGATCAAAAGGAACCGAGTGAGGACGAAACGGAAGAATCCACCCGACAGTCGGTTCTTTTTGGCTTGTTTCGGCTTCGCCGCATCAGGTACGGCGGCCGGAGCTGCTGTGTTGGACACGCGGCGCTCCTTACGGTAAAGGCCAATGGAAACGATTGTTCCTCCCGGCACGGGAGGCGATGACAAAGTCGCGTCACGACACGCACCTTCCCTATGCGGGGAGGTGGGACGCAACGCCGGAAGGGAGAGACGCGCCGGGCGAATGCCCGTTACGCGCGCTCTCCCTTCTCCCGCCTTGCGGCGGATGGCTCCCGTCGGGGAGCATGCAGGTCACTTGGTGACGGAGGAGTAGCGGAAGCGGAAGGATGCGTCAAGCACGACGCCCTTCACGTTCGAGCCGGCGACGGCGGTCTGAGCACCCTGCAGCAGCGGGATGGTGGACAGATCGTCGGTTTCAAGCCGCTGAATCTGCTTCAGGGTCTCGGCTCGGGCGTTCTCGTCGGTTTGGACGGCCTGCTTGACGATGAGGTCGTTGATCTCCTTGTTGGAGTATCCGTTGTTCACGAAGTTGCCGTCGCGGAAGAACGGGGAAAGGTAGTTGTCCGGATCGGAGTAGTCCGGGAACCAGCCGAGCTGGTAGACCGGGTATGCGCCATCGGAATCCTTGGTGACCACACGGTCCTTGTTGTACTGAGTCCATTCGGTCTGCTGCAGGTCGACGGAGAATAGGCCGCCCTCCTCGAGCTGGGACTTGATCGCGGCGTACTCGTCGGCGGAGGAGGAACCGTAATGGTCGCCGTTGTACTGCAGTTTCAGGTCGACCGGAGTGGTCACGCCGGCGTCCTTGAGCACCTTCCTGGCCTTGTCGACGGAAGGCTTGCCGTTCTCGCCGTAGGCGGCCTTCAACGTGTCCTCGTGGCCGGCAAGGCCATCGGGGATGTAGGAGTACATCGGGGTGTAGGTCTTCTTGTAGACCTTGGTGGCCAGTTCGTCACGGTCGATCAGGTTGGCGACGGCCTGGCGCACCGCCTTGGCCTTGTTGGCGTCGGCGTTGGGCTGGGATTCGCCGAAGGGCTGGATCTTCATGTTGAAGACGAGCAGACGCTCCTCGCCGCCCGGTCCCTTGATGACCTGCAGCTTGGAGTCCTTGGACAGGTCCTCGATGTCGGTCGGGGTCAGGGAGCGGTAGGCGACATCGACCTGCCCCTGCTGCACGGCCATCTTCAGGTTGGAGGCGTCGGCGAAGTACTTGACCTGCACCGCGGCGTTCTTGGCGGGGGTCAGGCCTTGATAGTCGGCGTTCTTCTCGTAGGCGGCCGTCTCGTTGAGTTTGAAGGAGGTCAACGAGTAGGGGCCGGCGAAGGCCTTCTTGGACACGATGGTGTCGGCGTCGGTCAGCTTGTCGGCGGCGAAGGAGTCCTCGTCGACGATCGGACCGGCCGGGGAGCTCATGACCTGCTTCAGGGTCACGTCGAAAGGCACGGCGTCGGTGAACACCACGGTGGTGTCGTCCACGGCCTTGACGTCGGTGATGTTGGCCAGCAGCGAACTCGGCCCGTTCTCGTCGTTGATCTTCTTGACGCGATCGTAGGAGAACTTCACGTCGGAGGCGGTCAGGTCATTGCCGTTGGCGAATTTCAGACCCTTCTTGAGTTTGACGGTGAACTGGGTGCCGTCCGCGTTCCAGGTGCCGTTGTCGGCGGCGATGTCGGCAGACAGTTCGGAGGTGTTGTAGTTCTGGGCGTACAGGAACGGGAACACCTGAATCTGCACGGCGTAGGAGCCGTTGTCGTAGGATCCGGCCGGATCGAGGCTGGTGATCTTGTCGGTGGTGCCGATGGTGACGGCGGAGCTGCCGCCGGCCGTGGCGGCATCATCCTTCACGCCGCCGCATGCGGCGAGGGACGCGATGGCGGCCACGGAAGCGATGGCGGCCAGAATCTTCTTGGAATGCACGGGAGTCCTCTCTCTGTAATGGCATCGCCGCGCCTGTGCTGTGGACACGGCCTTTCCGCCGACTATCGCCCCGGTTTGTTAACCGTGCGTTTCCGAATCGGACTTCTTTCATTCCACTCGCGACGCATGGCGGCTGATTTTCGGCGGTATTGAGCGGTTTATCGGATTCCTGTGACATCTGGCCCCGTGGGGCCGCATGGTGAGACAAACCGTCGCGTCTCGCCATCAGCCCCGCGGTCCCGACATGCCGTCACCGGCGAATGCGCAGCGTGGCGAGCTGGAAGGGCGCCAACGAGACGACCGCACCGTCGGCGGGCATTGGTTCGTCGCCGGCGAGCGCGCGCGGCAGTTCGGTGTCCAATTCCGGCTCTTCCATGAGATTCACCTCCTGTACGCTGGCCTTGGCGTCGGCGAGAGCGGCGTCAAGGCGTAGTGCGGCCGCGGCATTGCCACCGGCGGCCTCGTACAGGCGCACAATCAGATCGTCGGAACCGTCATCGGCGAGCTTGATCCAGTCCAATACGATGACGCCGGTGGCGTCGGCGAGCGAGACCAGCGGCGCCATATCAGGCAACTCCCCTATTACGGGGCTGTTGAGTCGCGCCGCTTCGTCCAGCACCGCATTCATATCGGCGGCAGCGACCAGAGACCACGCGAAGGAGTGTGCGCCTTGGTCGGTGCGTGGGTCGGGGTACAGCGGTGCGGACAGCAGCGAGATCCGCACCATGGTGCCGCGGCCGGTGCCATGTGCCGCATCGGCGTGGATGGGGCTGACGTCGGAGCCGTAGGTGGAGGCGTTGACCACAGCGGCGGCATAGTCGGCATCGGCGATACGTACGAAGCGGTGTGTGCAGCTTTCGAATTTGGCATCATCGCTGCGCGTGTTCTTGTTAATCGGACGTTCGACCAACCCGTACTGGCATTCGTACTGCGCGTTCACCGCCTGCACCGTGACCGGCATATCCACTTTGAGGAACTGTTCGACGGCATGCCAGTCCACATCGGCGGTGAAGTCCAGTGTGGCGGAGCCTGGCCTTAAGGCAATGCCCGTACGAATTTCAACGCCCTTCGCGCGAGTGACAGCACGCACGACGGCCCCACCGTTGGCGGTTTCGTCCACGCTTGCAATCGATGCCTCGCTGAGCGTGGTGACGGTGAGGAACGCATCGCGTTGAATATCCCAGGCATCCCAGTGGGACGGTTCGTCCTTGAGCATCTCGTAACGGCCCAATCGGGTGCCGGCCGGTACCAGTTCGCGGCCGTTGCGTTGATCGACGAGCGACGAAACGGTGCCGTCGGCCTCGATGCGCACGTGCAGTCGGTCGTTGTCGAGCACAATCGTATCGCCGTCATGGGCAACGGCGACCCGAGCCACGGATGCGGTTCCCACTTCGGCTCGGCTCGAAGCCGGGCGTACCGCCCATGCCTCACAGTCCTGGCGGGAATATGGGGCAATTACGGCGTCGGTTATGGTTGCGTCATCGGGTTCCACGGCTGCGATCGCGCGCCCGGCTTCAAGGGCGATCTCGTTCAGCCGAGCGATGTCACGCGCGTATTCGGTCCGCGCCTGACGATGCACCCACGCGATGGCCGAACCGGGCAGAATGTCGTGGAACTGGTTCAGGAGCAGCGTTTTCCATATGCGGTCCAGCTCTTCGCGCGGATAGACATAGTCCGGGTTCTTGATGCGGGCCACGGTGCACAGGTATTCGGCGACACGCAGCATCGACTCCTCCTGACGGCAGCCGCGCTTCATGTCCTGCTGGGCGGTGAGGGTAGCACGGTGCAGTTCAAGGTACAGTTCGCCCTTGAACACCGGGGTCTCTCCTTGCGCATCGTCGACGATATCCTTACGCACGCGGTCGAACAGTTGGTCGGGAGTACCGAATTCGATCTTCGGCGCACCGGCGAGATCATGGTCGCGGCGGATGCGTGCGGTCATCTCACGGGTGGGGCCGCCACCGCCATCGCCGAAACCGTACAGCAGAATCGCGTTACGGGAGAGGTCCTTGTCCAGGAAGTTGCGCTGCGAATACATCAGCTCGTGCATGCTCATCCACGAGCAGTAGGTATCCGAAGGCGGGAAGTGCGTGAGAATACGAGTGCCGTCGATGCCCTCCCACATGAAGGAGTGGTGCGGGAACTTGGTAGTGTCGTTCCACGAGATCTTCTGCGTGAGGAACCAGTCGAATCCTGCACGGCGGGCGATCTGCGGCCAAGAGCCGGTGTAGCCGAAACTGTCCGGTAGCCAGATGCCGCGCGGCGCGACGCCGAGATGCTCCTTGAAATATCGGCGGCCGAACGTGATCTGCCGCACCAATGATTCGCCGGAAGGAATCATGTTGTCGGATTCCACCCACATGCCGCCGACCGGGATGAAGCGGCCCTCTTCGATGCGCCGCTTCATTCGTGCGAACAGGTCGGGATGCTCCTCTTCCAGCCATGCGTACTGTTGGGCGGAACTCATCGCATACGTGAAGTCCGGGTCTTCGTCCATCAAAGCCAGCACGTTGGATACGGTACGGGCCACCTTGCGCCGGGTTTCGCGCACCGGCCACAGCCAGGCGGAATCGATATGGGCGTGGCCGATGGCGATGTGTTTGATTGCGCTGGAGGCGGCCGGTTCGGCGAGTACGCCGGCGAGCGCCGCACGGGCTGCCGACACGGTTTCCAAGTCGCGTTCATCGTAGATGTTCAGGGAGCGTTGCAGTGCTTTGGCGAGCTGCCAGTAGCGTGGGTCGTCGTCCTTGAGCTCACGAATCAGCGAGGAGACGGTTTCCAGATCCATGTAGTAGGCGAACACGTCTTCGTTGAAGATGGTGACGTCCATACGACTCAGTGTGTATGGGAAGTCACAGGTGCCGGTGGCCTCTTCACCGAGTTCGGTGGGTGAGAACGGGGTGGAGCCTTCGACGAATGGGTTGGCGGCGGCTTCGATATAGACGGTGAAGTCGCCATGTTCATCGAGTTCTACGGTGCTGCTGCCGTCCGCGTAGACGAGTGGAATCCAGTGGTTGCGTGGGTTCGCGGATTTGATGGCGGTGCCGTCGGCACGATAGACAAGTCCCTCGGATTGGAATCCGGGGCCGCGGTGATCGAGCCAGCCGAGGTCTACCATGAGTTCGACTTTTCGTCCTTTGACCGCCGCCATGTCGATGTGGCCGTTCACCTCGAACCATGTGGTGCCCCATGCGGTGCCCCAGACTCCGGGAACGCGGAAAGGTTCGAAGGGCACTTGGCCGTTGCGCACTTTGGCTAGAAATTCGCTGGAGGGCACCGGTTCGCCGGGATTGTGGAACGAACGCAAGGTGCATGCGGCAAGTGTGGTGTGGATATGCGGTTTGACGCGCTGCTGCATGACGCGGTCGCAGCGCTCCAACTGCTGATTGGGCAGAAGAAACATGGAGAGTTCTCCTTTGCTGTGTCTGATGGAAATGATGGGTGTGGTGGCAATTGGGAAAACCGTAATACGACATGCTTCTGCCCCCTCATGGTACAAGGAGGCAGAAGCGTCAGGCGAAAATTCAGCGCGTGATGCGCAGGGTGGCGAGCTGGAACGAGCCGAAGTGCAGTGTGGCGCCTTCGGCGTTCTGTGTACCGTCTTGCAGCGCGACCGGCAGGTCGGCGGCCAGATCGTCGCCTTCCAACACGTTGGTCTCATGCACCGAAGCGCCTGCGAGCGCCGGGCAGATGCGCAGCGTGGCATCGGCCTGGCCGCCGGCCGCCTCATAGGCACGTACGATCAGGTCGCCGGAACCATCATCGGCCAGCTTCATCCAGTCCAGCACCACGGTGCCATTGACGGACTCGATCGAGGCGAGCGGCGTGATATCGGGCACATCATGGAGTACCGGTGCGTTGAGCACACCGGCGGCGCCAAGCGCACGGTCCACCGTGGCGTCGGTCACCACGGACCAGTCGAACTCGTGCGAGCCGATATCGGTGCGCGGGTCGGGGAAGGTCGGCGCGGAGAGCAATGACAGTCGGAACATAGTGCCCGAGTCACAACCTTCGGCGGCATTCCCGGCGATCGGCGTGGCATCGGACCCGTATACCGATCCGTTGATGACGGCCGCGGCGTAACCGGCATCGCCGATAATGGCGAAACGGTTCGTGCTGCTCTCATACTTGGCTTCGTCTGATGCGGTGTTTTTGACGATTGGGCGGCGGACCAGACCATACTGGCAGTCGTAGGTCGCCTGATCGGCCACAATGCCCAGCGGCAAGGCGACCTTGAGGAAACGTTCGCGCTCATGCCAGTCGATATCGGCATGGAAATCAAGCGTGTGCGAACCCGGGCGCAGCGTGATGGTGGTGGTGATAACGGTGTCATCGTCGGCGGTGCGCACGCGAACTCGTGCCGCACCGTTTTCGGTATCGACCGATTCGATTGATCCGGTCATGGCATTCGCCATGAGCAGGGATTCGCGTTCGATCTCCCACGCATCCCAAACGGCGGGTTCGTCCCTCAACAGTTCGTATTGGCCCAGTCGGGTGCCGGCCGGAACCAGTTCACGGCCATGCTCCTCGTCAAGCAGCGACGAGATTGTACCGTCGGCCTCGATGGTGACGGACAGTACGCCGTTGGCCAGCAGTACACGGCCGTTCTCCGATGTCTGGGTCAGTACGGAAAGCGCGTTGGTCGGTTCGTTGATGCGGTTGGCATGCCAAGACGCGCCGTCATTGCGGAACTGGCTGATGCGGGCCTCGGCGAGCAGGTCGGCCTGCGGGTTGGCCTTGCGCAGCACGGCGCACATGTCTTGGGCGATTTCAGCGAGACGCTTCAGGTCGCGGCGATAGTCCTCGCGGGCTTCGCGGTGCACCCATGCGATGGCCGAGCCGGGCAGGATGTCGTGGAACTGGTTCAGCAGCAGCGTCTTCCATATGCGGTCCAGCTCCTCGCGCGGGTAGACGTACTCCGGATCGGACAACACGGCGGCTGCGCCCAGGTATTCGACCGTGCGCAACAGCGATTCCTCTTGGCGGCAGCCGCGTTTCATGTCCTGTTGCGAGGTCAAGGTGCCACGGTGCAGTTCGAGATACAGCTCGCCCTTCCAGACGGGCATTTCTGGGCCGGCGTTCTCTGCAAGCTGCTGATGCGCCTTGTCGAAGAAGTCATTCGGCTCTTCGATGCTCACCCTGGAGACACCTTCGAGGTTCTCGTAGCGGTGCAGGTGCTCCATCATGTTGCGCGTGGGGCCGCCACCGCCATCACCGAAACCGAAGAGCAGAAGCGAGCGGTCGGAGAGATCCTTGTCCTGGAAGTTCTTCTCGGCGTAGTCGAGTTCCTGGACCTTGCACCAGGCGGCATAAGTATCCGCCGGCGGGAAGTGGGTGAAGATGCGCGAGCCGTCGATGCCTTCCCACATGAACGAGTGGTGCGGGAACTTGGTGGTGTCGTTCCACGAGATCTTCTGCGTGAGGAACCATTCGTACCCGGCACGGCGGGCGATCTGTGGCCATGCGCCGGTGTAGCCGAAGCTGTCCGGCAGCCATACGCCCTTGGGCTCCACACCGAGATGTTCCTTGAAGTATTTGCGGCCATATGCAATCTGGCGAATCAGCGATTCGCCGGCGGGCAGCATGCCATCGGCTTCCACCCACATGCCGCCGACCGGGATGAACCGGCCTTCTTCAATGCGCCGCTTCATGCGCTTGAAGATGTCCGGATGATCCTCTTCCAGCCAGGCGTACTGCTGGGCGGAGCTCATCGCGTATTTGAAGTCGGGGTCGGCGTCCATCAGCGCCAATGCGTTGGATACGGTGCGGGCCACCTTGCGGCGGGTCTCGCGCACCGGCCACAGCCATGCGGAGTCGATATGTGCGTGGCCGATGGCGCTGACGTTCATGGCCGAGGCATTGGCCGGCTTGGCCAGTACGCCGGCGAGTGCTGCGCGCGCGGCTTCCACGGATTCGGGGTTGCGCTCGTCGTAGGCGTTCAGCGAACGCTGCAATGCTTTGGCGAGTTGCCAGTAGCGCGGCGACTGTTTGTCGGCGAATTCCATCAGGGAGCTCACCACGTCGAGATCGACGGAGTAGTTCTCGTAGCGTTCATCGAATTCGGCCAGATCGGCAGACTTGAATACGTACGGCTCGTCCGGCTTGCCGGTGGCATGGTCGCCCAGTTCGGTCTCAATGAACGGAGGCACGCCGAGCAGCAGCGGGTTGCTGGCGGCTTCGAGGTACAGGGTGAAGCTGCCGTCTTCGGCGACCGGCACTTGCGCGTTGCCCTCGGCATCCATGAACGGCACCCAATAGTTGAGCGGGTGTACGGCTTTGATGGCGGTGCCGTCGGCACGGTAGACGAGGCCCTCGATATGGCCGCCGCAGGAGTGCGGGTACCAGCCAAGGTCGAGGATGAGCTCCAGCGGCTTGCCTTTCGGGTAGCCGGCCGGCACGGACCCGGTCAGGCGGAACCAGACCGTGCCCCATGTGGTGCCCCATTCGCTGCCGAGCGTAAACGGCTTGAAATCGATGTCACCTCGATTGAGTTTCGTGAAGAACTCGTCAGTGGGCATCGGCTCTCCGGGAATGTCAAAGGACTCCACCGCGAGCTGTACGATCGATGGGTGGATATGAGGGTCCACGCGCTGGCGCACGATGCGCTTGCACCGCTCCAGTTGCTGTTCAGGTTTCAGGAACATCTGCTGTTCACTCCCCTTATCTCTGCCGCTTGTGCGGCCACATCATTGTGCTGCCCGTTCATGGGAAACATATCGACATGCGCCCTCGCCCGCAGGAGACTAAAGCGCTTTAGTAACATGTTGGAAGGAACGGGATATGATGTCAAATTATTATCGCAATTCAGCGTGTTCCGTCAGGCATGTCATGCTCGGTGTCGATGACGATGGTCACCGGCCCGTCATTGACCAGCCCGACCCGCATATGCGCGCCGAAACGACCTTCCTTCACCGGTACTCCCCCGGAGCGCAACGCCTCGTTGAACTTGATCCACATGAGATCGGCATGCTCGGGCTTGCCGGCCTTGATGAAGCTCGGGCGATTGCCCTTGTGCACGTCGGCAAACAGCGTGAACTGCGAGATGGAGAGAATCTCGCCGCCGATGTCCTGAATCGAACGGTTCATCTTGCCCTGCTCATCCTCGAACACCCTGAGATTCAGGATCTTATGGGCCAGCCAGGCGATCTGCTTGTCGTCGTCCTCATCGGTGACGCCCACCAGAATCATGAATCCCGGGCCAATCTGCTGCGGCTCGAACGTGGGATCCAGCGTGCCCAATTCATTGGCCACGTTCACGGACGCTTCGGATACTCGTTGCAATACGACTTTCATGGTTCCCTACAGTAGCAACTGCAGCAACAAAAAAGCGCCGTTCCCTTACGGAAACGACGCTTGTCTTGGTGGAGGCGCGGGGAATTGAACCCCGGTCCGATGACCGAGCCCACAGTCTTCTACGTGCGTAGTCTGCTGGCCAAGTTGGCGATTTTTCTGCCCCCATCGATGTCGCAGACAACTGATGGCGAGCATATCCGCAGTTAAAGTCCCGATGCAGCCCTGAGGCTCAACTGCATCAGCAAGTCTTCTAAACGACGCTCAGCATCCCCCCAAAGACGAGGAGGAGTGAACGGAGCGGCTGCTCACTGGTTAATCCTGACTAAAATCAGGCAGCGAGAGCGAACTCAGTGCGGTTAGATTTAGCACTTATTCTTTTGCCGGGGTCATCCACGAGCGGACCCGGCGTTCTCGGCACGCTTCCCTGCAGCGAACAGGTCACCGTCGAAACCGATCGCCCCCCAATCTTGAGTTATCAAGCTTCCGGCTTTTCGGCCGGACTTTTCAGTATACACCCTATGGCGCTACGCGCGCAAGTCGCCGGCAGCGAACGCCGCCCCGGAACCAACGGAACCAACGTTGTCAGCAGGACCAACGGAGCGAACATCGCCCCGGAACCAACGGAACCAACGAAGCCAACGGAACCGCCATCACTTGATGATGGGCTTCTGGGATGCGGAAACATCAATCTGATGTTTGCCGGCAAAGCCAGCCGTGCCAGCGGTGATGTTCTTGTCGATTTCCTCGACTTCCGCCAGCTTCAGCTTCAGTTGCGATGAGTCGCCCCAAATGATTACGCGGTCACCGTCGTTAAGCGTGGTGGTCACCGAATCCTGCGTCTCAGCGGTGACCTTGGTAATGGACTTACGCATCGATTCCGGCAATGCGCCCAGAATCGCCAGCGCCTCCTTCACCGAACGGTTCTTGAGACTGGCGTCTATATCCTTGACCTCGATCACCGGGATGCCATCCACGTTGGCGTTCTTCACCGAGTTCAACACGCGCGCCTGGGAATCCACCGCGGTCAGGGTATCGCCTCTTTTCAGCATGGCCGCAGGCCGTTGCGCCTTGACTTCCACGCTCATCGACTTGGGGAACTGTTTGGAGACCTTGGCCTCGCTGACGCCGGGAATGGACTTGAGTTGCTCTGTGACCTCATGGGCGGAGACCAGGAACAACGACTTTCCAGCCTGCTTATCGGCGATGGCATGGATGGTCTGCGCGCTCACCCATTCGTTGGCACCGGATACGCCGATCTCGCTGGTTTCCAGACGAAACACCGGCGAGAAGAGCAGCAGCCACGTTAGCCCCGTCACTACAGCCACGCTGACGACAGCAATCAACACGCGTAACGCAACGACACGTACGTTCGCACGCTTGCGTTCTTTGGCGCGTTCGGTGAAATTCACCACTTTCGGGCGTGATACGACTCCTAGGGAGCCGGTGGTCTGGTGCAACGTTTCGGCAACGTAATCCTCGCTGTGCAGCCGTCGTGCATCGACGAAGGCACCGGCCTGGCCCTTGGCTACCGTCACATCGTCGATAATCTCCGGCTCGTCGATCTCATGCCCGGAAGACACGGACCGGGGAGCGCGAGACTTCGACGAGTGACCCGTGTTTCCGCGTGAACCGATGGTGCGCGGCTTGCGGGGACTTCCGGACGAACGACGTGAGCCGTTGTCATTGCCCCCGGATCTGACCGTGCGCCCGGACATCACTCGCAGCTTTCCCGATGGGCCTCAAGTGCGGTGAGCAGCACCTGATCCATGTCGGTGATGTCGCCCGCGCCCACGGTGAAGATCACGTCGCCGTGGTGGGCGCGCATGGCCATCATCTTGGCGGCCAGGCACATATCCTCGACCGGCTGAATCCACGTGCCTGCGGAAGCATCCTTGAGTCCCGCAGCCGCGTCCACGATGGTGGAGGGGCTGATGTCCGGGAAATCGGCCTGCTTTTCACGGGCCGGGAAGATGCCGGTGATAATGACGTCATCGGCTTTGGCCAAGGATTCGGCGAACTGGTGCGCGAAGAACTTGGTGCGGGAGAACAGGTGTGGCTGGAAGATCACACGAATGGTCGAATCGGGGTACCGGCGTCGGGCCGCATCCAGCAGGGCCGCGATTTCGGTGGGATGGTGGGCGTAATCGTCCACTACAGTGACCTGCTTGACCGTGCCGCGCACCTGGAAACGGCGTGCCGCACCGAGGAATGTGCCGGCCGCCTTGGCCGCGTCTGCGGGGCTCACGCCCAGCAGCACGGCAGCGCTGATGGCGGCGGCCGCATTGCGCGCATTGTGCACGCCAGGAACCTTCAGGGCAACGCTCTGAGACACCGGCTCCCCCGCCGTCACCGCGGCCGGCAGATGCAGGGTGAGCTGTTCGACGCCGCTGCCTGCGGTCTCGCTTTCCGAAGCGATCCAGACATACGCGGCACCGCCCAAATCGGGCAGGGATTCACGCGCGGTAGTGCCGTAGGCAACGGTATGGGATTTCACGTCGGCGGGCATGGCCTCCAGCACGGCAAGTCCGTCGGGGTCGTCGATACTGATGATCACGTGACCGGTGGCCCGGCCGGCGTGGGCAACGAACGCGGCACGGTAGTGGGCTTCGTCGCCGTAATGGTCGAGATGATCGGCTTCACAGTTGGTGATGATGGCGATGGTCGGATGATATTTGGCGAAGCTGCCGTCCGATTCGTCGGCTTCGGCCACCAGGATATCGCCTTTGCCCGCGTGTCCACCGTCCAGCGTGGTGCCGTCCGGGCCTTGGATAAAGCCGCCGATGGCGTAGCTTGGATCAGCACCGGCGTTCACCAGAATGTGGGACAGCATGGAGCTGGTGGTGGTTTTGCCATGCGCTCCGGCCACGGTGACGGCTCGTTTGCCGTTCATGAGCAGAGCGAGGATGTCACTGCGATGCACAATGCGCTTGCCTGCCGCGTGCGCTGCGACGATTTCCGGATTGTCCGGTTTGATGGCGCTGGAGTAGACCACGGTCTCGGCCTGGGCGACATTTTCGGCTCGCTGCCCGAATTCAACGGTGATGTCCAGCGTTTCAAGTCGGTCGGTTTTGGCGCTGTGTGTGCGATCGGAGCCGTCCACCGCGACTCCTTCGGCGTGCAGCATTTCGGCCAGAACGCTCATACCGGCGCCGCCGATACCGATGAAATGGGTGGCGCCGAGATCCGCGGGGCGGGCCGCAGCATCGAATGAGGCATACGTGGGGTCAAGCACGATGGGCTGATCTTGAGACAATTCACAACTCCTTTGGGGATTCCAGCACCCTATATTATGACCGTATCTCGTGTTGCGGGACGGGATTGGCCCGTATCGCGCACGGGATGATATCTGAATACTATTTGGATGGTTCGGCTAATTGCAGAACGTGCCGGGCCATGATTTCGGCAGCGTTTCTGATGCCGTATTCCCATGCCTTGCGGCCGAATTCGGCAAGTCGTTCGTGATCGGCGAGCAGATCGGGCACATGCTCATGCACCCACTGCGGGGTCAGGTCCTTGTCTGCGACCAGAAGGCCGCCGCCGGCGTTCACCACCGGCTCGGCGTTGAAACGCTGCTCGCCGTTGCCGATGGGCAGCGGCACGTAAATGGCCGGCAGACCCAGTGCAGCCAGCTCGGATACCGATCCGGCTCCGGCGCGGCAAATCACCAAGTCGGCACAGGCGAAGGCCAGATCGATTCGTTCCAGATATTCGGCGGTATGGTAGTCACCTTGTCCGGCCGATTCGGGGCCGATGCCGGTAAGCACGTCCGCGCCGGCCGAGGCCGTGACCAGTTCGCGTACTTCGCTGATTTTGCCTCGCCCGGTCAAGTGGATGATTTGTGCGTGGGCCAACAGGTCTGCGGCGGAGGAAGCGATGGCGCGGTTCAGGCTTTGCGCTCCCAGCGATCCGCCAGTGACCAGCACCAGCGGACGGTTCGGATCGACGCCAAGCTGCGCGGCCGATTCACGGCGTACGGCGGCACGGTCGTCACCGATGCGTTTGGTCAGGGAGGCGATGGCCGGGCGCAACGGCAGACCGACGCGCTCGACGTCGGCTCCGGCACGCGGTTTGAGACCGGTGCCCTCGTACACGGTACCGATGAAATCGGCCCAACGAGCGCCCAGTTTATTGGCCATGCCGGCACGCGCATTCTGCTCATGGACGGCAATCGGAATGCCCATCTTATGTGCGGTGGCGTAGACGGGGGCGGAAGCATACCCGCCGAATCCGGCCACGACATCCGCATGCCGCGTTTCAAGAATGGAGCGCACCTTGGCGGTTTCTCGCTTCCATTTTGCCGGGAAGCGCAGCATGTACAGGTCAGGGCGACGCGGGAACGGCACTTTTTCGATGGTGTCGAGCTCGTAGCCGGCCTCAGGCACCAAGTCCTTCTCCAAACCCACCGCAGTGCCGATGACGGTGACCTGTGCCGTGGGTTCGATGTCGCGAATCGCCCCGGCGACCGCGAGCAGCGGATTGACATGTCCGGCGGTACCGCCGCCAGCAAGAACGATATGTGGTGTGCCTTGATCCATGATTACCGAGTCTACTTACGCGCTCTGACGCGACTGTTTTATCTGCGGTTGAGAGCGCATAAGTCCCACAACCAGTCCGGCCGCCGTCAAGCACATGATCATTGATGAGCCACCTGCGGAGACGAACGGCATAGGCACGCCCAATACCGGGAACACACCCACGACCACGCCGATGTTGACCATGGCCTGGCCCACAATCCAAATGGTGACGCACATCAGCACCATGGCAACATAACGATCGGTGACCTGCAATGCGATGACGATCATGCACCAGGCGAGAATCGCGAAGAACAGCAATACGATGGCGCAACCAACGAATCCGGTCTCCTCGCCGATGATCGCGAAAATGAAATCGTTATGGGCGGCCGGCAGGTAATTCCATTTCTCTCGCGAATTGCCGATGCCCAATCCCAGAAAGCCTCCGGAGGCGATGGCGTACTTGGCGTGAATGGACTGGTAGCATACGCTCTGCGCGTCAGCGGCCGAGCAATCGCCATATGTGGCCAGAATACGACGCATGCGGTTCGGGCTGGAAACCGCCAATGCACCGACCATAACCACCGCGCCCAATACGCCGACTCCCATCCATTTACTGGGGAATCCGACGATCAGGAAGGCCACGCCTCCGATGAAGACCAGAATCATGGCCGTGCCGAGGTCCTTGCCGCCCATCACCAGCGCCACGCCTATCGCATACAACACCAACGGCGCGGCATATGCTTTGATTCCCTTCTTGTGGTACATCTTGCTGCAGGCATGCAACGACGAGGGCAGCCATATGCATATCGCGAACTTCATGAATTCGGCCGGCTGGATAGTGGTGAAGCCGAGGTTCAGCCAACCTTTGTTGCCGTAGACGTCGAGACCCAGCGGAGTAAAGGTCAGCGCCTGCAACAGACAGGCACCCACCACAAAGAACACGCCGGTCCGTTTCCAGAACGTCACCGGCATCGTCAATGCCACAAAGCCCAGCACCAAGCCGATCAGGCAAAACGCGCCCTGGTTCAGAAGCTGAAGGAACGGCGACTTGCCCAGTGCGGCCATGGTGACCGTGGAGCTGGAGAACACCATGATCAGGCCGAAGCATGTCAGCCCCACCACGGCCATGCGGAATCCGTGGTAGCACCATAGCGGGTTGAGCAAGCTTCGCCAACCCGTGTAGTCGGTGATCTCGAGTGCGGGCCTGTCAGGGGCTCTGTATGCCTTACGCTTATGGGTATCAGTGGAGGCCATGCACCTCGCTCCACGTCTTGGCTGCGGCGGCGAATCGATTGCCTCGATCCGCATAGGACTTGAACTGGTCCATGGAGGCGCAGGCCGGAGCCATAAGCACAATGTCGCCGGCGGCGGCATACGTGCCGCAGGCTTCGACGGCACGATCCATGACGGTATCGTTGTCTTCGGGATCGATGATGGTCACCGGGATGTCCGGAGCTTGGCTGGCAAACGCTTCGATCATCGGCTGCTGGTCTTTGCCGATGATGACGGCCGCTTTGATGGTATGTGCCTGGTCCTTGACCAGGTCCTCGAATCGACTGCCCTTGGCCAGACCTCCGGCAATCCAGATCACAGACTTGGCCGGGAAGCTGGACAGCGAGGCGCGTGCCGCATGGCCGTTGGTGGCTTTGGAATCGTCCACGAAACGAACAGAGCCGCCCTCGACTACGGCCTCAGCCACGGTTTCGATGCGATGGCCGCCCGGCTTGAACGAGGTAAGCGCCTTCAGCGCGGTATCGCAATCAGCGCCAAGTCCCAGCACCAACGCCAATGCCGTCAATGCATCGGCCACCAGATGCGGGTACAGTGAGCCGTCCGGCTCCGCCAGATGCGTGAAATCGGTGATGGCGGCCAGTCTGACCGGCTCCCCCACTGCGCCGCCGGCCACGCCGCTCCTGTCCACAATCCAGCCATCTTCAATGCCGATCTGACCGGCCTGGGGGGCCTCGAGCGTGAATCCCACCTTGCGGCATCCTTCGGCGGTTTGGGCCTCGGCCGCCAGTTCGCTGACTTTGGTGTCCTGCGCATTGTAGACGATGGCGTGTTTGGCGTTGTGGAACACCTTGGATTTGTCGGCGGCGTAATTCTCGCGCCCGCCATGCCAGTCGAGGTGATCGTCGGCGATATTGGTGATCGCCGCGCAGTCAAGTGCCAGCGAATCGGTGAAGTGCAATTGGAAGGAGCTCAGTTCCACGCACAGTACGTCATGCTGAGGATTGGTGGCGCAACGAGACAGGCTCATGCTCATGTCTCCGGAGGCGATATTGCCGGCGGTCGGCGCGTCGAGTCCGCAGGCGGTGAGCATTTCCGAGGTCATCTCGGTGGTGGAGGTTTTGCCGTTGGTGCCGGTGATGCCGATCCATGGAGCCGGAGTACCGGTGCGCTCGTTATTCACACGCAGTTGCCATGCGAATTCCACCTCGCTCATCACGGGGATGCCACGGCGTTGGGCTTCCAGCACGAACGGGGTGCGGGGGTTGAACACCGGGGACGACATGACGTAGTCCACGTGGTCCCAGTCCACGTCATCAAAGGAGCGGAGATCAGCCTCGGGCTTCCTCTCGTCGACGCCAATCACGTGGGCGCCGCGTTCCCTCAATACCTCCGCCAACGAGGTGCCGGATACCCCCAGTCCGGCGATCGCCACTGTCTTATCCGCTACTTGCATTGTTCCTCCTGATATAGGAATTCCGTGGGTGAGCATAATCCACCCAGATTTCCGCTAGCTGAACAGCAGGCCGGAGCGGGTGACCCAGTCGCCGTAGAAAATCGTCAGGGCGAGCAGCACGAAGATGAGTTCGATCATCCAGAACCGCACCACCACCTTGGTTTCGGTCCAACCCTTCAGTTCGAAATGATGGTGGATCGGTGCCATTTTGAATACACGTTTGTGGGTCATCTTGAAGTACCCGACCTGGATGACGTCGCTCATGGCTTCCATGACGTACAGTCCACCCAGAACCACCGCCAGGAATTCGGTGTGCGTGGCGATGGACAGGGCTGCGAACAGACCACCCAAGGCCAGGGAACCGGTATCACCCATGAAAATCGATGCGGGGTTCGAGTTGTACCACAAGAAGCCGAAGCAGGCGACGGCCGCGCATACGGCGATGACGGTCAGATCGAGAGGATCGGACACGGCATAGGAATATCCGCCATGGCTGCCGCCCTTGATGTGGTAGCTTTCCCAGAATGCGATGATGCCAAAACCGGTGAAGGCGATCATCGACGAACCTGCCGCCAGACCGTCAAGCCCATCCGTCAGATTCACTGCGTTGGTCCATGCGGTCATCAGGAAGTTCACCCAGATGACGAACAGGATGATGGCCACGGTTCGACCGGCGAAGTCGAAGTTGAAGAACGGCCGTTCGATGAAGCTGATGCCCGCCTGCGCACTGGGGAAACCCGATTTGGTGGGAATCAGCAGCGCCAGCACCGCGTATATGGTGGCGAAGATGAACTGGCCGATGAACTTGCCGGTCACCGATAGGCCTTCGTTCTGCTTCTTACGCACCTTGGCGAAGTCGTCGATAAAGCCCAGCAGACCCATCGACAGCATGGCGAACAGTACGAGCACCGCGGACCAGGAGGGCACGTCGCCCGAACGCAGGTATCGGTACAGTGCGGAGGATGCCCAACCGAGCAGAATCGCGAAGTTGATGACCACGCCGCCCAACGTGGGGGTGCCGCGCTTGACCAGATGCGACTGCGGCCCATCCTGGCGGATGTACTGGCCATAGTGCAGCTTGTGGACCAGCCGAATCAGCAGCGGGGTGCCGACTAAGGTGACGATGAGCGACACCAGCATTCCAATGATCAGAGCAATCACGTGCAGCTTCTCTTTCTTGTCGGTTTCTTGGGGTGGTTATCGGGTCAGTTCTTTGCCCAGCGTTCAGCCAAAGCGCTCAGGCCTGACGCGTGCGATCCCTTGAGCAGTACCACAGCGTCGGAATGGTTGCGCGCCAAGTCGATGACCAGCTGTTCGGCCGCATCGATGTCGTGTACGCAATCCACCGACGCGGATTGGCTCTGACGGGCACCGTCCGCCAGAGCCTGTGCCAGTGCATCGAGATGTTGGTCTTGGGCGGAACCGACCGCGATGATCGCGTCGATGCCCAATTCGGCCGCATACGTGCCGATAGAGGTGTGCAATGCCGTCTCATCGGCGCCGAGTTCCAGCATGGCACCCAGCAGCGCCACGCGGAACGGATCCTTGCCGTCATTTGAGTTCCAAGCCTTCAACCCGTTCAGGCCGGCTTTCATGGAGTCGGGATTGGCATTGAAGGAATCATCGATCAGTGTGAAGGAAGTCCCCTCGCGATTCACCGTGGACAATGCCATGCGATGAGGGCTGATGGTGTGCTGCGAGGCCAGAATCCGCGCCACCGTTTCGGGTGCCATACCGTAACGCATCGCCACGGTTGCGGCGGCCAACGCGTTCATCACGTTGTGACGTCCAGGAATGCCCAGATGCACCGGCGTATGGTTGCCGTCCGCATCGACCAACGTGAATTCAGCATGATCGGACCGGTCGGCAGTGACATCAATGGCCCGCACCTCGGGCTCCTGCGACGATCCCAAGCCGAACCACAGCACATCGCCGCTGGCCAGGCCGGCCATGGGAACCACGTGTTCGTCATCGGCGTTCAGTACCGCGGTGCCTCCGGGAAGCAGTCCCTGCACGATTTCGCTTTTCGCCTGTGCGATGCGTTCGCGGGAGCCGAATTCTCCAAGGTGAGCGACGCCGACCTTCAATACGATTGCCGTGTTCGGCGGCGCGATACGGGTCAGTCGCGCGATTTCGCCGATATGGCTGGCACCCATCTCAGCCACGAAGAACCGGGTGTGCTCATCGACCCGCAACGCAGTGAGCGGCAGGCCGATCTCATTGTTGAACGATCCCACCGGAGCCACGGTCGGGCCTACGGTGGCAAGCAGGGAGGAGAGCAGATCCTTGGTGGTGGTCTTGCCCACCGAACCGGTCAATCCGATGATGTCGAAGTCGCCGTCCAGCTCGCGGCGGCGAACGATGTTGTGTCGGGCGAGCTCGCCAAGGGCGTCGACCGTGTCTTTCACTACGATCTGCGGCAGGCCATCGGACTCCACCTCATGGTCGACGATGGCCACCGTGGCTCCCTGTTCAGCGGCTTTCGCCACAAAGTCATGCCCATCGACACGCTCGCCTCGGATGGCCACAAACACCGATCCGGGACCGGCCTGCCGCGAGTCGCTGACCGTATTGGTGGCTCGAGACTCGGAATCGGCGTCTCCGATCAATCGACCATCGACGGCCTTGGCGATCTCCTCCACACTCATCGGAACCATGGTGTTTCAAACTCCTTTACGATTACGCTTCGTCCCGCATCCACGGACTTAATTGAGATTGTTGGCCACATGCAGGGCACTGCGTATGTTGTTTTTCCTCACGCCGGCGGCCAGTACCATGGCGATGGCCAAGGACATGTGCCCGAGTCGGACGCGGTCGTACATTGCCGGTGAATCCGCAGCCATTTCATCCGATTCGGGTGTCGACGAGGTCATGGACATGTCATGTTCCGCAACGAATGCGTAGCGTGTCTTCAATTCGTCCAAGCTTGCGCTTGCGTTGACATCTTCCGTGCCCAGCACATCCACGTTCACCGATTCCAACGCATGCTCGGTCAATGTGCGGTCATCCATGGCGATGATCACGGCCGCCACACCGTCTTCGGCGCACACGGACAGCGCGCGCTGCATATCGAGGATGCCCAGAGGATAGTTCAGGTTCATGGTACGTGTCATCGACGTGGACCCGGATGCGGTGATTACCGCCACCGGATTGCCCAGCATGTGCAGG
Source organism: Bifidobacterium sp. WCA-178-WT-4B (assembly GCF_009696495.1). Taxonomy (NCBI): domain Bacteria; kingdom Bacillati; phylum Actinomycetota; class Actinomycetes; order Bifidobacteriales; family Bifidobacteriaceae; genus Bifidobacterium; species Bifidobacterium sp. WCA-178-WT-4B. The sequence continues at coordinate 37,397 of NZ_VULV01000002.1, read as the reverse complement.
AATTCGGAGAGCTGGGACACGCCTGCGTCAACGGCCTGCTCATCCGCACCGGTCACCGCGAACACCGCCATGGCGTTGGATGGTCCACCGGCCAGGCCGCTGGCCAGATCGCCGAGTACGCGATCGTCGCAATCGCCGTAGAGCAACGGTATATCGGCATTGGCGATCTGCCCTTTGGACGCGCGTGGCAGCAACGCCGCATAGGCACCGGCCTGTGCGGCATGCAGCACATCGGGTTCCTGCTCATGCGTGCAGATGAACAGCGAGCCGGGAATCACGGTATCCACGGCATCGCTGAGTGAGGTAATGGTGACATTGGTGGCGAAGGGTGGATCGACTTCAAAACCGTACCGTTCGACCAGCATTCCCAAGGTCACCCGCTGGGCGATGGATTCGCTCACTGCACTCATGGGCTATCGCCTTTCTCCCCTGATCCTTACCACGTGACTGGAATAGCATTTTTTCGTGGACTGGAGACAGGCACCTCGTATTTCTGCATAAGGAACTCACAAATCTGTGCGGAAACAGGGCCGGCCGTCAGACCGCCGAACACACCATTCGGATCCTTCAGCACCACGGTGACCGCATAGCGCGGGTTGTCCGCGGGAATCACCACGGAATAATCGGAGAGAATGGACGAGAGCGCGCCATCCGAACCCTGCACCTCTGCGGTACCGGACTTGGCGGCCATGCGGTAACCATCGACCTTGACGAACTTGTTGTAGCTCTCCGCCACTGATTCCATCGCATTCATCATGTCCGATGCGACCTTTTCATCCACCACGCGGGTGGCTTCGCCCTTCTTGGTCTCAGTGGTCTTGCCATTGGCATCGGTGGTTGATCTGATGATCGACTGCTGCTGCTTGACGCCCTTGTTCGCGATGGTGGCCACCACGTTGTTGAGCTGCAGGGCGTTGACGGCGTAGCCCTGACCAAACAGGATGGTGTTGCGCGTACGCAGATCCCATGCCGAAGGGCTGGTGAGCAGACCGCTCGATTCACCGGGCAGGTTCAGTCCGGTCGGTTGTCCGATGCCGAATTTGGTCAGGTACTCGTAGCGTTGCTCATCCGGATAGTTCTCCCCGGCCATGATCATGCCGACGTTCGATGAGTTCTGCAGAATACCGGCGAGCGTCCAGCGCTCAGTGCCATGGTCGAATGAGTCCTTGTAGGTCTGGCCCTTCTGTGTGATGTGGTCCGGGACCGACAATTGATCGCTCATCTTATGCAGTCCCGTCTGCAGATAGCCGGACATGGAGATGACCTTGCCCACCGAACCAGGCTCGAAGGTTTCGGACACGGCCCGAGACGGGCTCATCTTCGCCGCATCGGTACCAGCCTGTACTTCATCGCTATCGGCCAGTGCGAGAATCTCCCCGCTCTGGACATCCTGCACCACGGCGATCGCCCACGCTGCACCATACTTGGATTCGGCCTCCTTCAAGGCCTTTTTGACATACCATTGCACATCACGGTCAATGGTCAGGGTGACATCGTCGCCATTTTTGGCCGCCACCGATTCGGTCATGGTGCCGGGAATCTCTTCGCCGCCATTACCACGCTGGTAGGTTTCATGGCCATCGGTTCCGGTAAGCGTCTTGTTCTCGACCTGCTCGATGCCGGCGACGCCATCGCCGTTGTCGTTCACGCCGCCAAGCAGCGCGCCCATGAGATCGCCATCCGCATACAGTCTTTCACTGCTCAGCTCACCCCAGACAATACCGCCCAGGTGCAACGCCTCGATGCTGCGCTTGACCTGTGGGGTCACGTCTTTCTTCAGAATCACATACTGCCCGGTACCGGACAGATCAGCGCCCAGTTCCATGGCGTTCATATCCAGGACTTTGGCCAGCAGTCGGCCCACGGCCGCCGCTCCGGTAGCACCCACGGGTTTGCCGTCAATTTCGTGGCAGTAATCACGGGTGTTGTCATTGCAAGTAATCGGCTCGAACTCCTGTGCAGCCTCCGGATTGGCGACGATAGTATAACGCTCCACGCTTTGAGCGAGCACGGAGCCGTTGGCGTCGAGGATACGCCCACGCTTGGCGCTCAACGTCACGGTCAGGGTGCGGTTAGCCGTGGCCGCTTGTGCGGTTTGACGGCCGCCGATGAGCTGGGTGGAGGCCAGCTGAATCACGCATGCCGACGCCACCAACGCCAATGCGGCGCCGATGGCAATGCATTTGAACGCGAAGGTCTTGACCTTGGCGAACTCTACGATGCGACGAATGGTGTTCACTGGGTTCCGCCTTTGTTGGACTGGTATCCGCTTAAGTCGATGGACACTGATCCCTGCTGCGGGACCATGCCCATGTCGCTGGCCTTGTCGGGCAGGTTCGCGACTAATTGATCGAGTTTGGCCTGATCGTCTTCGATATCTTGGGTAAGTCTGTTGATATTGGTTTCGATCTGTGCCGCCTCAAACGAGTTCTGCACCATCTGGGTACGCAGCATCAGCGCGCCGAACAAGGTGCCGACGAGGAAGATCACTGCGATGGCCACGTGCACCAGCGGTGCGCTTCTTGTTCTGGTCCATTCGATGACCCGTCCGACGACATTGCCCCGCTCGTCTCCACGCGGGTTGGAGACCACCCGCAGCTCAGGTCGGGAGGAGGACTGATGCTTGGTGTGCGGCCGGTTCGAGGCCGGAGCCGCGTTCGATCGAATGTTACGTGCGGTTGCCATATGCCGTTATCCCCTCCTTGTACGAATTCGTGCTGTGTTTTTGGCTCTGCCCGGAGACGCGGAGCCTTGTATCTTGATGTCATTCAGGCCCTGCGCGGTTTGCGTAAAGCGTTTCCTCCATCGCGACGGAATATCACGGCTGACTTCCACCGCCCGCAACCGCACCGAAGCCGATCTCGGGTTGGCTGCGATTTCATGTTCGTCGGCCTTGATGGCACCTCGCGTGAGATCCGTGAAAAACGGTTGGGCATCCGGCGGTATGACAGGCAGGCCAGCCGGAACATCCACTCGCAGCCCTTGTGCCATGAACGATTTGACGGTTTTGTCTTCGAGCGAATGATAGGACTCCACCACCAGTCGTCCCCCGACATGCAGTCGGTTCGCGGCTTGCGGCAATGTGGAGGCGAGCTTGTCTAATTCGCCGTTGACTTCAATGCGCAACGCCTGGAAGACGCGTTTGGCGGGATTGCCCGCCGGGCGGTGGGCTTGCGGCACCACTTCATCGACCAGACGGTTGAGCTGTGCGGTGGTGGTAAACGGCCCCTTGTCTCGATGCGCCACGATGGCGCGGGCGATCTGACGCGAGAAACGCTCTTCACCGTATTCCTTGAATATGCGGACCAGTTCCGCCGCATCATAGGTGGCAAGAATCCGTTCGGCCGTCAACGGCTGGCTGACGTCCATGCGCATATCCAGCGGCGCATCATGCGAATAGGAGAAGCCACGATCGGTTTCGTCGATCTGCAGGCTGGATAATCCCAGATCCATGAATACGGCGTCCACACGTTCTATGCCTCGGTCCGTCAACACCTGATCAAGCTGATCGAAGGCGGCATGCACTGGGATGAATCGATCGGCGAGCCCCTCCCGTTCCATGCGTTCGGCGGCCAGACCCAGCGCTTCGCTGTCACGGTCAATGCCGATGAGCCGAGCCTGAGGCGCGGTTTTGAGGAAGGCGATGGAATGGCCGGCAAGGCCCAAAGTGCAATCCACTGCGACGGCGTTCTCATGTTCCAGGGCAGGCGCCATCAGGTTCACGCAATCGTCAAGCAATACCGGCAGATGAATATTCGCCACATCAACCATCAGAATTCCACCTCCGGCAACACATCGTCAGCAATGTCGGAATATCCCTCTTCCTTCTCGGCGAGGTAGGACTCCCACGTGTCCTTATTCCACAGTTCGGCACGGGTGCCAACGCCGATCACCACGACGTCGGAACCCAGATTGGCGTAATCGCGCAGCATCTGCGGCACCAGTACGCGGCCCTGCTTGTCCGGCTGCTGGTCGACGGCACCGGAAAGGAACACACGCAGGTATTCGCGGGCGGCTTTGTTTCCCACCGACACACGCTGAATCTGCGAGGCGATGCGTCGAAATTCATCGAACGGCAGCAGGTACACGCACCGTTCCTGGCCTCGGGCCATGACCAGGCCCTGCCCCAGCTGGGAGCGGAATTTGGCCGGAAGCGCCATACGGCCCTTGGCATCGATCTTCGGCGTATATGTGCCGAGAAGCAATGGCGGCAGACCAGCCATGAGATCGGCCATAGTGGTGGAGCCTTGTGCGTTGGCATCAGCGTCGCGAATCGGCTGATCGGCAACCATGGCTCCACCTCCTTCATCGTTACGTGGGATACACTTCGGCCAACTGGTTCACCACTCTACCCCACGATTCCCCATTTCTCCCCACTCCTGCACGATTTGCTCACCCTTTTAGGGCGATTACCGATGGATTGCGCGTGTCGGCCACGACTGTCGCACGAATGGACGCTCCGCACATCCAATCCACGTTGTGCACTCCACCGACCAAGCAGCATGGTGAATTCACGCTGAATTCACCTATTCCGGGTTGTCCGCATCACTGACGTAGGGGGTGTGCGGTAAATTTGAATGCCTTAAGTTTTTTCTGCCCCACGGAAATGGAACGAAGAGAACAGCATGTCGAGTTACGCCTCCCAGCTGCATGAGGAGCAGCAGGCCGTCGATCGCGCCTATGGACGATTGGATGATCTGCGAGCCGAAATGTGGCAACGCCTGGACACCGTACGCGCCGCCGGCTCCCACGGATCCCCCACGCAACGCAGCGAACGAGACTCCTTTGCCACAATGTACGAAAACCGCCTCACGCAATTGCGCAGCGTTGAGGATCGGCTGGTGTTTGGCCGCCTCGATGCCAAGAACGGCGACCGTCATTACATCGGCCGCATCGGCCTGTCGAGCCCGGACCATGAGCCGATTCTGACCGACTGGCGTGCCGAAGCCGCACGTCCTTTCTATGAGGCGACCCCCTCCAATCACGGCGACATCGTGATGCGCAGGCATATCACCTTGAGTTTCCGCGAAGTCGTGGGCGTTGAGGATGAGGTGCTCGACGTGCATTCAGACCAGATCGGCCAGGCGTCTTCCGCCGGCACATTGACCGGCGAGGGTGCGCTGCTGGCTTCGTTGAGCTCACGCCGCACCGGCAAGATGACCGATATCGTGGCCACCATTCAGGCCGAGCAGGACCGCATCATCCGCTCCGACATGAATCGCGCCGTGGTGGTGCAGGGCGGCCCCGGCACCGGCAAGACGGCCGTGGCGCTCCATCGCGCCGCCTACCTGCTGTACACGCACCGGCGCACGCTGGAACGTTCCGGCGTGCTGGTGGTTGGCCCTAGCTCGGCGTTCCTGCACTACATTGATCAGGTGCTGCCCTCCTTGGGCGAGACCGGCGTGGTCTCACGCACCATCAGCGATCTGATTCCCGGCATCACCGCCACGGCGGTCGACTCCCCTTATGCAGCCAAGCTCAAGGGCGACCGACGCATGACCTCCGTAGTGGCCAATGCCATCGCCGCACGCGTGCGTGTTCCCGCTGCTCTGCCGACAGTAACCATTAGCGGCATTCAGGTACCGATGTTGGCCACTGATATCGAACAGGCGCAGGCGGACGCGAAGCGCACCCGGCAACCTCATAACAAGGCCCGCGAGACCTTTATCCGTTCGATGCTGACCAGCATGCAGAACCGTTATGCCGAACAGCTTGATTACACGCCGGATCAGGCGGAGCTGAACCGCGCGATGTCGCTGCTGCGTATGAACGAGCAGGTGCGCAAGACCCTGAACCTGTGCTGGCTGCCGATGACCGCCCCATGGCTCATCGATCAGCTGTTCGCCCATCCCGAACGTCTGAAGTCTCTGGCTGGTTGGCTGACCGACAACGACATCGCGGCACTTGCCCGTCCCAAAGGCTCCCCGTTGACCCGTTCCGACATTCCGCTGCTCGACGAAGCGATGGATATGCTGGGCCCCGATCCCAAGGCGGTGGCCCGCCAGTCCGCCGCCGACGCACGTCGTGCCGCCGAAGAGCAGTATGCCAAAGACACGCTGGCCGCGACCGGTCTGGGTGGAGGCATCGTCTCCAGTCAGATGCTGCTCGACCAGATGAACGGGGACGACGCTGAGCTGACCGCGCAGCGGGCCGCGGCCGACCGTGAATGGACCTACGGGCACATCGTGGTCGATGAAGCGCAGGAACTGACCGCCATGGACTGGCGTATGTTGATCCGCCGTTGCCCCTCCCGCTCGTTCACCATCGTGGGCGATGTGGCGCAGACTTCGGCGCTGGGTGGCACCCGACGCTGGAGCAAATCGATGAACCGCCTGTTCGGAGAAAGCCACTGGGATCTGAACGAGTTAACCATCAACTACCGCAATCCGCAGGAAGTTTCCGAACTTGCCTCACGATTCGCCGAGAAGGAAGGCCTCTATATCTCCACGGTCAATGCGGTGCGCACCATCCCCGATTCGGTGTCCCGCAATGTGGTGCCCGACATGTCGTCCTTGCTGGAAACGACGGCCGAGCAGGCGGCGCAGCTTGCCGAACAATTCGTTTCGGCAGACGGCACCGGCCGCATCGCCGTCATCTGTCCGGATGATCTCATCGCCCCGGTGCACGACGCCGTGCGCCGCAAACTGGCCGCCATTCTTGACCCGGCCGAATACGCAAGGCTCATCGAGCAGCCCGAATGGGATGAGCAAATCAGCGTCTGCGGCACCGAAACGGTCAAGGGTCTGGAGTTCGATGCCGTCGTGGTGGTCGAGCCCGGTCTCATCGAGGATGACGCGCCGAGCCGCCCGGTCGCCGCTTCGGACCTGTACGTGGCAATGACCAGGCCGACCCAGAAACTGGTTATAGTTCGGACAAAAACAGACGAGAAGTCCCTGAACATCTAAGGTATGAAGCATGCCCAAAGCACTGTTATTGGAAAACATTCACCCCGACGCGGCCAAGTCGTTGCGTGACCACGGTTTCGAAGTCGAGACCATGAAGGGCGCCTTGAGCGAGGACGAACTCATCGACGCGCTGGATGGCGTGGACCTGGTGGGCGTACGCTCCAAGACCAACGTCACAGCCCGCGTTCTGGATGCGCGTCCTACGCTCAGCGCCATCGGCTGCTTCTGCATCGGCACCAATCAGGTCGATCTGGAGTACGCCGGCAAGCGTGGCATCGCCGTGTTCAACGCTCCCTACTCCAACACCCGTTCCGTGGTGGAATTGGTGATTTGCGACATCATCTGCTTGATGCGCCGCATTCCCGCACACACGCATCACATCAAGCATGGCCTGTGGGACAAGTCCGCTTCCGGCTCGCATGAAGTGCGCGGCAAGACCCTCGGCATCATAGGCTACGGCAACATCGGCTCCCAGCTGTCGGTACTGGCCGAGGCCCTCGGCATGCGCGTGGTGTTCTACGACATTGAAGAGAAACTGGCACTGGGCAACGCCCACCGTTGCGACACCCTCAACGAACTGCTGGAACAGTCCGATGCCGTGACCCTGCACGTGGATGGCCGCAAGTCGAACACCGGCTTCTTCGGCGAAGACCAATTCGCCCACATGAAGCAGGACGCGATTTTCATTAACCTTTCGCGCGGTTTCGTCGCCGATCTGGGAGCTCTGAAGCAGCACCTCGATTCCGGCCATCTGTCTGGCGCGGCGGTCGACGTGTTCCCCGTTGAACCGAAGAAGAGCGGAGATCCGTTCGAGACCTCACTGGCCAATGAAGACAATATGATTCTGACTCCTCATATTGGCGGCTCCACTTTGGAAGCTCAGGAATCCATCGGCCATTTCGTCTCTCAGCGTCTTGAGGATTACTGGTTCAGGGGTTCTACCTCCTTGTCCGTGAACCTACCGCAGATCAACCTCGGTGAGTGCGAGGGTGTGTGCCGTATCGCCCATCTGCACGACAATCTTCCTGGTGTGCTGGCTCATGTCAATCGTGTGCTCGGCGAGGAGAACATCAACGTTTCCTTCCAGTCGCTGGCCACCGAAGGCGAACTTGGCTATGTGGTCACCGACGTGGCTCAGAAGCCCAGCGCCGCCACGCTTGAAGCACTGCGCAGCATCGAAGGCACCATTCGCATGCGTGTCATCAGCTGACGCAGCTCATCCTCGATTGATATGAAAGAGACCCGTCGTTGACGGGTCTCTTTCATAAGTGCAGGGCTTCATGATTGGCGCGCACCATGGTTTGCGAATCACTCGCATATCACGGTGCATGGCATTCGAATATTATTCACGCAAACCATCAATGGCGCTTTGGAAATCCTCCAGACCTGCAAAGTTCTGGTACACACTCGCGAATCGAAGGTACGCCACCACATCCAAGTCACGCAACGGTTTCAGGATGGCTTTGCCCACTTCGTCTGAGGTGACTTCGGCAAGGCCTCGGGAGCGAAGATCCTCTTCGACTTTCTGTCCCAGCAGCTTCAGATCCTCTTCTCTGACCGGCCGCCCCTGGCAGGCTTTGCGTACGCCGGAAATCACTTTGTCTCTGCTGAATGGCTCCACGCCACCCGAACGTTTAGTGACCAGCAGCATACTGGTTTCCACCGTGGTAAAACGCTTGTTGCATTTCGGGCATACGCGACGCCGACGGATGGAATGACCGTCATCGCTAATGCGCGTATCAATGACTTTGGTGTCGGGGTTCTGGCAAAAAGGACAATGCATGCTCCCCAGAATAACGTGTACGGGCGGAAAAACCATGCCGATCGGGTTTCATTTACTCAGCCGGAACAATAATGCGCTGCCCGGCCTGCAATGATCCGGACTCAAGATTGTTCAACGCAATCAGTTCATCCACCGTTTCCGATACATCATGACCAGCAGGCGTGATAGCCGAAGCATATGACCAGAGCGTATCCCCCGGCCGCACGATATAACTGGTCACCTGCGTGGCCCCCGTATCCGATTGGGCCCGCTGAGCGGTAAACGCGCCGAAACCACACCAAGCAAGCGCCAAGGCGACCATCACTGCGATAATCCTCCCACGCACATTCCGGCGGGACGTTCCAGCATGCTGCATAGTTACACGTGCGCTACAGGCCGGGGCCATCACCATTGAACCAGTCATCACGACCACCTCTCTCGAACAGATGTTCTATCGAACAACTGTTCTTATAATGGCACAAATGTTCGACACGGTCAAGTAGAAACTCGAACAGATGTTTGATTTCACGCGAACAACACGTTATGCTGGTGGCATAACGAAAGGAGCCCTGACGTGAGCACCATTCCCTTCTCCCCCAAGCAGAAGCCGGACGAGTCCACCCTAACCGACCGCCAGCGCAAAGTGTTGGACGCCATTCGCACGCATATCGACGAACAAGGCTTCGCTCCTTCTTTCCGGGAAATCGGAAATGCCGCCGGGCTCAAAAGTCCGTCTTCGGTCAAGCATCAGCTACAAGTTTTGGAAGACAAGGGCTTCATCCGCATGAACGCGAACAAGGGTCGCGCCATCGAGGTGGTGGCAGGATCCGCCCCGAATGCCGAAAAGCCCTCCCAAGCCAGCGAAGAGGCAACCAGCACCAGTAATGTGGCGGAGATATACCAATTCCCCGCCGAAGCCATTGCCGAATCACACGATGTGCCGCTCGTCGGCCGTATTGCCGCCGGTGTGCCAATTACCGCCGAACAGCATGTGGACGACGTCATGCGTCTGCCGGAACGGCTGACCGGCTCCGGCACCCTGTTCATGCTGGAAGTCCACGGTGATTCCATGGTGGATGCCGCTATCTGCGATGGCGACTATGTGGTGGTGCGAGAACAGAATTCCGCCGTCAACGGAGATATCGTCGCCGCTCTGCTGGATGACGAGGCCACGGTGAAGACCTTCCGCAAGGAAAACGGCCATGTCTGGCTGATGCCGCACAACCCCGCATACTCGCCCATCGACGGCACACATGCAACGATTATGGGCAAGGTGGTCACCGTACTGCGCAAATTGTAGCCTGTTCGCCACCAGCTGATCAGCGTGCGCTGAATCGCGCTGGTCGTGCTATAGTCGCACACAGCTTACGAAACCCCGGCCTCGCGCCGGGGTTTCGTCGTATTCAGACCATATCGCAAATGGTATTGAGAAGCGGTTTCAACTCGATAGAGCGAAGGAGTACATATGGCTCATACCCATGCACCCGCATCATCCACATCCGTAGACCCTGCCGCGCATCAGCGCAGGCTGATTGCCACGTTGACCGTCACCGGTTCGGTCTTCCTCATCGAAGTGGTGTCGGCCGTTTTAACCGGCTCACTGGCCCTGCTGGTGGATGCCGGTCATATGCTCACCGACATGTCCGTGCTGGTGGCATCCACAATCACCGCCATACTGATGCGCCGCAAGCCCAACAACACTCGTACTTGGGGCTGGGCCAGGCTTGAGGTGCTCACCGCTGCCGCAGGTGCCGTGGTGCTGCTCGTCGTTGGCATCTATGCGTTGGTGGAGGCCGGCATGCGTCTGTTCGGCGGTTCCAAAGCGGAAATCGACGATATCGGCTTGCTGCTGTTCGTGGGCATTCTGGGTCTTGCCGCAAATATCATCTCGATTTTTATCCTTGCCTCGCAGCGCGAAGACAACATGAATATGAAGGCCGCGTTCCTCGAGGTGATGAATGACGCACTTGGCTCGGTGGCCGTGGTGGCCTCTGCCCTGGTAATGATCTCCACCGGATGGAATGGCTTCGACGCCGTGGCCGGTGCCGTCATCGCACTGATGATGATTCCGCGCGCCATCAAGTTGCTGCACAACGCGGTCAAGGTGCTGCTGGAGGAAACGCCGGATGGACTTGACCTCGATAAGGTACGCGAACATCTGGAAAGTATGCCGCATGTGCTTGCCGTGCATGACCTCCACGCCAGCACGGTGTCCACCGGCATGCCGATTCTGATGGCCCACGTGGTAGTTGACAAAGACCTCACCATGGAAGATGCCGCCACAATCCTCACCCAACTGCAGGATTGCCTGCGCGAGCACTTCCCGGTCTCGATCCCCCACACCACCTTCCAGCTCGAGCCCGAGGGCTATAGCTCCCACTCCCCCAACGAATTCCACGAATAAAAAAAAATGCTCTCAACGGGAGCATTCAGCAGGGTATAGAAAATCGCTGTACATGCGCGACCTTCGTGCCGCACAAGATGAAGGCCTACAAAGGTAGGTCAAGCCTTGTGCGGTGCGAAAGGCGCTCCGTACAGCGATTTTTATCAGAAGCCGAACTGGGCGGCGGTTTCCTTCAGCGTCTCGGCGGAGCGCTTCAGGGCGGCGAGCTCCTTGTCGGAGACCGGGGTGTTGATGGTGTTGTTGACGCCCTGACGGTTCAGGAGGGTCGGCACGGACATGCAGATGTCGGAGATGCCGTGGAAGTCCTTGAGCATGGAGCTCACCGGCAGGATGCGGTTGGTGTCGCGCAGCACGGCCTCGATGATGTCGACGCCGGACATGCCGATGGCGTAGTTGGTGGCACCCTTACCGTTGATGATCTTGTAAGCGGCGTTCTTGACTTCCTGGTGGATCTCCTCGCGCTTGGCGGCGTCAAGCGGGCTGTGGCCGGGCAGCGGGGTCCAGTCGCACATGGGAACGCCACCGATGGTGGCGGACTCCCACAGCGGGACCTCGGAGTCGCCGTGCTCGCCGGCGATGTAGGCGTGCACGTTCTTGACGTTGACGCCGGTCTGCTGGGCGATCAGGAAGCGCAGACGAGCGGAATCCAGGTTGGTACCGGAGCCGAAGACCTGGTTCTCGGGCAGGCCGGTGAGCTTCTGGGCGACGTGGGTGGCGATGTCGACCGGGTTGGTGATGAGCATGTAGATGGCGTTCGGAGCCACCTTGACCAAGTTCGGCATGATGGCCTTGAGGATGTTGACGGTAGCGCCAACGAGCTCCAGGCGGGACTGGCCCGGCTTCTGACGCGGACCAGCGGTGATGACGACCATGTCGGCGTCGCGGCAGATCTCAGGATCGTCGGAACCGTCGATGGACACGGTCGGGTAGAAGCTGGAGCCGTGCTGCATGTCAAGCACTTCGGCTTCCACGCGCTCCTTGGCGATGTCTTCAAGCACGATCTCGCGAGCGACGCCACGCTGGGCGGCGGCGAAGGCAAGGGTGGAGCCAACGGCACCGGCACCAATAACAGCAAGCTTCGTGGGCTTAACGGTAGTTTCCGCCATGATGGATGAACCTCTCTTCAAAGGCGGTCTGCTGATGAATGGCAGGCCTTGTAACTAACGTCTTCACTCTATAAACCCGCTAAGACGTTTTGCTACCAGCGCACCACCCTGTTTGATAACGGTACGGTAATGTTCTCAACGGTTGTTAGCGCTCCCAAACAAACTGTGATGTTTATCACGTTAGTCAATGGACTGTTCGACCACCTGAGCGGCAAGATGGGCGTCAACGTCCGCTTCAAGCTGTATGCCATCATCGCGGTACTCCACCTTGTCTACCTTGCCGTATTCGCGTACACGAGAGATCAGGGAGCCAGCGGTATACGGCAGCAGAGCGTTGACATGCACATGCGGGACCGGCAGCAGACTTTCGACCGCGGTACGCAGCTCGTCCAATCCCTCACCGGTATAGGCGGAGACGATGAACGCATCCGGCTGCAGTGCGGCAAGTCGTTCACGAGTTGTCTCGTCCGCCTGATCGGCCTTGTTGAATACGAGAATACGAGGAATCGAGGCCGTGCCTTCGATGTCCGCCAACACATCGTTGACCGCATCGACCTGAGAGAACGGGTCAGGGTGTGAGCCATCGACCACGTGCAGGATCACATCGGCCTCGGCCACCTCTTCCAGGGTGGATTTGAACGCCTCGACCAGCTGGGTGGGCAGGCGGCGCACGAAACCGACCGTGTCCACATAGGCGTAAGCGCGTCCGTCGCGGGTTTTGGCGCGGCGCACGGCCGTGTCCAATGTGGCGAACAGCGCGTTTTCCACCAGTTCGGCCGAGCCGGTCAGACGGTTGGTCAACGAGGATTTGCCGGCGTTCGTGTAGCCGACCACGGCCACTGTGGGCAGGCCGAAGCGACGGCGCGAACCGCGCTTGACCTCACGCGCCGGGGCCATCTCACGAATCTGACGGCGCAGTCTGGCGATACGCGTGCGAATCACACGACGGTCCATTTCGATTTTGGTCTCGCCCGGGCCTCGCGATCCGATGCCCGCATCCGCGCCGGCCGCGCGACCGCCGGCCTGGCGGGACAGCGAACCACCCCAACCACGCAGTCGGGGCAGCATGTATTCGAGCTGCGCCAACTCCACCTGCGCCTTACCTTCACGCGAGGTGGCGTGCTGGGCGAAGATGTCCAGAATCACCGCGGTGCGATCCACCACCTTGACTTTGGCGGCGTCCTCCAATGCACGGCGCTGTGACGGCGGCAGGTCGTCGTCCACGATAATCGTATCGGCTTCCTCACGCGCCACGATGTCGGCAATCTCCTTGGCTTTGCCGGAACCAACGTACGTGGCTGCATCCGGCTTGGAGCGATGCTGCAGCAAACCATCGCATACCACCGCACCGGCGGTTTCGGCGAGCGCCGCCAACTCCCTCAACGATTCCTCGGCCTTGGCTTGCGTGGTGACGGCGGACGACCAGACGCCGACGAGCACCACACGTTCCAGACGCACCTTGCGGTATTCGACTTCGGTGACGTCCTGCAGCTCGCCGAGACCGGCGACATGCTTGAGCTCGTTGCGGGCCTCGCGCTCCTCCCATTCCTGGTTGGCGTCCTCATGCCAGCCGGTCGCGCGCTGGCTGTCGTCGAGCAGCACTTCGGACTGCCCGGCCAGCACACCTTCAGGGGTAACGTCGTTGTTGCCGCGGTCGATGTCGGTGTACTGGGTGTTGTCGGTCAAGTGCGCCTCGTTTGGTTGGAATGGTTCACGATTCTTCTATGGTCCTTTATTATCATCACATGAGGTGACATGCTGGCATAGATCGGCACGTACCGGCATAGGCCGGCTGATACAGGTCGGCATACGAGAGCGGCGAATCCCGCAGAAATGGAGCGACCATGGCAGAACAGTATTTCTCTGCGGAACCCGCGTCGAAGGATGTGCGCCGCACATTGAACGTAACGTTGCGCGGCCATGAGACGACCGCTCAGGTGTCGAACGGCGTGTTCTCCGGCTCGCGCGTGGACCTCGGTACGTCGGTATTGCTGAAGCATGCGCCCGAGCCGCCGCTTACCGGCGATTTCCTGGATTTGGGCTGCGGCTGGGGCCCTATCGCCCTGACATTGGCGTTTGAGTCGCCCGAAGCGAACGTGTGGGCGGTGGATGTCAACGAACGCGCGCTGGACCTGACCCATGCCAACGCGCAGGCGAACGGCCGCACGAACATTCATACGGCTCAGGTGGACGAGTCCAGCACTCCCCTGCCCGCCGAGAACCAGCCGGCGTTCTGCGAGACGGTGCCGGGCGACCTCACGTTTGATGCGATTTGGTCGAATCCGCCGATCCGAGTCGGCAAGGAAGCGCTGCATACGTTGCTTATGGCTTGGCTGCCGAAGCTCAAGGTGGGCGGCGCCGCCTATCTCGTAGTGCAGAAGAATCTCGGCTCCGATTCGCTGATCCCCTGGCTGGACGATGCGCTCGGCGAGGGGTTCACTGCGAGCAAATACGCGAGCTCCAAGGGCTTCCGTATCATTGAAGTTCGTCATGAAATATGAGTATCCTGCAGAACTTCCCGTATCTGCCGCGCGTGATGAGATAGCCAGCGCGGTCAAACGTTCCCAAGTCGTTATTGTGTCCGGCCAGACCGGTTCGGGCAAAACCACACAGCTGCCGAAAATCCTGCTTGAGCTTGGCCGTGGCACGCACGGCAAGCAGATCGTGCACACCCAGCCTCGCCGCATCGCCGCGCGTACGGTGGCCGAACGTATCGCCTCGGAGATGGGCGTGAAGCTCGGTGACGAGGTCGGCTATCAGGTGCGTTTCACCGACGAAAGCTCGCCCAGCACACGATTGAGGGTCGTGACCGACGGTATTCTGCTCGCCCAGATCCAGCGCGATCCGAAACTCACCCAATACGATACGATCATCATCGACGAGGCGCATGAGCGCAGTCTTAACATCGACTTTCTGCTCGGCTATCTGACGGCACTGCTGCCTCAGCGCCGCGATCTGAAGCTCATCATTACCTCCGCGACCATCGATTCGGTCAAGTTCCAGGAGCATTTCGAGCACGCCTTGCATGAGAAGGTGCCGGTAATCGAGGTTTCCGGCCGCACCTTCCCCGTGCAGGTGGTCTACGAGCCGCTTGGCACCGCGCCCGCGTTGATGCGCGAAGTGCCGGGATTCGCGGTGGGCGCTCGCCCCGGTGACGCCGATTACGACGAGCTGGCCAGCGCCATCGCGGAATCCGATTCCGACCGGCCCCGCGGCCGGTCCGGTGCCTCCTATGCCGACGACGGCATCACCGATATGCCCACGGCCGTGGCTCGAGCCTGCGCCGAACTGGTGATCCACTCCTCCCACGAGCGCGGTCCCCGCGATATTCTGGTCTTCGCCTCCGGCGAGCGCGACATCCACGAGTTCGAGGCCGCACTGCGGCATCATTACGGCCCGCGCGCCGACGACATGCGCCGGCCGGATGCCATCGAGATCATGCCGCTGTTCGCGCGATTGTCCGCCGCCGACCAGCACAAGGTGTTCGAATCGCACCTTCACCAGCGCATCGTCATCGCCACCAATGTGGCTGAGACCTCGCTGACCGTGCCCGGCATCCGCTACGTGGTGGACCCCGGTTCCGCCCGTATCTCCCGGTATTCGAAGACTGCAAAGGTCCAGCGTCTGCCGATCGAGCCGATCAGCCAGGCCAGTGCCGACCAGAGGTCCGGCCGATGCGGCCGCGTGGCCGACGGCATCGCGATCCGCCTGTATTCGCGTGAGGATTACGAGACCCGACCGCGCTTCACGGAGCCGGAAATCCTGCGTACCTCGCTGGGTGCCGTGGTGCTCCACATGCTGTCGGTGGGCGTGGCCCGCACGGCCGAGGACGTCACGAACTTCGGGTTCATCGATCCGCCGGATATGAAGGCCGTGTCGGACGGTTTCAATGAGCTCACCGAGCTCAAGGCCATCGGCCGCAAGCGCGGCGAGGTGACGCTCACCCATACCGGCCGTCAGCTGGCGCGCATCCCCATCGACGTGCGTCTGGGACGTATGGTTATCGAAGCCGCGAAGACCGGTTCGCCGAATCTTCTGGCCCAGGTGCTCGTGGTCGTGGCGTTCCTGAGCTTGCAGGACCCACGTGAACGCCCGGACGACAAGCGTGAGGATGCCGACCGCATCCACAACCGGTACGCGGATGAGACCTCCGACTTCCTGACGGCCTTGAACATCTGGGACCGCGTGTTCCAGGCGGACGGCGACCCGAGCAACAACGCGCTGCGACGCATCTGCAAAACCGAGTACTTCAGCTGGCTCAGGATGCGCCAGTGGAAGGATCTCGTCTCCCAGCTGCGCCAGATGTGCCGGGAGCTGCGGTTCAAGGTCGGCGACCCGCTGCCCGCCTCCCGCCCAGGCTTGGAGATTCGCCAGATGCCGTTGAATCAGCAGGCCGCGCATTCGCTGTGCTGCTCGTGGGATGCGGATGGCATCCACAAGTCGATGCTCGCCGGATTGCTGTCGATGATGGGCATGCAGGTGGTGCGTGAGCCCAAGGCATCCGATTTCGCGGGGCTGACCGGTGCGGCGCGCGCCCGTGCGATGAAACGCGCCCAGAAACAGTCGAAGAACGATTATCAGGGCGCGCGCGGCACCCGTTTCGCCCTGTTCCCCGCCTCCGCCGTGGCCAAGAAGACCCCGTCATGGGTGATGAGCACCGAACTGGTGGAGACCTCTCGCCTGTGGGCCCGCTATTCGGCGGCCATCGACCCGACGTGGGCCGAACCGTTGGCCGGCCAATTGACCCGCACCACGTATGCGGAGCCGCACTGGTCGGGTTCGCGTGGCTCGGCTGTGGCCACCGCGCGCGTGCTGCTGTATGGTCTGCCGATCGTACAGGACCGTGCCGTGCAGTGGGGACGCATCAATCCACTTGAGGCGCGCGACTTCCTGATTCGCCAGGGTCTGGTCGAGGGCGATATTCAGCAGCGTTTCAGTTACGACGACTTTGTGGGCAAAAACCGCGACATTCTCGAGGATGCCGCCGATGATGCGAGCCGCACCCGCCAGCTGGCGGATACCGTGTCCGACGAGGATCTGTTCGACTTCTACAACGCGGTCATTCCCAACGATGTGACCAGCGTGGCCGATCTGGCGAAATGGTGGAAGTCCGAGCATGACCGTCAGCCGAATCTGCTTGATTTCGACCCGGCCAAGGTGGAGCGTCTGGCATCCAGCGATTCGGTGAGCCTGGACGATTACCCCGACCATTGGCATACGACCGGATCGGACGGCCAACCCATCGACCTGCGTTTGAGCTACGTGTACGATCCGGCCGACCCGGCCGACGGCGTCACCGTGCATGTGCCGTTGAAGGCGCTCTCGCGTATCACGCCCGACCAGTTCACATGGAATGTGCCGGGCCTGTTGGATGAGCTGATCCTGTCGATGATCAAGGCGCTGCCCAAGCAGCTGCGCGTCCAGTTCGTGCCGGCCCCGGATGCCGCGCGTGCGATTCGTGACTGGATCGACGAGCATTACCCGGATCTGCCGGGCTCGGGCTCGCAGCAGAAGCCGAATCTGCCGCCGGTGGATGAGGATGGCACGACCGTTGGCTGGCCCGATCTGGCACATGTGTTCACCAAGGCGGCCATCGCCACCAAGGGTGCGCAGATTCATCCCGAAGTGTTGGGGCCGGAACTGGTCGAGCGTCTTTCCCCGTATCTCAGGGTCACGTTCTCGGTGGAGCAGCAACTGCCGGCCGGCAAGCACCCTCGTGGACGCCGGCATGCGCGCGGCCCCGTCAAGGTGCTGGGTGTGTCCAAGGATCTGAAGGCGCTGCAACGCAAGTTCGCCGCGCAGGCGGAGGCGTCGGCCCGTCAAATGGTCAAGAAGCAGGCCGATCAGGCTGGAGAACAGGGCAAGCTGGTCAGTCAGGCGAACCTGTTGCATAAGGCGGGTGCCACCACCGAGTCCCGGGCCACGATGCTCTGGCGTGGCGCATTGGATGCGCTGCGGTTGCCGGCCGAACGCATTTCGTCGCGCTGGCTGGGTACCGAGGCGTTGATGCTAGCGTCCGCCCCGTATCGGTCCACCAAGGATCTGGTCGAGGACCTGCAGCTGGCCACGGTCAAACGGCTGATGCCGAATGTCGACAGTCTCTCGGACGATGAGGCGTTGGCCAATGCGGTGCTCGATGTGCGCGAAGTGTACGAGGACACCGTCTATCAGGTGGCGCATGACGTGATCGCCGTGCTCAAGGCGTATGCCGAAGTGGACAAGGCCACCGGAGGCAAGGCCGATCTGCCGATGCTTTCGGTGCTGCAGTCGGTGCGCGAGCACATCGCCACGCTGGTGTTCCCCGGATTCGTCGGAGCCGCTCCCCCGGACGCGCTGACGAACATCTCCCGATACCTGCAGGCCGATCTCATGCGCCTGACCAAGGCGAAGGCCGACAAGAACCGCGACGTGCGATGGGCGTGGGAGGCCGACGAGGCCCGCACGCTGGTCGACAAGGCGATGGCCAAGGCCAAGGCGGAGCCGGCCGGCCCCCGCCACGAGACGCTGATGAAGCAGGCGACCGCCGCCCGCTGGATGCTCGAGGAATTCTACGTGTCCCTGTGGGCGCAGGAACTCGGCACCGCCAAGCCGGTGAGCCTGCAGCGCATCAAGAAGGCGCTGGCGTAGCGATGGCGACGACGCAACGGCGCAAGCCGGCCAATCCGCGCGGCAGGGCGAACGTGATTGTCGCGGGGCGGGGCGTGTCAGGCGGCAATCGCAAACGTCGCCCGGGCAAACGCCCGCGCAATCGCAGGTATCCGCTCAGCCCGGCGCGCTGGTGGAAGCGGGCCGGGTTGGCGCAGCGCGTCGCGGCTGTGCTGGTCACCGTGGTGGCGGCCGCATGCGTGGTCGCGCTGGTCGTGGGCACTGTGCGGGTCGTCCAGTGGCGTCGCGACGTGCAGGAGGCCGAGGCCCGTCAGCTACAGCTGACGCAGCAATACGACTTCAATCCCGGCGACATCATCTCGGACGGCCAGTTCTTCAACGCCAATGCGATGAGCGAGGCCGAGGTCCAGTCGTTCCTCGACAAGCAGGGCGCGGCGTGCAGCGGTTCCCGGTGCCTGAAAACCATGACCTTCGACACCGAGGACCAGGCGGCGAACGAGTATTGCGCGGCGTACGAGGGCGCGAGAAAGGAGACCGCGGCCGCGATCATCGGCAAGTCGGCGCGCGCGTGCGGCATCAGCCAGAAGGTGCTGCTCACCGTGATGCAGAAGGAGCAGCACCTGGTCACGGCCGCCGATCCGACGGGCTTCCAGTACAAGGCCGCCATGGGGCTGAGCTGCCCGGACGACGCGAACTGCGATCCGGCCTATGCCGGCTTCTTCAGACAGGTGTACGGGGCGGCGCACCGCTACCAATACTACGTGGCGCATGAAAGCGCCTACGGCTATCACGCCAACGCGCTGAACTACATCCAGTACCACCCGGATGCCGGGTGCGGCGGCACCAACGTGTACATCGAGAACAAGGCGACCGCGCTGCTCTACATCTACACGCCCTACCAGCCGAACGACGCCTCGCTGGCGGCCGGGTTCGGCGAGGGCGACTCATGCTCCAGCTACGGCAACCGCAACTTCGCCCTCATCTACACCAACTGGTTCGGTGCCGCGCGCCGATAGGGGCGGGAACGGCAAAAACCGAAACCACGGTAAGGCTAGGTGTCATCCGCGCCGTCGCCGCCCCGCCGCACGGCCGGAGAACCGGCCGGATGACGGGCGGCACGGCTCACAGGTCGATCTTCGGGGAGGCGTCGAGCAGGGTACGCGTGTACTCGGCCTTGGGATGGTTGAGCACGCGGCCGGTCTCCCCGCTCTCCACGACGCGCCCGTGGCGCAGCACCGTGATCACGTCGGACACCTCCTGCACGATGCCCAGGTCATGGGTGATGAACAGGCATGCGAAACCGTGCTCGCGCTGCAGCCGGCGCAGCAGGTCGAGTACCTTGCGCTGCACGGTCACGTCCAGCGACGACGTCGGCTCGTCGGCGATGAGCAGCGACGGGTTGAGCGCCAAGGCACGCGCGATGCCGACGCGCTGGCGCTGGCCGCCCGACAGCTGGTGCGGGAACCGGCCGGCCACATCGGCGGGCAGCTCCACCTGATCAAGCAATTCAAGGACGCGCTTGCGCCGGTCCGTCTCGCTGAGCCCGCCCTGCACGAGCATCGGCTCGCCGATGCTCCATGCCACGGACTTGCGCGGGTTGAGCGCCGATCCGCTGTCCTGGAACACATAGCCCATATGCTTCAGGATCTCGCGCTTGCGCCTGCCATGCGCCTTGGCGAGATCCTCCCCCTCGATGAGCACCGTGCCCGAGGTTGGCGCGAGCTGGCCGGAGATCACCTTGGCGATCGTGGTCTTGCCGGCTCCCGATTCGCCCACCAGCGCGCGGGTCCTGCCGGCCACCAGATCGAACGAGATGTCCTTGACGGCGAAGCTGCCGGCCTTGTACGACACGGCCACGTCGTTCACCTGCGTGATGCGCCTGCCGCCGCCGGGCGCGTCGCTTTCCGTGATGCGTTCGCCGCCGGCCGCATGTTCGCCGTCTGCCGCATGCTCGTCGATGCGCAGGCGCGGCACGGCGTCGAGCAGCATCCGCGTGTAGTCGTCGGACGGGTGGCGGAAGACCTGCGCGACGCTCCCCTGCTCGACGATCACGCCGTTGTGCATCACGTACACGTCCTGCGCGGCCTGCCACACCACGCCCATGTCGTGGGTGATGAGCAGCACGGCCAGATCGAGGTCGACCGCCAGCGAGGAGATCAGGGCGAGAATCGCCTTCTGCGTGGTCACGTCGAGCGCGGTGGTCGGCTCGTCGGCGATGAGTACCTTGGGTCGGTTGATGATCGCCATGGCGATCATCACGCGCTGCAGCTGGCCGCCCGACAGCTCATGCGGGTACGACGACCACACGCGTTCGGCGTCGTCGAGCCCGACCTCGCGCAGCTGTTCGAGCACCTTGGCCTTGCGCTCGGCGGCGCTGAGCTGCTTCTGGTGGTATTTGAGCGATTCCGCGACCTGTACGCCGAGCGTGAACACCGGATTGAACGCGGTGGACGGTTCCTGGAACACCGTGCCGATGTATTCGCCGCGGATGCGTTGCAGCGGCGCGTCGACGGCCAGCAGATCGATGCCGCGGCCGGCGGCGTCCTTGCCGTCGCCGCCCGGACCGGAGTCCGGCCCGTCATCCACAAGGGCGTCGTCAAGGTACGCGTGGCCCTTCACGCTGGCCACCGACGGATCGAGACGGGGCAGCGCCATCGCCGTCACCGACTTGCCGGAGCCGGATTCGCCGACCAGAGCGGTGATGCGCCCCGGGAACAGCCTGAGGCTGACGCCGTGGGTCACCTCCCGCTCGTCGAAGCTGACGGCCAGACCGTCCACGGTCACGATCGCGCGTGGTTCACTCATTGGAAGCTCCTTGGATGCACAAGCGTTGGAATGCGTCCGGCGCGCGCCAGCGGACCCTGCCGCCGGCGCGCGCCGGATGCGGATGCCGGCTCAGTTCGCGCTGGCGAGCGAGACCTGCGTGTAGTCCGGGTACGCCGGGAAGTTGCCGATGACGAAGTTGGTCACGTTCGATCCGTGGATGAACGTGTTCTTCGAATAGATCAGCGGCACGACCGGCGCGTCGGCCATGATCGTCTTGTCGGCCTCGGCCCAGATCTTGCCGGCCTCGGTCTGATCGATGGTCTCGGTGGCCTTCTTGATCAGCTCGTCGACCTTCGGGTTCGCGTAACGGGCCAGGTTGTAGTTGCCGTGGCCGATCTGCGAGGAGTCGAACAGCGGGGAGATGTTGGCGTAGGGCGACGGGAAGTCGGGCTGCCACGAGCTGATGGCCAGATCGTAGTCGCCCTTGTCGTTGGTCAGCGTATCGGAATACACATCGTCGTTGAGTGTCTGGATGTCCACCTTGACGCCGGCCCGCTTGAGGCTCGTCTGGATCGAGGAGGCGGTTTCGGCCTGAGCGGAGGTGGCGATGAGCTTGAGGGTCGGGGCCTGCTCGCCCGACTCCTTGATCAGCTGCTTGGCCTTGTCCACGTCGCCGGTCGGATCGGCCTTGTACAGGTCGTAGTCCTCGCGGCCCTCGATGCCGGGCGTAATGAGCGTGGTGGCGAAGTTGCCGGCGATCTCGCCGCCGGAAGCCGTCTGGTAGGCCTTCTTGTCGACCGCGTACTGCAGCGCTTGGCGAATCTTCGCGTTCTTCACGTGTTGGGTGTTGATGGCGAGGTATTCCAGCGCGCCGTCGCCGCTGGTGGTCAGCAGCTTCTTGTAGTTCGGGTTGGCCTGCGCCTGCGCGAGCTGCGCGGCCGGCACGAATCCGGACAGGAACGAGTTCTTGCCTTCACCGGTGCCCTGCATGATCGACTGGGCGGCCACCGAGGTGTCCTGTCCCATCTTGAACACGATCTTGTCGGGGCCCGCGGTGCGCACCGGATCGGTCTTCTTGTCCCAGTAGGTGTTGCGCACGAAGACGGCCTGCTTGCCGGCCTCGTTCGACTCGACCTTGTACGGGCCGGAGGCCACCGGCAGCTTGCCGTAGCCGGACGCCGGGCCCTTGCCGTCGGGCACGGGGGTGAACGCGGCGAGCGAGACGACCCACGGCCAGTCGCCGAACGGCGCGTTGAGGTGGAAGATGATGGTCTTGTCGTTCGGCGTCTCGATGGAGCTGAGCTCCTGGCCGTCGAACGGGCCGTGGTAGTCCTGCGCGCCCTCGAGCAGCGTCTTGTGGTAGCTCAGGCCGCCGGTCAGCGAGTCGGCGAAGGAACGCTCCAGCCCGTACTTGACGTCCTTGGAGGTGATGGGCGTGCCGTCGGAGAACTTGAGCCCGTCCTTGAGCGTGTACGTCCACGTCTTGCCGTCGTCGCTCGACTTGCCGGTGTCGGTGGCCAGATCGGGCACGACCTTCGTCTCGCCCTTGTCGGTGATCTTCCACGCGGTCAGGCGGCGGAAGATGTTGCCGTTCGTGGTGGTCGGCAGACCCTGGCTCTTGGCCGGGTCCAGATCCATCTCCGTGCTGGACAGCAGCACGTTCAGCGTGCCGCCCTTGACGGTGGTGCCGCTCGCCGAGCCGGTGGCGGCGTTGTCGTTGGACGCGCCGCAGCCGGACAGCGCCAGTACCGCGGCACAAGCCCCCGCCGCGAATACGCGCCATGCGTTGTTCTTCATGATGGTTTTCCTCTCTATCGGTGCCGGTCCGTGGAGCAGACCGGCAAGTATCGCGTGTTGCGGCCGCAGCCGCACTACTTCGTGCCGAGCGCGACCCTGGGGTCGAGCAGGCTGTAGCAGATGTCCACGATCAGGTTGGCGACGATGACCAGCACGGCGGCGAATATCGTCGCGCCGACCAGCACCTGCAGGTCGAGGTTCGACACGGAATCGAGCAGCAGCGAGCCGAGCCCCTGCATCGAGAACACCTTCTCGGTGAGCACCGCGCCGCCGAGCAGCCCGCCCAGATCGAGGCCGAACATGGTCATCACGGGCAGCAGCGCGTTGCGCAGCGCGTGCTTGAAGACGATCACCGATTCGGGCACGCCCTTGGAGCGGGCGGTGCGGATGTAGTCCTGGCTCAGCTCGCCGATCATCTGCGTGCGGGTGACCCTGGTGTAGCCGGCGGCGCTGAGCACGGCCAGCACCAGCCACGGCAGCAGCAGATGTGTGAACCAGCCGACAGGGTCGTCGTGGAAGTTCACGTACCCGCCGCTGGGGAATATCTGCAGCACCAGCGAAAAGGCGATCACCGTCAGCAGGCCGATCAGGTATGACGGTGCCGAAACGCCCACGATCGACAGCCCGAGCAGCGTGCGGTCGATCAGCGTATCGCGCTTGAGGGCCGCCCACACGCCGGTCGCCACGCCGATGACCAACCACAGCACGGCCGCGCCGACCGCGATCGACGCGGTGATCGGGAAGCGGACGAGGATCAGCTGGCTCACCGATTCGTTGAGACGGAACGAATACCCGAGGCATGGCGCCGAGCAGACCACGGCGCCGCCGCCGCTGCCGAAGGTGCGCCCGACGAAGATGCCCGCCACGTAATTGCCCATCTGCTCGTACCACGGCTTGTCGGTGCCCATGAAGGCGGAGACCCGCTGCAGCTGCTCGGGCGTGCACGGCTTGCCGCACGACAGCTGCGCCGGATTGGTCGGCAGCAGGAAGAAGATCAGGAACAGCGCCAGCGTGATGAGCAGGATGACGACGATCGAGCTCGCCACGCGCTTGCCGATGTATTGCAGGATTCTCATGCACGTACCCCCTTGCGCGGGTCGATGGCGTCGCTCAGGCCATCGCCAAGCAGGTTGAAGCCGAAGGTCAGCAGGAACAGGGCGGCGCCCGGGAAGATCAGATACATCGGGTCGACCAGGGCCCACTGCACGGCGTCGGAGATGGACCGGCCCCATGAGGGCGTCGGCGGGTTCATGCCGACGCCGAGGAACGACAGGCCCGCCTCGGCGCCGATGCGCCCGGGGATCGACAGCGTGATGTTGACGATGAGCAGCGGCATGAGGTTCGGCAGGATCTGATGCCACAGCACATGGGCAGGCGAGGCGCCCATCACCTTGGACGCGACGGCGAAATTGCGCTTGCTCAGCGTCAGCGTCTGCCCCCGGACAAGACGCGCGATGCCGGGCCATCCGAAGAATCCGAGCACTAGCGTCAGCAGCACCGGCCTCGGGAAGCTCTGCGGCACCACCGCCGACAGCGCGATCGCGAAGATCAGGAACGGGAAGCCGAAGAAGACGTCCATCGTGCGCGAGATCAGCGCATCGACCAACCCGGGGAAATAGCCGGCCAGCAGCCCGAGCGCCACGCCGATGACCAGCGAGATGACCGACGAGACGACGCCGATGCCCAGCGAGATCCGTGAGCCGTACGCCACGATGGAGAACAGGTCGACGCCGCGCAGCGGGGTGACGCCGAACCAGTGCCGGGCACTGATGCCGCCGCCGAATCCGGCCGGCACCGACCCGGCACCCAAGGCCTCGGGATGCTCGGCGTACGGGTCGTTGCCGGTGATGGCCGACAACGGCCCGGCCAGCACCGCCAGCAGCACGAAGAACAGCACGATGGCGCCGCCGACCACTATCGATGAGCGAGCGCCGGAACGGAGAACGCGCCGCCGTCTTTCCGCCTTCGGCGCGGCTTTCGCCGTCGCATCCGTCATATTGTCATCCCCATTTTCACGCTGAACATGCCGATAATCATCAATCCGCGCAGGTGGGCGCCCGTGAGCCGGGTCCCCCTGCAGCCGGTGTCCTAACATTAAGGTTTCGCAGCAGGATGACATGCTGTGGCCTTATCGGTTATTTGGATAGCAGGTTATCAATGGACGGCAATCGGCGGATAAGGCATGCCGCGGGGACACGCGGGAAAAACCCTTCGTTCCCGCGCGTCACGCCACCCGTCATTCCCCGACCGGGCTGACGTACGGACGCAGCAGGGTCGTGGTGCCGACCGCGAGCAGCGCGAAAATCGCGCCGAACGGGCCAAGCCAAGCCAGACCAAGGGCGTCGTTGACCATGCCTCCGACCGCGGAGCCGATGGCGATGCCGATGTTGAACGACATGGAATTCAGAGAAGCGGCCAGATTCACCGAACCGGGGTGGGACTGGTACGCCACGTCCATGTACAGCACCTGGGAGGAGGCGTTCTGCAGGTACATGAACATGCCGAGCGCCACCAGCAGCAGCGCTCCGGCGACCGGCACCAGCGACGCGAACGCCAGCAGGCACAGGCAGACGGCCTGAGCGCCGTAGACCGGGCGCATGTGGGTCAACGGCTCCACGCCATGTCCCTTGTCGGCCAACGTGCCGCCGTACAGGTTGCTCCACAGGCAGGCGCAACCGTATATCACCAGGCCGATGCTGATCATGTGCTCGGGCACACCGATCTCGTCGCGCATGATAGGCGTCAGATAGGTGTAGAAGACATAGGATGCGGCCGCACCGAACACCACGTCCGCCACGCCAAGCTGGATGCGACGGTCGAAGAACAGACGGAACTGCCGGAGGAACCCGATTCGCGCCGGGTGGGAATTACGCGGCAGCACCACGGCCATCAGCGCCATCAGCATGGCGGTGAGGATCGAAATCAGGGCGAAGGAGGCCCGCCAGCCGAAGGCGGCGGCAACCCAGGTGCCAACCGGCACACCGACCACGGAGGCGATGGAGAATCCCGAAAACACCCAGGCGATGAACTTGGTGCGGTATTTGTCGGTAGTCACGTCGGGCGCGAAGGTCATGGAAACGGCCACCAGCGTGCCGGACACCGACGCGATGAGCAGCCGGGCGACCAGCAGCACCGGATAGTTCGGCGCGAGGACGCACAGGACATTGCCCGCCAGGAACACGCCCATCAGCGCCATATAGGTGGCGAAGCGGGGGAACCGCGCCGACAGGGCGGAGCCGAGCGGCGTGCAGGGCGCGTACACGAACGCGAAGAGGGCCACCAGATTGCCCGCGGTCACCTCGGAGACCCGAAGGCCGGAGGCGATGTCGGGAAGGATGCCGACCACCACGAATTCGCTCATGCCCAGCATGAAGGTGACGGTCACCAGGACGGCGACCTGCGGGTTGAAGAAACGACCGGCACCTGCTCCGTCCATCGGTGCGTTCATCTCGGGACACTCTCCTCCATCACAGCTTCGGCAGGTACTTCTTCAGTTCGAACGGCGTGACCTGATGATTGTAGTCCTCCCACTCCTGGTGCTTGTTGTCCAGGAAGTAGCCGAAGGCGTGTTCGCCGAGCACGTCGGCCACGAAGTCGGATTTCTCCATGATCTTCAGCGCCTCGTCCAGCGAGCGCGGCAGCGGCTGAATGCCCATGGCCTGACGTTCGCCGTCGGTGAGCTCCCACACGTCATCACTGGTGGGCTCGCCCAACTGCATCTGCTTATCGATGCCATCGAGACCGGCGGCCAACAGCACCGAGTAGGCAAGGTATGGGTTGGCCACCGGGTCGAGCGCACGGAACTCCATGCGCGCGGAGTTGCCCTTGCCCGGCTTGTACTGCGGGATACGCAGCAGCGCGGAACGGTTGTTGTGGCCCCAGCAGATGTAGCTCGGCGCCTCGTTGCCGCCCCACAGGCGCTTGTACGAGTTGACGTACTGGTCGGTGACCGCGCAGATTTCGGCCGCATGGTACAGGACGCCGGCGGCGAACTGGCGGGCGGTCAGGGACATGTTGAACTCCTGGCCCGCCTCGTAGAAGGCGTTGGAATCGCCTTCGAACAGGCTCAGGTGCGTGTGCATGCCGGAACCGGGCGCGTCGGCCAGGGGCTTGGGCATGAAGCTGGCGTGGATGCCGCGCTCCAAGGAAATCTCCTTGACCACCGTACGGAATGTCATGATGTTGTCGGCCATGGTGAGCGCGTCCGCGTATCGCAGATCGATCTCGTTCTGGCCTGGCCCCGCCTCATGGTGCGAGTATTCCACCGAGATGCCCATTTGCTCGAGCATGTTCACGGTGGCGCGGCGGAAGTCCATGCCTGGGCTGCGAGGCACGTGGTCGAAGTAGCCGCCCTCGTCGATCGGGGTCGGGGTCTTGGACCAGTCGTCCTGGCTTTCGAACAGGTAGAACTCGATTTCCGGATGCACGTAGAACGTGAAGCCCTTGTCCTTGGCCTTGGCGAGCGTGCGCTTCAGCACATGCCGGGGATCGCCGAGCGAGGGTTCGCCGTCCGGGGTCAGGATGTCGCAGAACATGCGGGCGGTGCCTTGCGGGCCGCCCCGCCACGGCAGGATCTGGAACGTCGAAGGGTCGGGCTGGACGATCATGTCGTCCTCGGATACACGGGTCATGCCCTCGATGGCGGAGCCGTCGAAGCCGAGCCCCTCCTCGAACGCGGCTTCCAGTTCGGCCGGAGCAATCGCCACGGACTTCAGTGTTCCCAACACGTCCGTGAACCACAGACGAATAAAGCGCACGTCGCGTTCTTCGACCGTGCGCAGCGCAAACTCCTGCTGTTTATCCATAGTCGCCTATCGTTCCATAACCGTGTTACGAGGGGCGTTAACATCTCACTGTTCGTCACCAGCGAGTCGCGATATTTCATCAACATGCCCCGGTCCGCATGTCAGGCATGGCTCGGGCCCATGCCGGCACGGCACTATGGTAGTGACTATGAGCGAACCGGCGATTCGATCGCGATTGCCAATTACATGGGTGGCACCGACGAATTCGATCAGGCCATCGCCTCATTCGCCGTCAGCTACGCCGAACAGAATGATGAAGACTACGCCGTCTTCAAGAAACTCCTCAAATCCGGCGACCTCCCGTGCTGAGCCGTTAAGCGGACAGCCCAGTGGGCTGCCCGTAGGCGAGACCTGAGTGAAGCGATAGCTGAGCGAAAGCAGATTAACAGTCTCGCCAAGGCGAGTCCTTTGTCTACTTCGCGACTGCGAGCGCTTCCTGGAGCGTGAACGCACGTGCATAGAGGGACTTGCCGAGGATGGCAGAATCAACACCAATTTCAGCCAGTTCCTTGATGGCGCGCAAATCGTCCAGCTTGGAGATACCACCGGAAGCCGTGACCTTGGCGTCGGTGCGTTCGGCGACTTCACGCAGCAGTTGGATGTTCGGGCCGGACATCATGCCGTCCTTGGCCACGTCGGTGACCACATAACGCGAGCAGCCCACGGAGTCAAGGAACTTCATGGTCTCAAACAGGTCACCGCCTTCGCGTGTCCAGCCGCGCGCCGCCAGTGTGTGACCGCGCACATCCAGACCAACAGCCACGCGGTCGCCGTACTTCTTGATGACCGAAGCGGTCCAATCCGGATTCTCCAAAGCGGCGGTGCCGATGTTCACTCGGGCGGCACCGGCCTCAAGGGCCGCGTCCAACGAAGCGTCATCGCGCACGCCGCCGGACAGTTCGATGTTCACGCGGTCGCCAAGCTCGTGAACGATTTCACGCAGCTGATCGCGATTGTTGCCCGTACCGAAAGCGGCATCAAGGTCGACCAGGTGAATCCATTCGGCACCGGCCTCAACCCAAGTACGGGCGGCCTCGAACGGCGAACCGTAATCGGTTTCGGAACCGGATTCACCCTGGCGTAGGCGCACGGCCTTGCCATCGCGTACATCGACGGCGGGCAGCAGAGTCAACGACATAAGAAGAGCCTTTCTTCAGTTACATATACACGATTTGAGCTCTCTCGTCAGAGGGAGCTTCATGCTTTTTACAGTGTGGCGATCCAGTTCTTGAGGAGCTGGGCACCGGCGTCTCCGGACTTTTCCGGGTGGAATTGCGTGGCGGACAGCGGGCCGTGTTCATAGGCGGCCACGAAACGCGACCGGCCGTACGAGCACCAGCTCGCGCGTTCGGGCGCACCGCTCAGATCAATGTCGAAACGAGACGTATCCACCGGCTTCACTTCCATCGCGGCGTAGGAGTGCACGAAGTAGAACCGTTCGTTCTCCACGCCGTTGAGCAGCACCGAATCGGGGGCGGCCTCGATCGTGTCCCATCCCATGTGAGGCACCACGTCGGCGTCCAGCAGGTTCACCGAACCGCCGATCAGCCCGATGCCCGCGGCATGGACCCCGTGCTCCAGACCGTGTTCGAACATGATCTGCTCGCCCACGCACACGCCAAGCACCGGACGGCCGGCGCGGATGCGATCATAGATCACACGGTCGCCGTCGACCTTCTTCAGACCCTCCATACATGCGGCGAACGCGCCCACGCCCGGCACGACCAGACCGTCGGCCTCCAGCGCCTGACGATAATCGGAGGTGAGAGTGGTGTCGACGCCAAGATTGGCGAGCGCACGCACCATGGAACGTACATTGCCGAAACCGTAATCGAAAACAACCGCTGTGGTCATATTCTCTCCTATCCCCTACTGGTTGGTTGGCGTCTATTCGATGCGGGAGCCGCGCCCGCCACGTCCGCGTCTGGTATGGTTGGCGAGAATCTGCATCGCCTGGTCATGGTCGAGTCCAGCGGAATCCACCACTTCAAACCCTTGGGTCTTGAGTTGGTTCAGAGTTACGATGCCGAGCATCAGGTCCTCGACGAAGCGCGGTGTGGAGGTGAACAGCACGGGCGGCGCGAAACTCTGTCCGGCCTCTCCCTGCACGTACATGGCCACTTCGAGCTTGTCGGCACGATTGACTGCAAGAATCACGGCCATGCCGGATACCACGGTGGTCAGGTCCTTGGCTGCGGCTTCCGGGCCGTCGCCGTCCAGATTCTTCAGCACCGCGACGGCCCCCTGATTGGCACCGATGCATGCGGCGGAGATATCTGACAGCTGGCAGAACGCGGCCAACAGTTCGGCGGAGGCAAGACGGGTGACGATCAACGCCACCTTCGCCTTATTGCCCAACAGTCCAGCGAGTTCGTTGTCGAAGCCGAGCGAGGGGTCGACCACGTCGGCCATGGCCTCGTTCACCGCATCAGCGACGGACCCGGTGACGTCATCGGTCATAGGCTGGCTGGAATCAGCGGAAGCCTTATCAGCCGTATCATCATTCGCGTCGGAATCGGACTTCGCTGAAGCAGCGTCCGCTGTTTCAGCGGCATCACTGGTATCACTGGCATCGCCGGATGCCGAATCGTCCGCGAATTCTTTCTCGAATCCGGCGAGCGCGGCCTCAAGCTCCTCGTCGGAGAAGTGCGATTCGTCCGGATCGAACTTGTCGCCGGCCATCACAGGGCTCCCTTGGTGCTGGGCACGCCGTCTACACGCGGGTCGATTTCCATGGCGAAGCGCAGCGCACGGGCCAGCGCCTTGAATTCGGCTTCAGCGATGTGGTGCGGGTCGCGGCCGGCGAGCACCTGCATGTGCAGGCAGATGCCGGCGTGGAAGGCGATGGATTCCATGACGTGGCGGACCAGCGAGCCGGTGAAGTGCCCGCCGATCATGCAGAATTCGTAGCCTTCGGGCTCGCCGCTGCACACGCAGTACGGGCGGCCGGAAATGTCGACCACGGCCTTGGCCAGCGCCTCGTCGAGCGGCACGGTGGCGTCGGCGAAGCGGCGGATGCCTTTCTTGTCGCCGAGAGCCTGCTTCAGGGCTTCGCCGAACACGATGGCCGTATCTTCCACGGTGTGGTGCACATCGATGTCGGTGTCGCCGTGGGCGTGGATGGTCAGGTCGATCAGCGAATGCTTGCCGAGCGCGTTCATCATATGGTTGTAGAACGGCACGGATGTATCGATATCGGTTTTGCCGGTGCCGTCGAGGTTCAGTTCGAGGTCGATGTGTGATTCGCTGGTTTCGCGGACGATGTGCGCGGTTCTTGCCATCATGTCTCCTGTGTGATTCGTCATATTGGATTGCGGCGGGACTCGAATCGCTTCGGGTCTCGCCGCAATCGGAAAGAAACGTCCCTTATGCTGCTTCCACTATACGAAGCACTTCAACAAGGGCGTTACGGAAGGTCTCCATCTCCTCGTCGGTGCCCATGCACACGCGCAGCCAACCGTCCGGTCCGACCACGCGGATGAGTACGCCGCGCTTCAGGAGCTCGTCGAAGATGGCTTCGCGCTTGTCGAAGTGCCCGCCGAACAGAAGGAAGTTCGAGCCGGATTCGGCCACTTCAAGCGGCTGGTCCTTGTAGGTCTGTTCCTTGAGCCATGCGGCGGTGGCCTCGCGGGTTTCGCGCAGGTGCTCGACACGGCTCAGCTGTTCATCGGTGTGTTCGAAGGCAGCCAGTGCGGCGGCCTGGGTCACGGCGGACAGGTGGTACGGCATGCGTACGATGCGCACGCAGTCGATGATGCCCTTGGATGCGGCTAGGTAGCCGACTCGCGCTCCGGCGAAGGCAAAGGCCTTGCTCATGGTGCGGCTTACGGCCAGGTTCGGGTGGTCCTTAATCAGGCTCACGGCGCTCGGGGTGCCTGGCTTGCGGAATTCCACGTACGCTTCGTCGATGACGAGAATCGGGTGCACGCCCTCGCCCGCGCCGGCCACTTCAGCGGTTTCGCAGGCAGCGAGAATACACTCGATATCCTCCATCGGCAACGGGGTGCCAGTCGGGTTGTTTGGTCTGGTGAGCAGCACCATCGAGGGCTTGACCTCGGCGATGGCCTCAAGCACCTTGTCGACGTTCAGCGTGAAGTCGGCGTTGCGGTGGGCAAGCTTCCAACCGGTGAAGGTGTCGCGGGCGTACTCCGGGTACATGGAGTACGTCGGGTCGGCACCGAGTGCGGTGCGGCCCGGACCGCCGAAAGCCTGGAACAGCTGGAGCATGATCTCGTTGGAGCCGTTCGCGCCCCACAGCTCGTCCACGTCCAGACGGGTACCGGATTCGCGGGCCAGGTAATCGGAGAATGCCTGACGCAATTCGATGTGCTCACGGTCCGGGTATCGGTTGAGCGTGGGGGCGATTTCACGCACACGCTTGGCGATGGTGTCGCATACGGCCGGGTCCGGCGCATACGGGTTCTCGTTGACGTTCAGGCACACCGGCACGTCCAGCTGGGGAGCGCCGTACGGCTCCTCACCGATCAGGTCGTTGCGCAACGGCAGGTTTGCGGGAATCGAGCTCATCGCAGACCGGCTCCCTTCTCCTGCTCGCGCAGGGTGGCCTTGTCATACGGATCCTTGACGAAGCGGGAGAGCACGCACTCGCCGTGGGCGGGCAGGTCCTCGGACACCGCGAAGGCGTTGATGCGGGCGGCGAGTGCCTTCAGGCCTTCCTCGTCGTATTCGATGACTTCGACCGGCTTCATGAAGGTGTGCACGCCGAGGCCGGCGGCGAAGCGGGCGGTGCCGCCGGTGGGCAGCACGTGGTTGGAGCCGGACATGTAGTCGCCCAGCGGCACCGGGGAGTACGGGCCGCGGAAGATGGCACCGGCGTTCTTGATGCGCTTGACGACAGCATCGGCATCCTTGGTCTGAATCTCAAGGTGTTCGGCGGCGTAGGCGTTGGCCGCGTCGATGGACTGGTCGAGACCGTCGGTCAGCACGATGGCAGACTGGGTGCCGGACAGTGACGTGTGGACACGCTCGGCGTGCTCGGTACGCGGCACGCGGTACTTGAGGTTCTCCTGCACCTTGTCGGCAATCTCGGTGGAGTCGGTGAACAGCACGGAACCGGCGAGCTCATCATGCTCAGCCTGGCCGATGAGGTCGGCGGCCAGCAGACTCGGGTTGGCGGTTGCATCGGCGATGATGCCGATTTCGGTGGGGCCGGCGACCGCGTCGATGCCCACGAATGCGGAGACCAGCGACTTGGCGGTGGCCACGAAGATGTTGCCCGGGCCGGTGATCTTGTCGACCGGATCGCACAGGATGTCGCCATCTTGTGGCTCGCTGCCCTTGGCGCCGTATGCGAACATGGCGATGGCCTGAGCGCCGCCGACCGCGTATACCTCGTCAACACCGAGGATGGCGCAGGTGGCGAGGATGGTCTTGTTCGGCAGGCCTTCCTCATTGTCGCGGGCGGGCGGTGTGGCAATGGCCAGCGATTCGACACCGGCGGCCTGGGCCGGCACAGCGTTCATGATGACGGAGCTCGGGTAGACGGCCTTGCCGCCGGGCACATACAGGCCGACGCGCTGAATCGGAATCCAGCGTTCGGCCACGCGGGCACCTTCGGCGAGGTCGGTGTAGAAGTCCTTCGGCACCTGGTTGGCGGCCACGGCGCGGGCGCGGCGCACCGATTCCTCGATGGCAGCGCGCACTTCGGGGTCGAGCGTGGTCAGGGCGTCCTTGATCGCCTCGACCGGCACGCGCAGGTTCTTGGGACGCACATGATCGAACTTCTCCTCGAAGTCGCGCAGGGCCGCGGCACCGCGTTCCTTGACATCGTCCAGAATCGGACGCACCAGATCGGTGGCTTCGGAAGTGCCCATTGCGGCGCGCGGCATCGCGGCGAGCAGTTCGGCACGGGACAGGTGCTGACCACGCAGGTCAATGATTCGCATGATGTTCTCACTCATAAAGCCCCATCGTACCAACGTGAGGGGCCTAAGCGGCGAGGAACGCCCATGTTCACCCGTATCGTGAGATTATCGTTCGTGATGTGGATTCGTGATGCAGGTTATTGATGCACGCCAAATGCCCGAGCGGTCTCATCGATAATCGGCATGTCATGCACGGCGACGTGACTCACTTCAGACCATCGCGGACCAATGGCTAATTGCTCAACCAAGGCTTGCACTGCGTCGCTGCTACCTTGTGCCTCCAGCTCAACCGAGCCATCGCGGCAATTGCGCACCCAGCCCTGTACACCAAGCCGACGCGCCTGAGTCATCGTAAAATAACGGAATCCCACGCCTTGCACCAGTCCGGCGACCACTATATGTTTGCGGACCAAATTCGCCGATTGCCTCATGATACTAAGTCCCTAATCCATCGTTCGCAGCATTGGGTAGAGGCTCAGGAATCGCCGGTATGCGTCGGCATATGTGCGTGCGGTGTCAGGATTCGGCTGATATACGGTGCGTTCACATACGGATTGCAGCAGGTCTGGTGCATTGAACACCAACGAGGCCATCGCCACTGCTGGCAGAATATCGGCATTGGCGAACACTTCGATGGGATGCTCCAATACATCGGCCAGAATCTGGCACCACGCATTTTCTCTGGCTCCGCCGCCAATCAGGGAAATCTCGGTAGGCTCGGCATCAAAGCTTTCCATACCTTGACGAATGGAGAAGGCCACGCCCTCAAGCGCGGCACGCATCATGTCTGCCTTGGTGGTGTCTGGATCGAGGCCAACATAGGCCCCGCGAATATTCGGGTTCATTACGGGGAACCGCTCCCCTACCAAATAGGGCAGGCACATCACACCGTTGGAGCCGGGTTCGGATGTTTCGATAAGACGATGCGCCTCTGCGTAATCGCCATCAGCGAATACGCCGGTAACCCATTTATGTACGTCGCCGGCGTTGAGGAATGGCACCGCATTCACGAATCCTTCTTCCACACCAAATGCCAGATTCGCAGCACCGGGCTTGTCGGTGAACGGTTCGGGCGAAACGGTGGCAATCCAACCTGAGGTGCCGATATTGATGTTGTATTGGCCGGGGCGGCTGACACCGCTGGCCAGCGTGGTGGCACCCGCATCGCCAATGCCCGCGTATACCGCAGTTCCAGCGGAGAAACCGGCGCGTTGTGCAGCGGATTCCGTCACTATGCTAATGCAGTCCTGCGGATTATGCAGTTGCGGCAATATGGTCATGTCGATTTCTGCAACCTCGCATAATTCGGCATCCCACTGGCCATTACGGATATTCATGGCCCCAGCTGTGGAGCACGCCGCCACATCGCCCACGCATTCGCCGGTCAATTGGGCAATCAAGTAATCCTTGGAACTGATCAATACATGACGAATGCGCGCGTACGTTTCCGACTCGTGTTCGCGCAGCCACATGAGCTTCGGCAACGGCAAGCAGCCTTCGAGCCGGTTGCCAACGGTGTTCAGGAAACGTTCTGCACCGCCCTGATATGTCTCGGCGAGTTGCTTGGCCTGTTCCTCGGCTCGGCCATCCGAATACAGAATGGCATTGTGGACGGGATTGAGCTCGCCGTTCAAAGCAATAACATCCTGCATCTGACCGCTGAAGATGATGCCACGAATGCGAGTCACATTGAATTTTGACTCGGATTGCCGCGCTTGCTCAATCATGTGCTTGGAAACCGTGCAGAAGGCTTGCCACCATTGGTCGGGGCTCTGTTCCCGATAGTCGCCGTTGATAATAAGGTTAAGCTCACTACTCGCACTGGCTACGATACGGCCTCGCCTATCAACCAAGGCACCCTTCAACGCCGTGGTCCCTGCATCGAATGCAGCCACATATTCCTCTGCCACGTGCTCTCCCCTTCAATCTGGGTTGTGATTCTACTGGTTATTATCGTAGCCGCTTACTCGTTGCATTCATTAGGCCGATTTCACGTTCATTAGGTCGGTATGCCGTAAGACGGCTCTTCAGGAATGGCGTAATGACTGGGTTCTGATGCCGAAGACCCTGGACCCATTGACCTAATGAATGCAATAATGACCTAATGAACGAGAATCACGCCAACATTACGCAATTCTTTGCCCGCGAAACGCGGCTCATTGCATCGTCTTGTTTCTAGAATGGGAAATTGAACGAATACTACGACTAGTGAGGCATTATGGCAATTCAATCGACAATTATGCTGGACAACGGCACTGTCATCCCGCAGGTGGGCTTGGGCGTATTCCAGACACCGGATGGTGATACTACAGTGAACGCGGTGCAGACGGCTCTGGAGAATGGCTACCGTCATATCGATACCGCAATGATTTACCGCAACGAAGCCTCAGTAGGTGAAGGTATTCGCCGTGCTGGTGTGCCGCGCAGCGATTTCTTCTTGACCACCAAGCTGTGGAATGACGATATTCGCGCACGCCGTGGCAAGGATGCATTCCAAGAAAGCCTCGACCGCTTGGGCGTGGATTATGTGGATCTGTATCTGATTCACTGGCCGGCAGACGGCTGGCAGCAGGCATGGGATGACTTGCAGGAGATTTATGCCTCTGCCCGTGCCAAGGCCATTGGCGTCAGTAACTTCCAAAAGCATCATATTGATGAGCTGCTGACCCACAACGATATGGTGCCTGCCGTAGACCAGATTGAGTCTTCTCCGCAGTTCACCAATCAGGAACTTATCGGACAGCTACGCGCCAAAGGCATTCACACTGAAGCTTGGAGTCCGCTCGGCGGTACCGGCGGCAACCTGCTGAGCAACCCAGTATTGGCCGAGATCGGTGCCAAGTACGGCAAGTCACCTGCCCAAGTGGTGATTCGCTGGCACATCCAGCGCGGCATCGTCGTGCTGCCCAAGTCCACCCATGCCGAGCGTATCAAGCAGAACTTCGAGGTCTTCGACTTCAACCTAACAGTCGATGATATGACCGCCATTTCCGCCATCAACACCGGCAAGCGCAACGGTGCCGATCCTGACAATTTCAATTTCTAGACCTTTATAGGTCCAGATACGCAAAGAGGGAACTCTCCGTCATTTGAGGGTTCCCTCTTCTATATGCTTTCGATTCGGCCGCACCCTAGTTGCGAGAGCCTATGTCTTGTCGGTGTCTTGTCTTGTTGGTTTCGGATATGCGGGAAGCCCCGGTACCTTCAAGGTATCGGGGCTTCCTGTACGTGTGATGCGGCGGCGTGCTACTCTCCCACACCCTGTCGAGTGCAGTACCATCGCCGTGCCAGGCCTTAGCTTCCGGGTTCGGAATGGGACCGGGCGTCTCACCTGGGCCATGACCGCCGCAAATCTTCTCTT